>NZ_CP012983.1:600000-900000 GCF_001411495.1 Burkholderia cepacia ATCC 25416 | reverse complement strand
GCGCGGCTCGCGTGCTGAACAGTGCCGGCGTCACGGGCAGTGACGTTGAAATCACGCTGGTTTCCCCGAAGCCGGAATTGCAGATCCGGCCGCGGTTGTACGAAAGCGGGCCGCAGCAAATGGCCGCGCCGCTGCTGCCGCTGCTCGATGCCGTCGGCGTGAAATTTATCGAGGGCAGTGTCGAGGAGATCGACGTTCGCGAGAAGACGGTCGGTGTTGCTTGCGCCGACGGCGAGAAGCGCCTGATCGCGTATGACCGGCTGTTGCTGACCAGCGGCAGCAAGCTGAGCAGGCCGCCGGTGCCGGGGCTCGCGGAACACGCGTTCTCCGTCGACTGCATCGAGGACGCGGTCGCACTCGACGCGCACTTCGCGGCGCTCGCGAAACTGCCGGAATCGCCGGCACGCAATACGGTCGCGGTGGTCGGCTGCGGCTTCACGGGTATCGAGGTCGCGACCGAGTTGCCCAAGCGATTGCGCGAGTGGTTTGGCCCGGATGCGAAGAGCCGAGTCGTCGTGATCGGCGCGCAGGACGACATCGGTCCCGATCTCGGGCCCAATCCTCGCCCGTACGTCGCTGAAGCCTTCGATTCGCTGGGCGTCGAAGCCGTGCTCGGTTCGCGTGTCGTGTCGATCGCGGCCGACGGTGTTCGCACCGCGTCGGGCACGCATATCGAGGCGATGACCGTGATCTGGGCGGGCGGAATGCGTGCCAGCCCGCTCGCGGCGCAAGTCTCGTCGCATCTCGATGCGCTCGGACGTGTCGCGGTCACGGCCGATCTTCGGGTCGCCGACGCACCGCACGTGTTCGTGGCGGGAGACGTGGCGCGGGCACGGTGCGACGACGACGGGCACGATGCATTGATGTCGTGTCAGCACGCGATCGTGATGGGGCAATTCGGCGGACACAACGTTGCCGCGGATCTGATCGGTGTGCCGACGCTGACGTACCGCCAGCCGTTCTATGCGACATGCGTCGACCTTGGCGAGTGGGGCGCTGTCTACTCGGAAGGCTGGGATCGGCAGATCAAACTGACGCACGCGGAAGGAAAGGCGCGCAAGCAGATGATCAACACGCAGTGGATCTACCCGCCGGCGCCGAATCGCGCCGACGCGCTGGCAGCGGGCAATCCGCTGGCATCGTTCGGCTGATCGGTCGGCGCCCCGCGCGTGTCACGAGATGCGCGGCGGGGCGTGCAGTCACGCGGCGGCGGCTGAAGGGTGTCGGCGAACAAGACGCCGCCGCGGCACGCAAGGCGTCGATTCAGTCGACGACGGTCATGATGTTGACGGTGCCTTGCCGCGCCATCTTTGCATACGGGCACAGGCGCTCGGCGGTGCGGACCATTTCCTCCGCGAGGCTGCGATCGACGCCAGGCATCCGCACCCGAACGTCGACGAGCAATGCAAAGCCACCGTCCATCGGGTCGCGGCCGAACGACACCTGCACTTCCACGGCCGTATCGGGGGCCTCCATTTCGGCGCGTTTCCCGAGCAGATTGAGCGCGCCGTGGAAGCACGCGGCGAACCCTGCCGCGAACAACTGCTCCGGATTGGTCCCGTTGCCGGGCCCGCCGAACTCGGCGGGCAGGCGCAGGTCGACCGCGAGATTGCCGTCGTCGGAGCGGGCCACGCCGGATGCGCGGCCGTGTCCCGTCTCACCGCCGGAAACGGTGACGGTCGTCGTGTAAAGGGGTTGAAAGTCACGGCCCCGATACCTGTCGAGGAGAGACAGCGAGGGGGCCTGCAGCTTCTTGTCATCCATGATGCTTGCTCGAGTTCAGCGACGCGCTTCGACGGTCGAAACGTCTTGCGAAGGGGGCTGCACGCCCCACGCGAATTGCGTCTGCCGCGAATGGTGGGTGTCGAGCGATCGTATGACGAATACGGCAATCGCCCGGTGCAGCCTGATTCCTGGTTCGTCCACGAAAGAACGACGTTTCCATGCTAGAGGCGTGCACATGGCGGCGGTATAGCCGTTCAGGGCGATTGTCTGTTTCCCGTCGGACACCAATCCGGAACCCGGCGCGACGGGCGCAGCCGCGAATTCGTGCGTCAGCGGTCCAGGCACGCGCGCAGCGTGTGCGCGTGACGGTGCGCTTCGGCCGCATCGACGATGTTCGCGAACCCGATGACGAGCCCGCGCGGCGTCTGCCGCGTGTGGCTGTTCGTATACCAGATCGAGAGCGGCAGGATCGCAAGGCCCGCTTCGCGGGCGCGCGCGGCGACGGCGACGTCGTCGACCGGCCCGTCGGGCCCGTCCGGGAACTGCACCGCGAACTGGATTCCGCCGGGCGGCAGCTCGACGATCAGCCGCTCGCCGAATGCCTGCCGCAATGCGTTCACGATCAGCGTGCGCCGCTCGCCGTACAACGCACGCATGCGCTTCAGGTGCCGGGCAAAGTGCCCCTGTTCGATGAAATCCGCCAGGGCGGCCTGCAGCAGGGTCGGCGAGCCGGCATTCATGCTGCATGCGACGCGATCGACACGCTCTACCGCGCGCTCGGGCACGACCGCGTAGGCGAGCCGCAAACCGGGATACATCGCCTTGCTGAAGGTACTGCAATAGATCACGTGATCCCGGCGGTCGAGACTCTTCAGCGCCTGCAGCGGGCGGCCGAGATAGCGAAACTCGCTGTCGTAGTCGTCCTCGACGATCCAGCCCGACGTCTTTTCCGCCCAGTCCAGCAGCGCGATGCGCCGGGCAAGCGACAGGGTGTGCCCGAGCGGGCTCTGATGCGACGGCGTCACCAGCGCGAAGCGCGCGTGCGCGTCGAGCTGCTTGCCGCGCTCGACGTCGATGCCCTCGGCGTCCACCGGTACCGGAACGAGCTGCACACCGGTCTCGGACAGGAAGGTGCGGGCCAGCAGGTAGCCGGGATCCTCGAACCATACGCGATCGTTCGGCCGCGCGAGGCTGCGCAGCACGAGTTCCAGCGTGGCGCGATAACCGCCGGTGATGAACACCTGTTCCGGCACGCAGGTGACGCCGCGCGACAAGCCGAGATAGGTGGCGATGTGCTCGCGTAGCGGCCGGTAGCCGGCCGGATTCGGGTAGCCGAGCAACGCGCGTTCGGCGCTGCGTGCACGTTGAGACACGAGCCGGTGCCACACCTTGCGCGGAAACGCGTCCAGTGCGGGGAGCCCCGGTTGCAACGGGCGCGGCTCGCCGCTCAGCGCGACCGCGATCGGCTGTGGGCGGCGCGGAGGCGGAAGCTCGCGCGACTTGCCCGGCATCCGGAGATGGGCGTCGTCGGGGCGCCATGCCTGCTCGTCGCCGCGCGCGGGCGTCGGCCGCGTCAGCGATTTCGGCAGGGACGGCGAGACGAACGTGCCGGCCGCGCCGCGCATTTGCAGATAGCCCTCGTCGACCAGGATCGTGTACGCCTGCTCGACGGTGCCGCGCGCCGTGTTCAGCTGCGTCGCGAGGCCGCGCAGCGCGGGCACGCGATCGCCGGGGCGCAGATGGCCCGCCGCGATCGCGGTTCTGAATCGCTCGCAGATCTGCAGGTAGATCGGCAACTGATGGTGCCGGTCGATTTCGATGGTCAGGGCGGGCGTTTGGGCGGGCATCACGGTCTCGTGGGCGACGGGAGCGGACGGCATGGACCAGTCCGATCGACGATTCTTGGCACTGATGGATAGGACATGATTCTTCCACAATTGCGCCATGCGATGCGACGGTCATGACCGTTTTCATCGGAGGCGGCGAGCGTCACACGCCGCGCGCGTTCCAGGAAAACCCTTTCGTCAGGAGATTTTGCGATGAAGATCGTTGTCATCGGTGGTTCGGGCCTGATCGGCTCACGCGTCGTCACGTTGCTCGGCGAGGCAGGGCACCAGGCGCTTGCGGCGTCGCCGCGCACCGGCGTCAATTCCATCACGGGCGAAGGCCTGACCGACGCATTGACGGACGCCGACGTCGTCGTGGACGTCGCGAACGCGCCGTCATGGGAACCGCAGGCGGTGCTGGATTTCTTCCGCACGTCGGCCCGCAATCTCGGCAAGGCCGAAGTGGCCGCAGGCGTGCGCCATCACGTCGCGCTGTCGATCGTCGGCTGCGACCGGATGCCGGAGAACGGCTATTTCGCGGCCAAGGTCGCGCAGGAACAGGCGATCGAGGCGGCCGGCGTGCCGTACACGATCGTGCGTGCCACGCAATTCATGGAGTTCATCGGCGGCATTGCGGATTCCGGCACCGAAGACGGGACCGTGCGCATCGGCGACGGACTGTTTCAGCCGATTGCCGCGGAAGACGTCGCGGCGCTGCTCGCGCAGATCGCGCTGGCCGGGCCGCTGAACGGCACGGTCGAGATCGCGGGCCCGGATCGCGCGCCGTTCGCGGAGATCGTCGCGCGCTACCTGAAGTCGGTCGGCGACACGCGTGCGGTGGTGACCGATCGCGAGGCCCGCTATTACGGCGGCCGCGTCGAGGAACGATCGCTCGTGCCGCTCGGGGCAGCGCGACTCGGCACCATCGGCCTGGACCGGTGGCTCGCAGGAAGCTGATTCGCGTGTCGAAGGTGGGGGGCAGGCGTACGCCTGCGACGGGCAATCGGGATGGGCGGGATGTCTGGGGGCAGCGGAAATGAATCGATCGGATACGTCGGAGCACGGCGTTCGTCGCGACTTGCCAGGGCGCGCCGACGCATTGTCGGCCAGCTTCGGTGCAAGCTACGCGGGCATCCTTGCGTTCGTCGCGGTGGCGAGCGAGGGGAGCTTTACCAAGGCCGCCGAACGTCTCGGCGTCGGTCGGCCGGCCGTGAGCCGCAACGTCCAGAAGCTGGAGGCGCAGTTGAGTACGCGGCTGTTCCAGCGGACCACGCGCATGACGGAACTGACCTGCGAAGGCCAGCGATTCTTCGAGAACTGCCACCAGGGCGTGGCGCAGATCGTCGAAGCCATGAACGACATGCTGGAACTGCGGGAGGGGCCGCCGCGCGGCCTCATCCGGATCAGCTCGGCGGTGGGTTTCGGCCGGAAGATCGTTGCGCCGCTGCTGGAAACGTTTGCGAAAGCCTACCCCGACATCGTCATCGATCTGCTGCTCGACGATCGGCCGGTCGATCTGGTATCCGAACGAATCGACGTGTCGTTCCGCAATGGACGCATCGAGGATTCGAGCATCATCGCCCGGCAACTGATCCCGATGCAGATGGCGCTCTGCGCGTCGCCGTCGTATGTGGCCGCGCACGGGCTTCCGCAGAGTCTGGAGGATCTGGGCCGGCACGAGTGCATCAACTTTCGTTTTGCGAGCGGCCGCATATTCGAATGGGAGTTCAACGTCGACGGCCGCGTGCAGAAATACCTGCCGAAGTCGCGGCTGACGTTCAACGACGCGGACCTGGTGCTGCGTGCGGTCCTGAACGGTTCGGGCATCGCGCAGATGGCGGGTTACCAGATCCGCGACCATATCGCTTCGAGCGAACTCGTCGTCGCGCTGGCGCAGCATGTGCCGGAAGATCGCGGCCACTATATCTGCTATCTCAGCCGGCAGCATCTTCCGACGCGCATTCGTATCTTCGTCGACTTCATGACCGAGCAGATACGCGCACTCGACCTGAACTGCATGACCCGGTTCAATCCGGATGTCGCGGTTGCGTCGCCGACCGGACTCGCGGCGTGACGAGCCTGTGAAGGGCATTCACCACGGGCCGGGGCCGGTTCGTCAGGCATCGGCCGCGGTGAGCGGACGGCACGCGACCCGTGCGCGGCCGCTTACCCGCGCCCCTGCCGCAGCGCGCGGCCCATCTCCGCGATCGGCATCGAGACGATCGAGTTCAGCAGGCGCATTTCCCCGGCGTCGGGGCGCGCGACCTCGCGCACTTCGTCGAGCGTCTGCGCGACGCTGCGATCGAGCGGTTCGAGAAAGCGCCGCAGCTCGTTTTCGGCTGCCTTCTCCCTGAGCCCGAGCGCGTGGCCGAACGCGACCAGCGCGCCCAGGTCGATGTCGGCGAAGCGCGCCGCCGCGCCGAGCGGCATCGTCAGCTCGCAGTGCGGCCAATGATCGCCGCGATGATCGGGCCGGTGCGTGGGCGTGTGATAGACGACCGTGCTGACGATGTCGTAAAACGGCGCGAGCCGGTAGCCGCGCGCGTCGACGAAGAACGACAGGTTCTTCAGGTGCGCGTCGCCGTTGCCGACCACCACGTTGAAGATCGTCCAGCGGAACACCGACAGGCGCGCCAGCGCGCGCGTGCTGGTCTGCCCGATCGCGCGGCCGAGTTCTTCCGCGTTCGCGCGCTGGTACTTGAAGCCGCGATCGTAGTTCAGCAACTGCATCGCATCGATCGTATGCAGCCGTGCGGCCGGCTCCGACGCGGTATCGCGGTCGAAACGGTCGATCACGTAGCATGCGGACGGCGCGCGCAGAAAGTGCACGTCGGGCACGTCGAGGCCCATCCGCTTCGCGAGCTTCATGCAGAAGAACTCGTTGATCGCCGAATGCGGATAGCCGGCGGCGCGCATGTCCGGTTTCAGCAGATGCATCGACGGTTCGCTGCCGACCGGCTCGAACAGCGTGTAGTCCGGCGCGTCGCCGCGCAGGATCAGCAGCAGCTTCTGCTGCGCGCCGGCCGCCGACATGCGCTTGGGCGCGGTGGCCGTCAGCGCTCGCTCGGGCATCGCCTGGATGCGGCGTTCGAGTTCGTCGAGCGGGAGCGGCTGCATGCTGCCGGCCGCTTCCTGTTCGCCTTGCGCGAGCAGCGTGAGCGCGCCGGCCGATTCGCGCCCGAAGTACGCGAGCAGGCCCCACGCGTCGGCGGCGTCGACCCTGGCCTCGCGCGCAAGCGACGTGCGCATGCCTTCTTCCGGCAGCAGGTTGTCGAAGAACCACTGGACCGGGCGATCGGTCGAGGTGTCGGTGAAGGTGCCGGCGCGCAGCGGGAAAGCGGGGGACAGCGGGTACGCGCGTGGCGATGCCGGCCACTGCGCGTCGTACGTGAACGACCAGACGCCTTTGTCGTCGGTCAGCGCGCCCATGCGCAACCCGTTCGCGGAGGCGATCAGCGTTCTACTCGCCATGGCGGCTCCTGCGGCGTTGCGCGGCCTTCAGCACGTTTGCCGCCGAAATCTCGATGGACGATTGCGCGAGCAGAGTGATGCCCAGTTCGCCGAGCAGCAGCAGGATCTTGCCGACCTGCGCGGTGGGTTTCCCGGCCTCCACCTGGCTGATGAATTTCGGCGAAAGCCCCGTGGCGTTCGCGAGTTCGTCCCGCGTAAATCCCTGCTGGAGCCGTGCCGCGCGGATAAGGTTGGCGAGTGCGCCGATCGTGCCGACGGGCAGGATCTCGTGCATGACGTCCTCCGTGCTTCGTATCTGATCGGGAACAGTATTGCACAACTCGTTGGCGCAGGCATCAATTCGTATCCGAACGGAAACGAATTGACCGTGCCGGCAACGGAATGCTCGTTTCGTTCCCGATCGGGAACCGGATGCGGCGAAATGACGACCGTCGACGTGTTCGTATCCGGGCGGATACGCGATGGATCGACCGAATGTCCCGAAGGAGGCCGGGGCAGCGCACGTCGCCATGGTTAGAATGACCGCCGCACGTCCGTTCATTCCGTGGCCCGTCACCGGGTCGACACGCGCCCATGACCTTGCAAGAACTCGAAAAACTGATGCGAAGCCTGTTCGAGGATGAGAGCCTCGACATCGTCCGTGACACCGGCTACAGCCTTTCCTTCGTCGTGCCCGGCAAGGTCCGGGACGTCAAGGCCGCGCTGCTCGCGCGCACCGACCCGGCCGGATGGGACGGTGAGGCAATCCACTGGTTCTACCGGTGCGACGACGAGGACTGGGCGCTGTATCTGCGCTCGGTTCCGCATTCGGTGTACTGCATCGCGACCGTGCAGTCGCTGCATGCGCGCCACATGCAGCAGTACGAGGATGCGGCGCGGGTCACGCCGGAGCAGCAGGCCATCTACGACGCCGAGGAGGCACAGCGCCGTGAGGAGGCGGAAGCGCGGCGGCGGCGCGACACGCGCAACGAGCCGCTTGCCCCGCTCGGCGGGCCGTTCCACAGCGATGGCGAACGCGTCTGGGCCCGCACCGGCAGCGGGCATCAGTATCGCGCGCTCAACAACTTCGATCTGGGCAGCTTCCGGCACCTGGTCGACCACTTTGCCGTCGATGCGTCGGGGCTGCGCTACTACGCGGGCGGCGCCGCGTTCAGCTACGACGATGCCGGCGAAGGGCTCGTTGCCGACGGCGATGCCGCCACGCTGGAACCCCTGGGCGGCGGCTGGTATCGCGATGCACGGCAGGCTTACCACGTCGAGCGCGACATCCACGATCCCGATCGCGGCCCATGCCGCCTGACCGTCGTCAAGGCCGACGTGGCCAGCCTGACGCATATCGGCGGCGCGTACGCGCGGGATGCGAAGCACCTGTTCTGCGCCGGTGTGCGCAAGCGCGGCATCGACGATCCGGCCGGCGTGGTGAGCCTCGGCTACCGGTATGCGCGGCTCGGCGCGCAGATCCTTTACGACGGCAAGATCGTGACGAAGCCGGGGCGCGTCGACGTCGAGACCGCGCGCGGCGTCTTTCACGACATGCTGATCGACGCCGACGGTCACGTGCTGTGGGGGAAGAACTACCGCAAGCCGTTGCCGGGAATCGACGCACGAAGCCTGCGCTTTCTGAACTGGGCCTTTGCGGTCGACGACCAGCGCGTGTACTACCGCACCAATACGAACCTGGCCGTGTGCGAGGGCGTCGACCGTGCGAGCGTGGAGGTCGTGCCGCCGATCCGCATCCGCGACAAGCACGGGCTGATCGACATCCGGTATCCGGAGGGCATCGTGCGCGTACCCGACCCGTCGACGGAATCGTGACGGTCGCCACGCACGACCGCGCCGCGCCGGGGTATCGCGCGATGGCGCGACGCTGCGATGTCGCTCGACCATTCCCGGCACACGCATAACAAAAGCTGAAATCGGCTTTTCACGCACACCGGGGGCGTCCCTATACTTTGCGGTGCCGTATGTGCGCCGGTTCGCGGATGCCGCGATCGCACCGCGCAGCGGCATTCCCGAACTTCTCGTACAAGGAACCGCAGAATGACCGCCCGTGATGCCGTCGATCCGCGCGACGCGTTGCGCGACGCGCTCGCCGCACTGCCCGATCTCGCGACCGCGATCGGGCAGGATGCCGCGCAACGCGAGGCGCGTCGCGAGTTGCCGTTCGACGGCTTCGCACGCTTCCGGCGCTCGGCGCTGGGTGTGCTGCGGATTCCGGTCGCGCGTGGCGGCCTCGGCGGCACGCTGGTCGACCTGTTCGACACGATCGCGACGCTGGCCGCCGCCGATTCGAATCTCGCGCACGCGCTGCGAATCCACTACGACCAGACCGAGACGCTGCGGCTGTCGCCGCGCACGCCGTTCAACGACGTGCAGCTCGAGCGGGCACTGGCCGGCGCGATCTTCGGCGGTGCGTCGACCGAGCGCGGCACGTCGCGGCCGGGCGAGAACACCACCGTGCTGCGCCGGGACGGCGAGCACTATCGCGTGACGGGGCGCAAATACTATTCGACCGGCACCGCGTTCGCCGATTTCGCGCGCATCAACGTGGAGAACGAGCAGGGCGACGCGGTCGCCGTGATCATTCCCGTCGCGCGCGACGGCGTGCAGGTGCTCGACGACTGGGACGGCATGGGCCAGCGCATGACCGCGAGCGGCAGCCTGCTGCTCGACGACGTGCAGGTGTTCGCGGACGAAGTGGCCCCGCGCGACGGCTCGACGCTCGTCGGCCGCCATTGCGGCGCGCTGCGCCAGCTGCATCTCGTCGCGACGGGCGCGGGCATCGTGCGCAACGTGGTTGCCGATGCGCGCCGTTACGTGCTCGCGCACGGCCGCCCGGTGCTGCACAGCCCGGCGCCGACCGCGCGCGACGATCACTTCATCCAGCAGGTCGTCGGCGAACTGTCCGCGCACAGTCACGCGATCGACGCGCTCGTGCGCGAAAACGCGCGGGCGCTCGACCGTTCCGCCGACGCGATCGAGGCCGGCGACGCCGATGCGGATGCACGCGTGCTCGACAGCGCGCTCGCAACCGCGCGTACGCAGCTCATCGTCAGCAAGCTCGCGCTGCACGCGGCCGAGCGGCTGTTCGAAGTCGGCGGGGCATCGGCGACGGCGCGCGAACACAACTTCGACCGGCACTGGCGCAACCTGCGCACGATCTTCAGCCACAACCCGCTGCTGCACAAGGCGCGCGTGATCGGCGACTACGACCTGAACGGCGTGACGACGCACCTCACCGAAGGCCGCGTGTTCTGACCCGGCCGTGTCGAAACGGTGAACGCCGCGGCGGGCGACACGTCCGCCGCCCGCGTCAGCGCCGCAAGCCGGCGTCGCGCAGCAGCGGCAGCACGCGCTCGCCGAAGAAGTCGAGATCGGGCTTGAAATCGTAGAAGCTCAACTGGATGCCGTCGATGCCTGCGCGGTGCAGCCGCACGATGGTGTCCGCCACTTCCTCCGGCGAACCCGTGATCGAGATGTTGCCGCCGATCGCGCGCGCGTCGGCCTGCGCGCGTTGTTCGAAGCCGCCTCGCCACGCATGCGCGTCGCTGTCGAAACGGTGGAAGCTGCCTTCGTCCGCATGCGCGACGATCGCGTCGCGATACGCGCGCGCTTCGGCTGCCGTTTCGCGGCAGATCACGAGCGGGTTGAGCAGCGTGCGGATCGTCCGGCCGCGCGCGGCGGCGGCCGCCTTCACGCGCGCGGTATGCGCGGGCAGGGCGTCGATCGCGCGTTCGGCGTCGGGGCCGGCCGGGCTCGTGACGAACACGATGTCCGAATAGCGCGCCGCGAACTCGATGCCCGCGTCGGAGCCGGTCGCGTTGATCAGCAGCGGGCGGCCGTAGCGTGGCTTCGGCGTGACGAACGCGCCGCCCAGCCGCCAGCCCGACAGCGCGGGCGTGTAGCTGAAATTGTCCGGTTGCGCCCACAACTGCTGCACCGCGTCGACGAATTCGGCGGCCATCTCGTAGCGCCGGTCGTGCTCGATCCGGTTCCAGCCGAACATCTCGTGCTCGATGGCGCGATGACCGGTCACGACGTTGATGCCCCAGCGCCCGCGCGAGATGTGATCGAGCGTCGCGGTGAACTTCGCGAAATGCAGCGGATGCCACGGCCCGTACAGCACATGGCTCGTCGCGACCAGGATGATCCGCTCGGTGCGCGCGGTCAGCGCGGCCAGCGTCATGAACGAGTCGAGCGCGTGGCCGTCGAACACGCCGCCGTAACCGCCTTTCGGCAGCCATTGCGACAGCGCGAACACGAGATCGAAGCCGAGCGCTTCCGCGCGCGCGACCAGCTCGGCGTTGTAGTCGAACGTCCAGTCGGTCGTGCGCGGCAGCGTCGACGCGCTCCAGCCGCCGGCCTGGATCGGCAGGAACAGCCCGAGCATCAGCGGCTGTGCGAGCACGCGCGACACGGGGCTGTCGGGGAAGTCCGCCGGCGAGCGGACGTCGACGAACGGTGACGTCGCAACCGGAGCGGCGACGGAGGGGGCGCTCATGATGGCTTCCTTGCGGGTTGGGCACGCACCGCGCGACAACGGCGGGTACGTGCGGCGGCGAATCGCCCGGGTGCGATGCCCGATGCGCCGGCGTGCCGACGCAGTGCCGCACGCCGGCTGCTGCGCGGCACGCGGGGAGGGAGTCGGTCATCGTCGAACGCGTATCGCGCCTGCGGGCAGCGCACGGGAAACGCACATTCTCGGCAACCGGGCACGGCGCGGCAAACAACAATTCCCGCTTTGCTTATCGCACCACACCCGCTGCGCACGCCGTCAGAACTTCACGCGCAGCCCGCTGACGAGCGCGACCTGGCGGTTCGTCGACGACGCGCTGCCGATGTTCGAGATCGCCGCGATCCTGCGATAACCGCCCGCCGTCGCCGTGCTCGCATCGCCGGCCGCGAGCTGGTAGATGCCCGACACGTAGATATCGGTACGCTTCGACAGCGCATAGTCGAACCCGAGCGTGAACTGGTGCCAGCGCGGCTTCAGCGTCTGGCCGCCGGTGCCCGGCAGGCCGCTCGCGCGCCCGTCGGTGAACGTATAGACGCCGATCAGCGTAGCCGCCGGCGTGATCTGGTAACGCGCGTTCACGTCGTAGTTGTTGAACTTGCGCGACGAGCCGTCGAGATAGTTGAGCTGCGTGTGGCTCCACGCGAAGCCGAGCGTCGCGCGGCCGAGCGCGTAGTTCGCGCCCGCCACGCCGATCTGCTGCTTGAGCACACCGCCGTTCAGCCCGTAGAAGAACGCGCCGCTGTAGTCGTTGCCGGTGGTCGAGGTCGCGCCGCCCACCGCGCCGGTCGTATTCGACGTCGCATTCGGGTGATTGAGTCGCACGTAACCGCCGCCGACCGACAGCGGCCCGTTCACGTAGTTCGCCGACACGCCCCACGCATTGTTGTTCGAGAAGCCGGTGCCGGCGCCGCCGTTCGCCTGGTTGCTGAACGCATAGAGCAGGTCGGCCGTGAAGCCGGCGATCGTGTCGCTGCGGAACTTCACCGCGTTGTTCAGGCGGAAGCTCTGGTTCATGTTGTCGTTGTCGCCCACGTGCGTGGCCGGCGACCAGAAGCCGGACCCCGAGTACTGCGCGACGAGATCGGTGATCGGCTCGTACTGGCGGCCGAAGGTCAGCGTGCCGATGCCGGACTTGGCCAGGCCCACGTACGCGGAACGGCCGAACAGCCGGCCGCCCTGGCCGAGCCCGCCGTCGCTCGGCCGGAACCCGCTTTCGAGCGTGAAGACCGCCTGCAGGCCGCCACCGAGATCTTCCACGCCTTTCAGGCCCCAGCGGCTGCCGCTCAGCTTGCCGCTCGTCTGCTGGATGTTGCTCGCGCCGCCCTGGTTGTTCGTATAGGCGAAACCGGCATCGACGACGCCGTACAACGTGACCGAACTCTGCGCATGCGCGCTGACCGAACCGATCGAAACCAAACCCAGGACTATCGTTTTTTTGATCATGACTTTCCTCTGTTTTTATGAGTAAGACTGTAAGGAGCACGATGCTATTGACGCGGGTTGAACCGGCGAACGGTCGATCCGTGGTTTGTAAATCGCTGCGCGGCCGATTTGTAATGTGCATTGCTGCAAGTCCGGCATGTGCGTCGCGATCGCGTCCGGCACCCCTGCTGCGGCGAACGCATCGCTCGAACGGCGAACGTCGGGCGCCGGCTACCCGCGGCCGCCGTCATATCGATCGATGAAATGGTTCGATATCCGCAATGTCCGCGATGCAACGGGCGATGCATTTACGCAACGGCCGTCTGTGCGGCGCACGATCGATGCGCTATGCGCGCCGGCATATCGATTTCTCAAAACGTTGGTAGGGCGGTGCGACGCGCAACGGTAGAGTCGGGCATCCGGCCGCGGGCCGGCCTGCTCCGGGACCATGACGGCGCCGACGTGCGCATGCGTCCCGGCTGAACAACGAACACGGGAGCCGTTTGACATGAGTCGCGATGTACTGTTTTTGCTGGAACCGGGTTTTGCCGACCCGAAGCATCCGGGCCAGCGTTTCGTCTGTCCGCACGGTTTGTCGATCGAGGGGCTGCTGGCGAGCGCGCCCGAGCATGCCGGCCGCATCGACGTGAAGCGCGTCGGCTTCGAGCGGCCGCGCCACGCGGTGATCGAGGCGCTCGACGATGCGCACCAGGGCTTGCCGGTCCTCGTGCTCGGTCGCGACCAGCCGGCGCCGGACGACGCGCAGACGCTCGGCGACGTGCGGTTCGTCACCGACGCGCGCCGCATCCTCGAGCTGCTGGCCGAGCGCCACGGGTTCCCGGTGCTGCATTGATGCAGCCGCGCAGGCTTCCGCTCAATTCGCAACCGATCGACAGGAGGATTCGATGGCGTCAACGTCGGCGGCGCGCCGCCGCCTGATTCTTGCCGGCGCCGCGGCCGTGGCGGCGCCGTTCGCCGCAAAGGCCGCGTTCGCCACGCCGGCCGTCAACGCCGATCTCGCCGGCACGACGTTGCGCGTCGCGACCTACAAGGGCGGCTGGCGCGCACTGCTGCAGGCGGCCGGCCTCGGCGACACACCGTACCGGATCGACTGGCGCGAGCTGAACAACGGCGTGCTGCACATCGAGGCGCTCAATGCAGATGCGCTCGATATCGGTTCGGGCAGCGAAATTCCGGCCGTGTTCGCCGCGCGCCAGAAGGCCAGCGTCCGGCTCATCACCCGCGTGCGCGAAGACCTGAACAACCAGGTCACGCTCGCACGCAAGGACACGCCGATCCGCAGCATCGCGGACCTGAAGGGCAAGCGCGTCGGCTACGTGCGCGCGACGACGTCGCACTACTTCCTGTATCGCCAGCTTACGGAAGCTGGCCTGGGCTTCGACGACATCCAGCCGATCAACCACCTGTCGCCGACCGACGGGTTGTCGGCCTACGATCGCGGCGACATCGACGCGTGGGCGATCTACGGCTACAACGGCCAGCTCGCGCGCAATCGTTACGGGGCGCGCGTGCTGAAGACGGGGAAGGGTTATCTGTCGGGCAATTTCCCGGTGTACGCGAACCCGCGCACGCTCGACGATGCGCGCCGTCGTGCGGCGACGGGCGATCTGCTGCTGCGGTTCCGGCGCGCGTATGCGTGGGCGAACGGGCATTTCGGCGACTACGCGCGGGTGCAGAACCAGGAGACGCGCGTGCCGGTGGCCGATCTCGTCGCGATGTTCGACCAGCGCAGCGAAGACTATGCGTTGCTGCCGGTGACGCCCGACGTGGTGGCGCAGCATCAGCAGGTCGCGGATGTGTTCGCGCGGATCGGCGTGCTCGACGGGCCGGCGAATGTCGCGCCGTTGTGGGATACGTCGTTCAACACGCTGGTGGCATCGGCGTGACGCGATGCGCCGGGAAGACTTGCTCGTGAGCCGGCGGCTTCAGGCCCGACGCAGGTTTCGTCGGGCGCGCCGGCTCGGCGGGATCAGGCGAACGTCGTCGCGACCATGATGCCGAACACGAGCCCGAGCGCGATCCCGCAGAGCCGGCCGTAGATCGACGCACGCACGTTGTCGTCGAGCACGAACGGCGAGCGCTTGTGCTTCCATACCGTGCTGAATGCGACCGGGCGGGTCAGCAGCGCAATGCAGGCGAGCAGCACCGGCGTGGCGATCAGCATCGCGATGCGCTGCCCGTTCCAGTCGACGCCGTGCATGGCGAGCGACACCAGCGCGGCGAGCGGCACCTCGACGCACAGGCCCAGCAACGAGCCGTTGACGAATGAATCTCCCGGGGTTTGGAACATGATCGGTCGTAGCGTCCGGATGAAATCGGCGCCGCGTTCGGGCACCTGAAAAATGAAAGCCACGGCCGGAGTCCAGGGTCGGTCAACCGTGATCGGCGTCAGTCGAGATGACGGCCGGATGTTAAGGCAAATTGCCGGCCGGTTGTCGGTCATTCAAGCTATTTAACAAATGTTCCGGATCGCGACGCATTTTCAGGTCGCGCGGGAATATCGCGCCGTGGTAAAAATCGAGCATCCATTTTCCGGCGAACGGCCCCGGCGAACGGGCCGCCGCCGAATGGATATCGCTCGCAATCGTATGACGATAACGGGTATTCGACTGCCTTCCGATAATCGGCGTCGCGTGTAAAGGAACACCGGCAGCCAGACCGATCGGAACGACGGACTGACCAATCTCATCACACGCATGAACACGTCCGACAACAACGAGACCGACCGCCATCAACTCGTCGCGTTCGCGATCGACGACAACGCGCAGGCCTGGTACGAAATGGTCATCCCGTTCATCGTCTCGCTGCGCGCGACGGACTACCGGGGGCGCATCGGCGTCATCGGCTACGGGTTGTCCGACGAGAAGCAGCAGCGGCTGCGCGCGAACGGGATCGAGGTGTACGCGGCGGCGGGCGTCGGCGACCTTGCCTGGGACCGCTACATCTCCGCGGCCGCGATCTTCGACACCGATCCGGCGTTGCAGACGCTCGCGCTCTACGATGCCGACATCTGGTTCCCGGGGCCGCGGTTCGACATCTTCGACGTCGTGCCGCACGACGACGCCCTTCACGTCGCGCCGGATGCGCACTTCTGCGCGTTCGTGATGACGCCGCTCATCGGCGAACGGCGCGACGCGCTGATCCACCAGTGCGTGCAGGACGTGCTCGAGCGGCTGGGGCAGCCGCTACAGGCGGGGCTCGTGGTCGGCGGCCGCGAGCCCTGGGCGCGATTCGCGCGGTTTGTCCGCGAACAGGCCGGCAGGATCGGCCGGGACTTCGCGGCGATCTACGGGCTGGACACGACCTTCCTGCATCTGTGGGGCGGCCGCGGCCACGTGCGGCTCGTGGGCTGCGAGCAGAATTTCGTCACGAAATGGGGGCTGCACGAGCGGCACGATTTCGACGCGGTCCGCATCGTGCTCGAGCATCAGGGCAAACCGATCCGTGGCCTGCACATGACGGGCGACGTGCGCTTCCTGAATCACTGGCGCTACCTGGCGCGTCATGCCGAGCATGCGATCGCGCTCGGGCAGGCGTTCGCGCTGGCGCCCGAAGCCGGCAAGCGCGCGCAGCCGGCCGATCCCGGCCTGCTTCAGCCCGAACGCTTCGTCGCGAGCGGGTTGTCGGTGCTGGCCGCGCACGAGGACGTACTGGCGAACGTGCCGCGTCTGGCCGCGGGGCCGTCGTTCCGCAACCCGCAGGGCCATGCACTGAATGCGTGGGCGGCGCACACGGTCGAATTCGCGGTGACGCGCGACCGGATGGTGCTGGACATCTGGCTGTCGCATCTGAGCGGCCAGCCTGCGGCGCCGGGCTTGCAACTGGAGCACAACGGCGCGACGGTCGCGCTGCTGGCGCCGCATAAGTTCAGCGTCGCGACGCAGCAGGGCGATCGGGTGGTGCTGCGCGCGCTGACGCTGCCGGGGCAGGCGTGTCATACCGCGTGGGATATCGTCGTGCGCCACGCGTGACGGCCCGGCCCGCATGCGCGATCGACCGGAGCGGCGCGCACCGCCGGACGGTCACGCGCGCCCCATGATCCGCGTACCGAGCGAGATGCCGAGGTCGGACAGCGCTGCGTTGGTCGCGAGCTGACGGCTTTCCCAGCCCGCCAGCGCGGCGTCGAACGCGGGGCCGTGCACGACGCCGCGCAGCGCCTCGGCGAGCCCGACCGCATTCTCCGCCGCTTTCGCGACGCCCGCGGCCGTATGCGGCCGCACGAGGCAGGCCGCGTCGCCGAGCAGCACCGCGCGGCCGAACGCCATGCGCTCGACCGAGAGATCGAGGATCGCCTGCGCGAACGGCGCCTGCGTCGCGTCGACGAGCGCGGCGAGCGTGGGCGCCAGCATCCGGCGGCCCGCGTCCACGAGTTCGAGCCGGTTGTCGTCGCGCATCGCGCCGGGCGGCAGCGAACCGTCGCGCTGCGTGCCGTCCCGCTCGAGAAACAGCGACGGCAGGCTCGCCGGTGCGAGCCGCCGGTACCAGACCCAGTTCACGCGCCGCTTGCCCGGCTCGATCGCGCCGTCGCGGCCGGGGACCAGATAGGTGAGGAACAGGTGCGCGTCGCCTTGCTGGAACGTGAAGCGGTCGCGCAGCACGTCGAGCACCGGGGCCGGCAGCAAGTGCTCGTCGACGAGCCCGCGCCACGCGACATAACCCGCATACGCGGGCCGCGCATCGGGCAGCAGTTGCGCGCGCACGTTCGAGCGGCCGCCGTCGGCGCCGACCAGCAGGTCGGCCGGCTCGACCCGGCCGTCCGCGAAGTGCGCGATCACGCGGTCGCCCTCCTGCTCGAAGCGCTCGAACGACACGCCGCCGTGCACGACGCCGGCGGGCAGCGCGCGCTTCAGCGCCGTGTAGATCACGTTCCACGCGGTCTGCGTCTGCGGCATGGTCAGGCGCTGCACGATCCGGTCGTGCTCGTCGAGATAGATCCGGTCACCCGAATCGACACCCGCATCGTGCGGCACGGGCACGCCGCCGAACGCGAACGCGCGTTCGATCGGCGCTTGCAGCACGATGCCGCCGCCGCGGCTGTCGAGCTCGTTCGGCGATTGCTCGAAGACCTTGACGCGCCAGCCGGCCGCCCGCAGTGAGGTGGCGGTGAACAGCCCGCCCACCGATCCGCCGATCACGACCGCCAGCGGGCCCGAAACGTCGCTCATGCTGCCAGCCTCCCGATGGTTCGTTGCGCGCGCATCGAATCAGCCTTCCCAGTGCTGCAGGAAGTCGAGCAGCAGCGCGTTCACGCGCTCCGGCTGCTCCTCTTGCGGCAGGTGCCCGCACTGTGCGATCGGCTCGGCGCGCAGGTCCGTCGCCATGCTTTCCCACACGGATTTCATGTCGAACATCTTGCCGACCGCGTAGAAATCCTCGCCCCAGAGCGCCATCGTCGGGCACGCGATCTTGACGTCCGCGTCGACGAGATCCTGCTGCACGTCCTCGGCGTTCGCGCGATAGTCGGCCAGCGCGCCGCGCACGGCGCCCGGGCGCCGGTACGCGCGCACGTAGGTGTCGAACGCGTCGCCGGAGATCGCGTGCGGGTTGTAGCACCAGTCGGAGAAGAAGTGGCTGAGCCACTCGGCTTCCTTGCCGGCGATCAGCGCCTCGGGCAGATCCGGCACCTGGTGGAACAGGAAGAACCAGTACGCGCGCGCCGTTTGCGCGGTCATGTTCTGCGCGACGATGCGCGTCGGCACGTTGTCCATCACGACGAGCCGGTCGACGCGCTCGGGGAAGTCCTTCGCGAAACGCGTCGCGACGCGCGCGCCGCGGTCGTGCCCGACGAGCGCGATGCGGCCGATGCCGAGCGCGTCGAGCAGCCCGGCGACGTCGCGCGCCATGTTGCGCTTGTCGTAACCGGCGGCCGGCTTGTCGGTTTCGCCGTAACCGCGCAGGTCGGGCGCAATCACGCGGTAGCGCTGCGCGAGCGCGGGAATCTGGAAGCGCCACGCGAAGCTGGTCTCGGGGAAGCCGTGCAGCAGCACGACGGCAGGCCCGCTGCCGGCGTCGATGTAGTGCTGGCGGATGCCGTTCGCGGTGACGGTGTGATGGGTGATCGAGGGCATGGAGAGGGTCATGGGTCGGTCGCTGTTCGGTTCGGCCCGCGCGAAACCGGCGCGGCCGCAAATGCCTTTCGAGAATAGGCGAATCGTGCGGCGCGCCGGATAAATTGTTCTGAATTCGCGTGATTGCGCGCACGGCCGGAACCGGCTTGCCTGGTCACGGGCCGGCCGTGGCAGGCGGTTGCCGATCCCCGTGTGATTCGCTCGGCCGGTGGCGTCCCGTCGCGTGCGGGCCTGACGAAGAGGCACGAACGTGAACATGCCGGACGACGATGCGACCGTCGTCGTCCGGCATGCCTGCCATCCGTGTCAGCCGCGCCGGCGCCGCCGCGCGGGTGCGTCCGACGTGAGCTGCTTCAGCGCGGCGGGCGTGCCGTGCAGGAACGCGTCGATCAGCCGTTCGATCTCGGTGTCGAGATCGTCGGGCACCGGCAGGCCGTAGACCCACTTGCGCACGCCGAAATAGAAGATGCTCGCGTGCAGGCTCCAGACCAGCTCGACTTCCGCATTGCGCTGGGCCTCGGTGGTGGGCGTCGCGATGTCGTATTCGTGCCGCAGCTCGCGCAGCACCGGCAGGAACACGCGTTCGCGCAGCCGCGACAGGTAACGCGTGTTGAACCCCTCGCGGCTGAGCCCCGCGAAGATGAACGTGCGGATCCATTCGCGCCGCAGGATGGTTTGCGCATAGTCGCGATAAAACGCGACGAGCCGCTCCTGCAGCGACACCGTGCGGTCGCCGATCAGTTTTTCCCAGTCGGGGTTCCACGTGTAGATCTCGTCGTACACGCGGTCGATCAGCGCTTCCTTGCTCGGGAAGTAGCGGTACAGCAGCGGCTGGGTGACGCCGATCTGCCGCGCGAGCTCGCGGGTGCTGCCGGAAAAGCCGTGCGTCGCGAAGTGCTCGATCGCCTTCTCGACGATCTGCCGCTCGCGCGCTTCCGGCGCGAGCCGGCGGCCCGGCGTGACGGCGTTGCCGTCGGCGTCCGTCCCGCGCTCGCGGGCCGGCGTGCTGCGTTTTCTTTCGGTCATGCATCGGCTCCCGATGGTGCGCCTGCGTTAACTATCGATCGAAAAATAGCACGATTGACGCGCCGCATGCCGTGCGCGGCGGGGCTTTCGGCGCGCTGCAGGGCCGGTGCGGGGCGCAAACCGCGTCGTGCCGGCCCGGCTCCCCGGCCACGCGAGCCCGCCGCCGATTCAGAAAAATTCAGGCGGCCGCCATGACATTAAGGTCAGCCTTCACTAGTCTGGCTTCCGAACCGCCGCACGGGCCGGATGCCAGTCGGCAAGCCGGGCCGGTCGGCGCAACCGGAGCGGAACATGCGTTATCAGATCTCGCCGGGCGCCGGCGCCACCATCCAGGAAACCGGGTCATGCCGTCGCAGCCGGTAACCGCGGGCGCCGTGCCCGACCGCGTGCGCGGCGAGGACGTGTTTCTCGCGTCGATCGCGGGATATGTCGACACGCTCGGCTTCGTCGCGCTGTTCGGCCTGTTCACCGCGCACGTCACCGGCAACTTCATCCTGATCGGCTCGGGCCTGGCCGGCGTCGGGCAAGGGCTCGCGATCAAGTGGCTCGCGTTTCCGTCCTTCATCGCGGGCATCGTCGTCGCGCGCGTGCTCGACCACCGGATGCGCCAGCTGGGCCACGGCGTGCGTGCGCGTTCGCTGTATGCGCTGCAGGCCGTGCTGCTGGCCGGCTTCATGCTGGCCGGCGTGATGGCCTCGCCGATCGCCGATGCCGACGCGCCGAGGACGATCCTGTGCGGTCTCCTCGGCGCCGCGGCGATGGGCGTCCAGAACGCGCACGCGCGGTTGACGGCCCGCTCGGTCGTCGCCAACACGGTGATGACGGGCAACGTCACGCAGGCGGTGATCGATGCATTCGACTGGCTGGTGCCGCTCGCCGCGCCGGCCGAACGCGAAGCCGCGCGCGTGCGGCTGCGGCGCACGCTGCCGCCGGTCGCGGGCTTCGCGCTCGGCGCCGGCGCGGGTGCGATGGCCTATCTGTTCGCGGCGTTCTGGGCGCTCGCGCTGCCGCTCGCGGTGCTGTGCTTCCTCGCCTATCAATCCGGTCGGCCCGACGAGCGGCCGACGTCACGCTGAATGCGCGCGCGGCATGTGGCCGCGCGTGCCACTTTCAAGGAGAACCCGATGATCGCACTGAAATTGCAACAGGCATGGCGGCTGACGGCCGCGTCGGCGGCCGTGCTCGGCGCATTGCTGGCCACCGCGCCGGCCCATGCCGACGAGACGCGCCTGCTCGAGACGACGTCCGCGAAGGTGCCGGCTGTCGCGGTCGGCCCGCAGTACGACACGACGCACGTGTGCGTCGCGCCGGAGGATTTCGACCGCTTCACCGACAGCTTCGTCGCGACGTTCGGCGGCAGCAAGTCGAAGCAGGGCGTGTTCCAGGTCACGCCGACGCCGAGCCAGACGATGTCGCAGCTCGTGTTCACGCCGGCCGGCACGATCTCGGTGTTCGGCTTCAAGACGCCGATCCCCTATCCGTTCTGCGAGGAGCGTACCGGCTACCTCGTCACCGACATGGACGTCGCGATGAAATCGGCGCGCGCGCACGGCGCGGACGTCGTCGTCGACACGTTCCCTGACCCGATCGGCCGCGACGCGATCATCCGCTGGCCGGGCGGCGTGAACATGCAGCTCTACTGGCACACGCAAGCG
Source organism: Burkholderia cepacia ATCC 25416 (assembly GCF_001411495.1). Lineage (NCBI taxonomy): Bacteria > Pseudomonadati > Pseudomonadota > Betaproteobacteria > Burkholderiales > Burkholderiaceae > Burkholderia > Burkholderia cepacia. Next base: position 878,270 of record NZ_CP012983.1, on the reverse strand, counting down.
CCGAAATACGACCCGCTGCAGACGGTGCCGGAAAACCGCGTGTACGTGTCGCCGGAAAGCGCGAGCAAGCTGGTGCACGACTTCGTCGCGTTCTCGCGCGGCAAGGTGGTGTCCGACGTGCGCAAGGCGCCGGGCATCGAGATCGGCCGGCCGAACGATACGTATCGCCGCATCCGCATCGAATCGGGTTTCGGCAAGATGACCGTGCTCGCCACCGACGGCCATCTGCCTTACCCGTTCGGCCGCGAGATGACCGGCTATGAAGTGCCGGACCTGGCCGCGACGCTGAAGCAGGCGCAGGCCGCGGGCGTGACCGTGCTGGTGCCGACGTTCACGTCGGACGGGCGCGATGCGGCGCTCGTGCAGTTCCCGGGCGGCTACGTCGCCGAGATCCACGCGCGGTCGAAGTGATGGAGCGCGGGTCGATGGGGCGCGCCTGGCGCCGCGTGCTGCCGGCCGCCGTGCTGGCGGGCGGCGTCGCGGGCTATGCGGGTACGGCGGCCGGGGCCGAGGATGCCGCTTCGGCGGCTTCGACAGCTTCGACAGCTTCGCCGGCCCCGGCCGCCGGCACGACGTGTACCGCGAAGCGGCCCACGGTGCTGTTCAACCGCTGGCAGGAGGACTGGTCGGTGCTCGCGAACCCGTGCGTGCCGCGCCAGCCGGGCGATGCGCTGAAGTACATCCCGCTCGGCGGCGACCCGTCGACCTACCTGTCGCTCGGCGCGAACCTGCGCGAGCGCTTCGAGCTGAACAACGCGCCGCTGTTCGGGCTCGGCGCCGCGCACGACGACAACTACGTGATCCAGCGTGCGACGGTGCATGCGGACCTGCGTTACGCCGGGCATTTCCAGGCATTCGTCCAGTTCGTCGATGCGCGGCCGTTCGGCAAGGACACGGTGTCGCCCGTCGACAAGGATCAGTTCGACATCGAGCAGGCGTTCGTCGCGTATGTCGACCAGATCGGCGGCGGCACGTTCAAGGCGCGGATCGGCCGGCAGGAGATGGCGTACGACCTGCAGCGGTTCGTGTCGGTGCGCGACGGCCCGAACGTGCGCCAGGCGTTCGACGCGCTGTGGGCGGATTACGAAATCGGCAAGTGGCGGCTGATCGGCTATGTGACGCGCCCGGTGCAGTATCGCAACGACGCGGCGTTCGACGACGTGTCGAACCGGCACCTGCGGTTCGACGGCGTGCGTGTCGAGCGCACCAACACGGGCCCCGGCGACCTGTCGGCGTACTGGTCGCGTTATACGCGCGACAACGCGCGCTATGTCGCGGGGGCCGGCACCGAGCGGCGCGACGTGTTCGACATGCGCTACGCGGGCAAGTCCAGCGGGTTCGACTGGGACGTCGAGGCGATGCTCCAGACCGGGCACATCGGCCAGGACACGATCGGCGCGTGGGCATTCGGCGCGCTGGGCGGCTACACGTTCGCGAAGACGCCGGGCACGCCGCGCGTCGGCATCCAGGTCGACGGCGCATCGGGCGACAAGCATCCCGGCGACGGACGCATGGGCACCTTCAACCCGCTGTTCCCGAACGGTTATTACTTCACGCTCGCGGGCTACACCGGCTACAGCAACCTGATTCACGTGAAGCCGTCGCTGACGTTCAAGCCGTCGAGCAGCGTGACGGTGCTGACCGCGGTCGGTTTCCAGTGGCGCGAGACGACGGCCGACGCGATCTACGGGCAGGGGATGTCGGCGGTGCCCGGCACGGCCGGCAAGGGCGGTTCGTACACGGGGATGTATGCGCAGGCCCGCGTGGACTGGCTCGTCAATCCGAACATGGCGCTGGCCGTCGAGGCCGTGCACTTCCAGATCGCCGACTCGATCCGCGCGCTCGGCGCGCGCAATGCCGACTACGTAGGCGTCGAAGCGAAGTTCGGCTGGTAGCGCGGCGCCGCGCGTCGCGCGGCACGCCGCCGGACGGCTCAGTGCGGCGCGCGCACCAGCGTTTCGACGAAATCGATGAACGCGGTCACGCGTTTCGAGCCGCGCTGCGTCGGCAGGTAGAGCGCGGTGACGACCGAGCGGGCCGTGCCGGGCGTCACGTCGTATTGCTCGAAGAGCCGGCGCAGGCGGCCCGACTGGACGTCGGCCTCGACCAGCCAGTCGGGCAGCAGCGCGATGCCGGCGCCGTCGAGCGCCGCATCGCGAAGCACTTCGCTGTGGTTCGATTTCAGGCGCCCGGTAACGCGCACCTGCGCCGTGCCGTGCGCGTCGACGAACGACCACGCCTGCTGGTCGCCGCCGAAGTGAAAGCGCAGGCACGCGTGATCGACGAGCTCGCCCGGCTCGGCCGGCGTGCCGTGCGCGGCGAGGTAGTCGTGGCTCGCGACGACGTAGCGGTGGAACGTGCCGAGCGTCCGCGCGACGACTTCGGCGGACGGCGCCGCTTCGCCGAGCCGGATCGCGACGTCGATGCGGCCCGCGACGAGATCGACGCGTTCGTCGGTGAGCTGCAGGTCGAGATCGAGCTTCGGGTGGCGCGCGAGGAACGCCGCGACGTGCGGCGCGATGCGGCGCACGCCGTACGCGACCGGCACCGACACGCGCAGCGGCCCGGACGGCTCGTCGCCGCGATCGGACACCAGCGCGTCGGCTTCCGCGAGTTCCTCGAGCAGCTGCTTCGCGCGTGCGTAGTACATGGCACCCGCGTCGGACAGCGTGACCTGGCGCGTCGTGCGGTTCAGCAGCACGGTGCCGAGCGACGCCTCGAGCGCATCCACCGCGCGTACCACCGACGATGCCGCGAGGTCGAGGCGGCGCCCCGCGCTCGAGAAACCGCCGGCTTCCGCTACTTCGACGAACGCGCGCAGCGCGGAGAATTTGTCCATGTCGTGCTCTTCGAGTCTTTGTGCCTTTGTGCAGGCCGCAACGATGCGTTGCGTGCCGTTCGCATTCTATCGCCGGCGCGCAAGCGTTATCTTCCGGACTGCAATGTACAGGAGATGACGATGAAACCCGTCGAAGTAACCGTGACCTACGACCTGATCTGCCCGTGGTGCTGGATCGCGGAGCACCGGCTCGCGGAGGCGATCGAAGCAGCCGGCCTGGCCGGCGCCGTGAACGTGCGGTTCGTGCCGTTCGAACTGAACCCGACGATGCCGGCCGGCGGCATCGACCGCAAGGCGTACCGGAGCGCGAAGTTCGGCAGCTGGGCGCGTTCGCAGGCGCTCGACGCGCATGTGGCCGACGCCGGCCGCGCGGCGGGCCTCGTGTTCGACCACGCACGGATCGCGCGCACGCCGAACACGCGGCTCGCGCACCGGCTCGTCTGGTTCGCGCAGCAGCACGGCAGCGCGGTCGCGCTCGTCGATGCGCTGTTTGCCGCGTATTTCCGCGACGGCCGCGATATCGGCGATGCGGACGTGCTGGTCGAGATCGCGGCCGGCGCCGGCCTGGCCGGCGATGCGGTGCGTGCATTCCTCGCATCCGGCGAAGGGCTCGACGCGGTGGTCGCGCTCGAGGAGGCGGCGGTGCGCGACGGCATCGCGTCGGTGCCGTCGACGCGCATCGGGTCGACGGTCGTCAGCGGCGCGCAGCCGGCCGACGTGTTTCGCGCCGCATTGCTCGACGCGCAGCGCGCGCGGGATCGGGCCGCGTAAGCCGGGCCGGCGCCGGCGGGTGCCGGCTTTCAGAACGATTCATGTCGCGCTCAGGATTATTGCGAAACCGGCCGGTAAGCTCGGTGTCGCGCGCCTGACCGGCCGGGCCGGCACCGCGCGCGATATCTCGATACGCAACCGGGGAGCGGACATGAAGAACCTGAACTGGCGTACCGGCGGCATGCTGGTCATCGCGTGGTGCTTCGGCATCCTCGCATCGGCCGCGTGTGCGGCCGGACCGGGCGGCGCGGATCAGGCGCCCGGCTTCTATCGGCAGCAGCTCGGCAGCCTGCGGATCGTCGCGCTGTCCGACGGCACGCATCCGTTTCCGGTCGATACGGTGTTCCGCGGCATCTCGAAGGACGACATCCGGCGCGATCTCGACCGCGCGTTTCTCGAGCCGCCCGTGCAGGGCTCGATCAACGCGTTCCTCGTCGATACCGGCACGAAGCGGATCCTCGTCGATTCGGGGGCCGGCGTGCTGTACGGCGATTGCTGCGGCAAGCTGCTCGCGAACCTGCGTGCGGCCGGTTATGCGCCGGAGCAGATCGACGAGGTGCTGCTCACGCACCTGCACAAGGATCATGTCGGCGGCATCGTGACGAACGGCAGGATGACCTTCCCGAACGCGGTGGTGCGCGTGAACGAGATCGAAGCGAACTACTGGCTCGATCCGGACAACAAGGCACAGGCGCCGGCGTTCCTCGCGTCGTTCTTCGATGCGGCTGCCGCGTCGGTCGCGCCGTACGTCGCGGCGGGCCGCTTCAAGACGTTTCGCGGCGAAGCGACGCTCGCGCCCGGCATTCGCGCGGTGCCGATGCCTGGCCATACGCCGGGCCATACCGCGTACCTGATCGAGAGCGGCGACGCCGGGCTGCTCGCGTGGGGCGACATCGTGCACGTCGCGGCGATCCAGCTGCAGGATCCGGACGCGACGGTCCAGTACGACAGCGATGCGGACGCGGCGCGCCGCACCCGGCGCGATACGCTGAAGCGCGTCGCGGACAAGCGTTACCTCGTCGGCGCCGCGCACATCGCGTTTCCCGGGTTCGGGCATTTGCGCAGGGACGGGGAGCAGTACGACTGGGTGCCGGTCAATTACGACGCGACGCCGCTCCGGTGAGCGACGGGCGATGCGCGCCGTGCCGTGCCGTGTCGTGCAGTGAGGTGCGGGGCACGCGCGTAGCGGTGGCGCGCGGCCGCGTCAGCGCGTCAGTTCGCGCCGCCAGGCGCCGGGCGGATGGCCGACGATGCGCGCGAACACGCGGTTCAGGTGGCTCTGGTCCGCGAAGCCGCAGGCGGCCGCGATTTCCGCGAGCGACATGTCGGTCGTCTCGATCAGTTGCCGCGCGCGGATCACGCGCTGTTCGAGCAGCCATTGATGCGGCGTGCGCCCCGTCGTGCGCGAGAACGCACGGATGAAATAGCCGCGCGACAGATCGCACTCGCGCGCGACTTCCTCGATCGACACGCCGAGATCGGCCTTCTCCATCAGCAGCTCTTTCGCGAGCGCCGTCTTCGCCGGCGACAGCAGGCCCTTGTGCTGCAGGTCGCGCGCGTCCGCGTTGCCGTACTGGCGCGCGAGATGCGCGCCGATCGCGAGCCCCATCTGCTCGACGAACAGCGCGTTCAGCACGCCGGGCTCGTCGAGGCTGTCGGCCACCGCGTGCGCGAGATGGCCCAGCACCTCGTCCTGTACGTCGGGCGCGCAGGTCAGGCCGCCGATTTCGGTGCCGTCGTGCTCGCGGCCGAGGCCGTCGAGATACGCGTGCGACAGCTCGACCAGCAGGAAGTCGAACTTGCCGTACAGGTCGGCACGAAAATTCCGGGAGAAGTCGCGAATGTAGATCGAGTTGTGCTGGAACCGCCGCTCGGAGCGGGATTGGCCGGTGCCGCCGTAGATCGTGCGCCGGTGTCCGCCGTTGAGCGACACGCCGATCAGGAAGCCGCGATCGCTGGCCGCCATCTCGATGCGCTCGAAGTGCTCGTCGCGCATGCATTTGCGATGGAGCGTGAGCCCGCCGACCGGGCGTTCGATGTCCTTGGACAGCAGGCTCGACAGGCAGCCGAGCGTGTCTTTCGGCCGTGCGGCCGGGGACGCGACGAGGGAATCTGGCATGGCGGAACAATCCTTCGATGGGGGGCGGCGCGCGAACATATTTACGCGAAGTTTAAACGGTGCACTCGACCGGCCCAAGTTAACTTGAATAAATGTCCACTTGCTGACGAAATGCTTGCCAGCGGCCCGACCCGCGCCGCGCCGGCCTCGACGGGCACGCGAGCGCGCCGCCATGGCCAACGCGGGGCCGATGCCACCCCATTTTCGTTCGGCGCGGCGCCCGCCCGCGGGCGCGCCGGTGTGCGGGAGGCCAGCGCATTTTCCTTCAAGATTTTTGTTAATTCCGTGTTTACACTCAGTCCACATTTTGAGACTTTGCGCCCGGCCGGCAGCGCTGGACGGGTGTGCATTCCCGCCCTGGTGAACGGCCGTGTTCACATGGCGGTCATCGTGGGGAACCTGGAGGCGGCCATGATCCAGATCGGGACGTTGTCGGTGGATTTCGAGCAGCGTGACATTCGCCACCACGGCGCGTCGCTGCGTATCGGCGCACGCGCGCTTGACATACTTGAAGTGCTGCATCGCGCCAACGGTTCCGTCGTGTCGAAGGACGACATCATGGATGCCGTGTGGCCGGGCCTGATCGTCGAGGAAAACCGGTTGCAGGTTCACGTCGCGACGCTGCGCAAGGCGCTGGGCGCGGACCGCGACCTGATCAAGACGGTGCCGGGCCGCGGCTACCTGCTGATCGCGCCTCCCGCCGTCGCGCACGAGGCCGCGCCGCGCACGGCCGCGTTGCCGGCCGATCCCGTCGCGGCGGCCCGCCCGGTTTCGCTCGTCGGGCGTCAGGCTGAGATCGGACAGATCGTCGACATGATCGAGCGCGCACCGGTCGTCACGCTCGTCGGGGCGGGCGGCATCGGCAAGACGAGCCTGGCCGGCCGCGTCGCCCACGAGCTGCGCGAGCGGTCCGGCGAACGCGTGCTGTTCGTCGCGCTCGCGAGCGCCGCGACGCGCGACGACGTGCTGCTCGCGATCGCCGCGGAACTCGGCCTCGAGACCGACGGCGTGCCGGGCATCGACCGGATCGCCGGAGCGTTCGCCGCGTCGCCGGCCCTGATCGTGCTCGACAACGCGGAACACGTCGTCGATCTGGTGGCCGATCTCGTCGATACGCTGACGTCGCGCGCGCCGTCGCTGCGCGTGCTCGCGACGAGCCGCGAACCCCTGCATATCTCGGCCGAAGCCGTGTTTCGCGTGAGCCCGCTGGCGGTGCCGGACAGCGACGCGCCGCTCGACGAAATCGTGCGTCATTCGGCCGTCGAGCTGTTCCTCGCGCGGATCCGCGCCGCCACGCCCGACTGCGCGGTCGATGCGGCCGGCATCAGGCTGATCGGCGACATCTGCCGGCGCCTGGACGGGCTGCCGCTCGCGATCGAGCTGGCTGCCGCGCGCGTCGCGACGCTCGGGCTCGAGGCCGTCGCCGCGCGTCTGGACGACCGGCTGAACCTGCTGACCGGCGGGCTGCGCTCGGCGCTGCCGCGCCACCAGACGTTGCGGGCGACGTTCGACTGGAGCTACGTGCTGCTGGATGCGGCCGCGCGCTCGCTGTTTCGCCGCATGGGGTGCTTCATCGGCCCGTTCACGTTCGATGCCGCGCGCGAGGTCGCGATGGATCCCGGGATGTCGGCCGCCGAGACGATCGCGGTGCTCGGCGAACTGGTCGCGAAGTCGCTGGTGACCGTCGAGTTCCACGGCGCGCACGCGCGTTACCGGTTGACGGAATCGACGCGCGCGTACGCGCTCGAGAAACTGCGCAACGAAGGCGAATTCGACCTCGTCGCCGAGCGTCATGCGTGCTACGAGCGCGAGCAGGGGGAGGCGCGGATGCAGGCGCCGGCGCCGGCCGCGGATCTCGCGAGCCCGCGTGTCGCCGCGGACGCACCGGCGCCGGCGCCGCGCGAGCCCGTCGCGGTCGAGCCGCGAGGGCACGAAGCGGACGCACTGGCGCTCGCGTTGCTGGAACCGGCGCGGATGCGCGAATGCGCGCATCCGGCGCGGCGGGCGCTCGACGCGATCGAGGCCGCTGGAACCGGCGATACCGGCGGCATCGACGCGGCACGCGAGCTGCGCCTGCGCGCCGCTTACGCGACGGCGCTGCTGCATACCGACGGCGATACGCACGCGGCGGCCGCGATGTGGGACCGGACGCTCGTGCTCGCGGGCCGGATCGGCGACGAGGCGTTCGACGCGTGCGCGCTGGTCGGGCTGTGGAACACGATGCTGACGCGCTCCGACATCCACGAATCGCTGCGCTACGCGACGCGCTTCGAGCGCGCGGCCGAACGGCGCGGCGACCGGCCGCAGCGGCTGCTGGCGAACGCGATGGTCGCGACGTCGCTGCATTACTTCGGCGAACACGCGCAGGCCCGCGAGCGGCTGGAGGCCGCGACCGCCGGGCTGGCCGTGGCCGGCGAGCCGTCCTGCGCGGAAGCCGCGCTCGGGGTCGACGTCGCGACGCTCGGCCGCACGATGCTGATGCGGCTCGTCTGGATGCAGGGCGATCCGGAATACGCGATGCGGCTGGCCGCGCAGGCGGTCGAATCCGCGCGCCGCACCGGGTCGGGGCTGGCGCTGTGCGTCGTGCTCGGCGCGGCGGCCGTGCCGATCGCGCTGCGCTACGGCGATCACGACGTGATTTCCGACTATCTCGGTACGCTGCGCTCGACCGCGGAGGCGAACGGGTTCGACATCTGGCTCAGCCACGCGGAAGGCCTCGCCGGGCAGTTCGACATGCAGGCCGGGCATCCCGGCGCCGGTCTCGCGCGGCTCGAACCCGCGCTGCGGCGCATCGAGGCGAGCGGGTTCCGGCGCCTGCTCGCGCCGCTGGTCGTCGCGTACGCGGAAGGGCTGACGCGCACCGGCCGCGCGGCCGAGGCATGCGCGAAACTCGACGCGACGCTCGCGCGCTGCCGCGCGCACGGCGAGCACCTGTTCGTGCCGGAACTGCTGCGCGTCCGGGGGCTCGCGATGCTCGAGCAGGCCCGCACCGCGGAGCCCGATGCCGCGCTCGCGTACGAAGTCGAAGGGCACCGGCATCTGCTGACCGGGATCCATACCGCGAACGGGCAAGGCGCCGCGATGTGGGCGCTGCGCGGCACGCTCGATCTCGCCGATCACCTGATCGAGCGCGGGCGGACGGGCCAGGCGTCGTCGCTGGTGGCGAACCTGTCGGGGCATTTCGATCCGCAATCGCGCGCGTTCGACGTGCGCCGGCTCGCGCGCCTGCAGAACTTCGTGCGCCCGGAGCCGGCGCTGCCGGCGGGCCGGTCGCGCATGCGGCACGAGGCGGCGGATGCGATGCAGCAGGTGGCGTAACGGCATGCCCGGTTCGCGCAGGACGACACCGCGCCATCGCGCCGCGGCCCGTCGGTCCGATCGTTCAATGTTCAAGGGGGAGTGGATGGTCCGTGTATCGTCGAACCGGAGGCAGGCGGCATGCGGCCGCGTGCCGGCTCACGGCGCAAGCGGAGGGCCTGACGGTGCTTAGGGCGACGGCATCCGCCGCGGCGGCGGACCTCATCGTATGCAACGGCAAGATCGCGACGCAGGACGACCGGCAGTCGTTCGTGACCGCGCTCGCCGTGAAGGACGGCCGGATCCTCGCGGCCGGCAGCGGGCACGACGTGATGCGGCATGCGCATGCCGGCACGCAGTGCATCGACCTGAACGGCCGCACCGTGATCCCGGGGCTGAACGATTCGCACCTGCACATGATCCGCGGCGGCCTGAACTTCAACCTGGAACTGCGCTGGGACGGCGTGCCGACGCTGGCCGACGCGCTCGCGATGCTGCGTCGCCAGGTGCTGCGCACGCCCGCGCCGCACTGGGTGCGCGTGGTCGGCGGCTGGACCGAATTCCAGTTCGCCGAAAAGCGCGGGCCGACGGCGGCCGAACTGAACGAGATCGCGCCCGACACGCCGGTCTTCATCATGCACCTGGGCGACAGCGCGCTGCTGAACGCGGCCGCGCTGCGCGCGATCGGCTACGGCCGCGACACGTCGAACCCGCCCGGCGGCGAGATCCAGCGCGATCGCCTCGGCCGGCCGACCGGCCTGCTGATCGCGCGCCCGGACATGGCCGTGCTGCACGAGGCGCTCGAACGGGCCCCGAAGCTCGGCCACGACGACCAGATGAATTCGATGCGGCATTTCATGCGCGAGCTGAACCGGCTCGGCGTGACGAGCGCGATCGACGCGGGCGGCGATTTCCAGGCCTTTCCGGACGACTACGGCGCGATCCTGGCACTCGCGCGGCGCGGCGAAATGACCGTGCGCGTCGCGTACAGCCTGTTCGTGCAGCATGCGGGGCGGGAGCTCGACGACTACGCGCGCTGGGTGACGCTCGCGAAACCCGGCGACGGCGACGCGTTCCTGCGGATGAACGGCGCCGGCGAGCTGCTGGTGTATTCGGCCGCCGATTTCGGCAATTTTCTCGAACCGCGCCCCGATCTGCCGGCGGCGCTGGAGGCCGAACTGGCCGCGGTGGTGCGGCTGCTGGTGCGGCACCGCTGGCCGTTCCGGCTGCATGCGACCTACGACGAATCGATCGGCCGCTTCCTGAACGTGCTCGAAGCCGTGAACCGCGAGACACCGTTCGACGGCCTGCGCTGGTTCTTCGATCACTGCGAGACGATCACCGATGCGAACATCGCGCGCATCGCCGCGCTCGGCGGCGGCGTGACGGTCCAGCACCGGATGGCGTTCCAGGGCGAGTACTTCATCGCGCGTTACGGCGCGCAAGCCGCGATGCGCACGCCGCCGATCCGCGCGATGCTGGCGGCCGGGCTGCCGGTCGGCGCGGGCACCGATGCAACGCGCATCGCGAGCTACAACCCGTTCGTGTCGCTGTACTGGATGGTGTCGGGGCGCACGGTCGGCGGCACGGCGCTGTATCCGGAGCGCAACCGGCTCGGCCGGATGGAAGCGCTGCGCTGCTATACGGTCGGCAGCGCGTGGTTTTCCGGCGAGGACGACTGCAAGGGCGCGCTGGTGCCCGGCCACTACGCCGATTTCGCGGTGCTGACGGACGACTACTTCACGATCGACGAAGCGCGGATCACGTCGCTGTCGTCGGTGCTGACGGTCGTCGGCGGCAGGATCGTGCATGCGGACGACGAGTTCGCGTCGCTCGCACCGCCGCCGCCGGCGGTCAGCCCCGCGTGGTCGCCGGTCGCCGAATTCGGCGGCGCCGGCCGGCGTCGTTCGGCCGAGTCGGCTTCGCTGCGCGCCGCGTCCGGCGCGGGCCTGCCGGCGGCCGGTGCCGCGCGCGGGCTCGGGCGCGCGTTCGTGCAGCGCCTGCATGCGGCCGCGATGGAAACCGCCGAGCAGTGCGAAGCATCGGGTTACCCCGGTTTCGCGTATTAGGCCGACGCCGTACCGGCAGCCAGCGTGCCCGCGCCGGCTGCGTCGGCGCGGGCCGCGCGAGGCATGGACAATTTTCCGCCCCCGGCGAGGGGCAGAAGGAGACGAGATGAGTTCTGCGCACACGTGCGCGTCGGCCGACGACGAAGTCGCCGGTGTCCGCATTCCGCGGACGCCGATGGCGATCGAAGCGGCCGAAGCAGCCCGCGCGTCGCTGCCGCGGGCGATCACCGGGCATGCGAGCCGGGTGTTCGTGCTTGCGTCGCTGGCCGCGCAGCGTGCCGGCGAGACCTGCGATGCCGATGCGCTTTACGTGGCCGCGATGTACGCGAACATGGGACTGAGCACCGCGTATGGCCGCTCGGCCGCGCGCTACGAGCTCGACAGCGCCGATGCCGCCGATACGTTCCTGCTGCGCCACCAGACGTCGCAGCGCCTGCGTGACGACGTGTGGCACGCGATCGCGCTGCATACGACGCCCGGCGTGGCCGCGCGCGTGTCGCCGCTCGCGCGCGTGCTGGCGGCCGCCGTCTCGACCGACCTGATGGCCACCGATTTCGACGCGTATTCGGCCGACGAGCGGCGCGCGCTGCTCACCGCCTACCCGCGCGGCGAAGGCTTCGGCGACGCGTTCCTCGATGCGGTCGCGCGCGGCGTCGCGCACCGGCCGGCGTCGACGTTCGGCACGTGGAGCGCCGACGTGCTCGAACGCGCCGATCCGGATTTCCACCGGCTGAATTTCTGCGGGCGCGTGCTCGGCGCGCGCTGGCAGGACGCCTGACGGCGTCCTGCGGGTTCCGGCTGGTTCGGGCGGCGTGAGCCGGGTGCACAGGCGCTCGCGCGCCTGCGCACCCGGGCACTTACGCACTCACGCCCGCCGCATCGTGACGCGCATAGTCGACGTAGCCCGCGCGGTCGCCGCCGTACCAGCCGACCGCCTTCGGCGCGGCGAGCGGTGCGTTCGCCGCGAGGCGTTCGACCAGATCGGGGTTCGCGATGTACGCACGCGCGAACGCGACGAGATCGGCGTCGCCCGCGTCGATCAGCGCATTCGCGGCATCCGGCGCGATGCCGCCGTTGACGATCAGCGTGCCGCCGAAATGCTTGCGCGTGTTCACGACGATGCGCGGCAGGTCGGGCTCGCCGCTCCAGCCGTTGGTGTCCGCCGCGTGCACATAGGCGACGCCGGCTTCGTCGAGCATGCGGCCGACGTACGCGTACGTCGTATCCGGATCCGCGTCACGCACGTTGTTGTATTTCGCGTACGGCGAGATGCGCACGCCCACGCGGCTGAGCGGCATCACGGCGCCGACGGCGTCGACGATCTCCTCGAGAAAGCGCGCGCGGTTCGCGACCGAGCCGCCGTATCGGTCGTCGCGGCGGTTCAGCGTCGACGACAGGAACTGGTGCGGCAGGTAGCCGTTGGCCGCGTGGATCTCGACGCCGTCGAAGCCGGCCGCCATCGCGCGTACGGCCGCGTCGCGGAATTCGTCGACCGTGTCGGCCACCTCGTCCGTCGTCATCGCGCGCGACGGCGTCGCGTGAATCTTCGTGTAATAGCCGTTCTGCAACTGCGCCCACACCTGCAACTGCTCGAGATCGTCGTTGACGCCGGACGGCGACAGCGGCGCGTCGCCGCCGAGCAGCGTCAGCGAGCTCACGCGGCCGCCGTGCCACAACTGCGCGAAGATCCGGCCGCCGTTCGCATGCACGGCGTCGGTGACCTGCTTCCAGCCGGCCGCCTGCTCGTCGGTGACGAGCCCCGGCGTCAGTTCGAACGAGGCGGACGCCGGGCTGACGTTGGTCGCCTCGGTGACGATCAGGCCGGCGGACGCGCGCTGCGCGTAGTACTCGGCCATCAGTTCGGTCGGCTGGCCGCGCGACGGCGCGCGCGAGCGCGTCATCGGCCCCATCACGACACGGTTGGGAAGCGGCAGGCCGCGCAGGTCGTAGTGGCTGAGCAGGGAAGACATGATGGATTCCTTTTTGCGTGAGGCAGGGCGGCGCCGCGTGTCGCGTGGTGGCGACCGGTCGGGCGGCGGGCCCTGTGGAAAGTTCGGAAAAGAAAGACGGGGGTAACGTGCCGGCAGCGTTCCGGCGCGCGAGCGGCCAGGAGGGCGCCGCGCGTGAACCGGTGCCGGCGCCGGTTCAGGACTGGGCGTGGCGTCGTGCGTGCGGACGCCCGATCGCGAGGTAGTGGGCGAGCGCGACGACCGGGAACGCGCCGGCCACCGCGGCCACGAGCGGCCAGCCGCCGTGTTCGTACAGCGGGCTCGCGAGCGCGGAGCCGATCGCGCCGCCGACGAAGATGCTCGTCATGTACAGCGCGTTCAGCCGGTTGCGGCTTGCCGCGTGCAGCGCATAGATCTCGCGCTGGCCGAGCACCATGTTCATCTGCACCGCGAAGTCGAGCACGATGCCGGTGACGACGAGGCCGTACAGGCCGGCGCCGTGGATCAGCGCGACCGCGTACGACAGCGCGCCGGCGACCAGCGCGATCAGCGTCGCCCGCACGCCGTGGCCGGCATCGGCGAGGCGGCCGGCGACCGGGGCCGACGTCGCGCCGATCGCCCCGACCAGCGCGAACAGGCCGATGGCCGATTGCGACAGCCCGTAGTGGCGCGTGAGCTCGACCGGCACGGCGGTCCAGAACAGGCTGAACGACGCGAACATCAGGCCCTGGTAGAACGCGCGATGGCGCAGCACCGGCATCGTGCGGACCAGGTGCAGCAGCGAGCCGATCAGCTCGAAATAGGTCGCGCGATGATCGGGCTGGCGCGACGGGATCGTCAGCGCGAGCACGGCGGTCACGAGCGTCATCAGCACCGCGGCGGCCGCGAACACGAAGCGCCAGCCGAACGCGTCGGCCACCACGCTCGACAGCGGGCGCGCGAGCAGGATGCCGAGCAGCAGCCCGCCCATGATCGTGCCGACCACGCGGCCGCGCGAATGATCGGGCGCGAGGTGCGCGGCGAGCGGCACCAGGATCTGCACCGCGACCGAGCTGAAGCCGATCAGCAGCGAGATCGCGAGGAACAGCCCGGGCGTCTGCACGACGGCGGCCGCCGCGAGGCTCGCGATCGACACGACGGCCGTGACGATCATCAGCTTGCGGTTCTCGAGCAGGTCGCCGAGCGGCACGATGAAGAACAGGCCGAACGCATAGCCGATCTGCGTCAGCGACACGATCAGGCTCGCGGTTGCGCCGGACATGTGCAGGCTGGGCGCGATGAGTTCGGTGATCGGCTGCGCGTAGTACAGGTTCGCGACGATCGCGCCGCAACTGAACGCGAACAGCAGGATGAGGCCCTGCGTGAGCTTGGCTGCGTGCCCGTGGGCCGCGAGCGGGGTGGATTCTGCTGACATGGTCGACTCCTTCGAAAGAGATGTCGGGTGCCCGGTCGTCGGGCGGGCGTGATGGGATACGGGTGTTCGGTTGTTCCGGTGTTCGCCGCGGTGAAACGCAAGCCGCCGCATTGCCGTCAAGGTTATTGATCGAGCGATAACAAGAGAATACGGCCGGCGCGCAATCGAGCTTTGCGTGCCACGCAAAGGGGTCGGAGCGTGTGCGGATTCATGTGAGGGGGGCGAGGCCGAGACCGGTCGCGAGCCGCATGCCGGCGAGGGCGAGGGCGGCCGCTGCGATGCGGCGCGTGCGCGAACGCGGGGTCGAGGACATCGAAAACGTCCTGGACGGACGGGCCGGCGGTCGCGATCGTCATGTCGAGCCTCTCGAAACGGGCCTCCGGCGCGGATATCGCGGATCGCAAGGCCCCTGAGAGCAGTCTGGATCGGGCGGACTGAATAGTCCTAAACCGCGTCTTAATTCACTTGATCGATGCGGGGTGCGCGCGGGCGCGGCCGCGCGGTTTCAGCGACGGGCATCGACGGCGGGCGTCAGCGGCGCTGCCCCTGCAGCGTCGGAATCTGCGCGAACAGCCCGGCGAGCCAGTCGACGAACACCTTGAGCTTGACGGGCGTATGCCGGTTGGGCGGATACAGGATCGAGATCGGCCGCGGCGGCGTGTTGAAATCGGTCAGCACCTCGCGCAGGCGCCCCGATTGCAGGTACGGCTCGACCAGGTACAGCGAGGTCTTGATCAGGCCGATGCCGGCGAGGCCGCATGCGATGTAGGTGTCGGCATCGTTGACCGCGACGGTGCCGCACATCTGCATGATGCGCGTTTCGCCGTCGACCACGTAGTCCCACGGCCGCGGCCGGCCCGTATCGGCCGACATGTGGCTGACCGCGATGTGCTGCGTGAGATCGTCGACGGTTTCGGGCGCGCCGCAGCGCTCGAGATACGCGGGCGCCGCGCACGTGCAGGTGGTCAGGCTGCCGATCCGTTTCGCGACCAGCCCCGAGTCGTCGAGCGCGCCGATGCGCACGACGCAATCGACGCCTTCGCCGACGAGGTCGATCTGCCGGTCGGTCACGCCGAGTTCGACCGAGATGCCCGGATGCGCGGCGAGAAACTCGGGCAGCGCGGGCACCATGATCTGCTTGGCCATCGCCGGCGGCAGGTTCACCTTCAGGCGGCCGCGCGGCACGTTGCGCGCCTGCGAGACGGCCGCCTCCATGTCGTCGATCTCGCGCAGCACGCCGACGCAGCGCTCGTAGTAGGCCTGTCCGTCCTCGGTCAGCGAGATCCGGCGGGTGGTGCGGTTCAGCAGCCGGCAGCCGAGATGCTGTTCGAGCGTGCTCAGCAGCGCGGAGACGCGCGGCGTCGTCAGCCCGGTCGTGTCGGACGCGCGCGTGAAGCTGCCCGTTTCGACGATGCGCGTGAACACGCGCATCGAAAGCAAGGTATCCATCGTTCGGAACTCTCCAGCCTGTTCGTTGCCTGCGCCGGTGCATGCCGGCGCGGCTTTTATGTCGAGGTACCGCCGCTACGCGTCGATGCGCTTCCTGAGCCCGTCGCCCGCGAACGGCATTTCGCGCATCCGCTGGCCCGTCGCATCGAAAATCGCGTTGGCCAGCGCGCCCGCGGTCGGCCCCATCGACGCCTCGGCCGCGCCGAGGAACGGCGCGCCCGGGCGGTTGATCAGGTGCACCTTGATGCTTTGCGGTGCCGTGCCGAAACGCAGGATCGGGTAGCTGCTCCAGTCGAAGCTGCGGATGCGCTGCGTATCGTATTTCAGCGCCTCGTACAGTGTCCAGCTCGCGGCCTGCACGATGCCGCCTTCGATCTGGTTGCGGATGCCGTCCGGCGACACGACCTGGCCCGCGTCGACGGCCACTTCCGCGCGCTCGAGCGTCACGTGGCCCGTTTCCGGCACGACCGTGATCTCGACCGCCATCGCGACGTAGGCCATCAGGTTCTTGTATTTGCCGAACGCGAAACCAACGCCGCGATTGCGTTCGCGCGGCGGCCGGGGCCAGCCGAATTTCGTCGCGGCGAGCTTGATCACCTGGCTCGCGCGGTGATCCTGCAAGTGCCGCAGCCGGAATTCGACCGGATCGACGCCGGCGGCGTGCGCGAGCTCGTCCATGAAGCTCTCGATCGCCCACACGTTGGTGTGCGCGCCGAGCGAGCGCATCGCCGAGGTCTGCAGCGGCATCGTCGGCGAGAAGTTGTTGACGATGTGCATGGTCGGCAGTGCGTACAGCGGGATCGCGTTGCGATCGCCGCCGCCCTCGGGCTGCAGCATCGGCGTCGACGGCGCGGGCACGAACGGCGGCTCGAGCATCCGCGCGGGCAGCAGCCGGCCCGCATTGACGATCCGTTCGTTGTGCGAGCTGCTCCACAGCGCGTAGTTCCAGTCGACGATATGGCCGCTCGCGTCGAGCGACGCGCTGAGCTCGGTGACCATCGCGGGCGTGAAGTGGTCCCACGTATGTTCCTGCTCGCGCATCCATTGCACGCGGATCGCCTTGCCGGGCAGCGCCGCCGCGATCAGTGCCGCGTGCGCGGCCACGTCGTCCGCACCGTTGTGCCCGTAGCAGCCGGAACCCTCGGTGTGGATGCAGCGCACGCTCGCCTTCGGCATCGACAGCATCTCGGCGAGCGCGTCGCGCAGCGGATACACGCCCTGCGAGTGGGTCCACACGGTCAGCATGCCGTTCTCGAGATGCGCGACCGAGCACGACGGCCCGATCGAGCCGTGCAGCAGGTAGTTCTTCAGGAACGTCGCGGACAGCGTCTTCGTGGCCGGCGCGGTGTTGCCCTTCGTGTTCGCGATCTCGATGCGCTGCGTCGCGATCCGCTTCAGGTCCTGATGCACGGTGCCGCGCTCGGGCAGCACGCGGCCGGGTGACCAGCGGCTGCCGGCGGCCAGCGCGCGCTGCGCGACGACCGCCTGCCATTCGCCCTGCGCGACGACCGCGAGCATGCTGCCGTTGCGCACGATCCGCACCACGCCCGGCATCTTCAGGATCGCGGCTTCGTCGAACGACAGCAGCTTCGCGTCGTACACGGGCGGCATCACGACACGCGCGTGCAGCATGCCGGGCAGCTCCATGTCCTGCACGTAGCTGACGCCGCCCGTGACCTTGTTCGGAATGTCCACGCGCGGCAGCGACGTGCCGATCACCGAGAACGTGGCCGGCGGCTTCAGCGGCGACGTCGGCGTCGCGTTGCGGTGCAGGTCGACCGTGCGCACCGCGTCGCCGTAGCGCATCGTGCGGCCGTCCGGCGCCTTGATCACCGCGTCGGCGACGGTGAGCGTGCGCGCCTCGACGCCGAACTGTTTCGCCGCGCCGTCGACCAGCAGCCCGCGCACCTGCGCGGCCGCGTTCAGCAATGCGGAGCCGCTGTCGGCCATCGTGTGGCTGCCGGCCGTCAGGCCCTCGTCCGGCGACGCGCCGGTGTCGGCGGTCAGGAACGTGATCAGCGAGGGCTTCATGTTCAGCTCCTCGGCCGCCACCTGCAGCAGCGCGGTTCGCACGCCGGTGCCGAGCTCGACCTTGCCGGTGAACACGGTGACCTTGCCGTCGGGCGTGATCTTGATCCACGCGTCCAGCAGCGGGTTGGTCTTCAGGCTACCGGCCAGCGTTTCGGTCGCCTTGGCGACGTGGACGGCGGCGCCTTCGTCCGCGATCACGAGCTGCGCGGCGGCACGCGTGACCGGCGCGAGGCTGAACGCGACGAAGAGCGCGCCGGAAACCATGAAGTGCCGGCGGCTTTCGTCGATGTCGTCGGGTGGGTTCATCAGAGTCCCTTGCTGATCATGACGGGCGCGGCGGCCGGCTCCGGGTCGGGCAGGCCGGCGACCTGGCGGATCGCCGCCAGGATCCGCATGTGCGTGCCGCAGCGGCACAGGTTCGGTTCCATCTGGGTGCGCAGTTCGTGTTCGGTGGGTTTCGGGTTGCGCTCGAGCAGCGCCTGCGCGCGCATGATCATGCCCGCGATGCAATACCCGCACTGCGCGGCCTGGTGATCGATGAACGCCTGCTGCAGCTTGCCCGGATGCCCGGCGGTGCCGAGGCTTTCGAGGGTCCGCACGCGGCGCTCGCCGAGCGCGGACACCGGAATCAGGCACGAGAACATCGGCTTGTCGTCGACGATCACGGTGCATGCGCCGCATTGCCCGAGGCCGCAGCCGAACTTCGCGCCGTGCAGGTGCAGGTCGTTGCGCAGCGCGTACAGCAGCGGCGTGGACGGATCGATGTCGAGCGTGTGCCGCACGCCGTTGACGGTGAGGGTGATCATCGCGCGCTGTCCTCCTTTCTGAGCTTCGCGGCCAGGGTGTCGACGCCGCTCCACGCGGGACGATCGGAATACGTTTCCCGCAGGTACGCGGCGAGGTCCGAGATCTGCGCGTCGTCGTACTGGTCGATGAACGACGGCATGTAGTTCAGCGTGTCTTCGCCGTGCCAGCCGATCCCGTTGAACATCATCTGGATCGCGTTGCGCGGCGTATCGGCGGCGACGGCCGTGCTGAACGCGAGCGTCGGCCGCTCGCCGATCGACTGCATCGGCGCTGCCGGCCCGTGGCACTGCGCGCACGACGCCTGGAACAGCACCGCGCCGCGCTGGCCGGCGGGCGTCGTCGGGCCGTGTCCGGCACCGGCGGTCGCGGGCCGGGCGGCCGCCGGCTTCTGGATCGACAGGATGTACGCGGCGATCGCCTCGACGTCCTCCTGCGGCACGGTCGCGAGATCGCGCGTGACGGGCAGCATCGGGCCGGCCGCCGCGCCGTGCTCGCTCGCGCGGCCGGTGCGCAGGTAGGTGACGAGCTGCGCCTGCGTCCACGGCTTGACCGCGCTGCCGAGCGCATTGAGCGGCGGCGCCTCCCAGCCGTCGACGATGCCGCCGTCGAACGCCTTGCCGGCCTGTTCGCCGCCGATCGCATTGAGCGGCGAATGGCACGACGCGCAGTGCCCGAGGCCGTCGACGAGCAGCTTGCCGCGATTCCATTGCGCGGATTGCGACGGGTCGGGCCGGTACGCGCCTTCGCGCAGGAACAGCACGTTCCAGAACGCGACCAGCGGCCGGAAGTTCAGCGGGAAGATCAGGTCGTTCGGCGGCGTTTTCGTCCGCACCGGTTCGCGGGTCATCAGGTACGCATAGGCGGCCGTGATGTCGTCGTCGGACATCCGCGTGAAGTGGATGTACGGAAATGCCGGGTAGAGCGGATGGCCGTCGCGGGCGATCCCGCTGCGCAGCGCGCGTGCGAACGCGTCGCGCGACCAGCGGCCGATGCCGGTGTCGGCATCCGGCGTGATGTTGGTCGCGTAGATCGTGCCGAACGGCGTTGCGAGCGGCAGCCCGCCGGCGAACGGCTTGCCGTCGTTCGCGGTGTGGCACACGACGCAATCGCCGAGCGCGACCACGCGCGCGCCGGCGCGAACGAGTTGCGGATCGAACGATGCGCGGGCGGGCGGATCGATCGGCGCGATCGACGGCTTGACCATGATGCCGATCGCGACCGCCAGGCCGACGACCGCGATGCCGGCCGCGCCGAACCAGAGTCGTTTGTGCTTCATGCGCGCTCCACGCGAACCGGTTCGCCGGCGATCATTCGAGCGGCGGGGCAATGGCGCGGATGCCGGCCGCGCGCGACGGCGCGGTTTCGGCTGCCGCGGCACGCGGGGCAGGATGGAAGGTCGGGCTCGCGCGTGCCGGCGGCGGTCGTTCCGGTCGGCGCGGCCGGATGACGGCGGCGCATCGCCGGGCGATCCGGCCATGGCGAGGCGGCCCGGTGGCAGCGGTTCGCGGCGGAGATCATGTCGTTGCTCCAGGTATGGGGAGGCCGCGCGGGCAATGGCGCAATCGCGTCATCGTGTGCGAGGCGGATGATGGAGGGCAGTCTACGTGGGCGTCGGCGGCATTTCCTGAAACGGCGCTGAAACGTTCTGAACCCCGCCGCGACGCGGCCCGGCGCGGGCGCCGCCGCGTCAGCGCGGCGTGCCGAGGCCGAACGCCGCGGCCAGCTGCGGGCCCTTCTCGAGCAGCGACGTCACTTCGTCGCGCCGTCGCGCCGACCATTGCGCGAGACGCGCGACGACGTCGGTCGCGTCCGCCGGCAGCGCTTCGGCGAGCGACACCGCATCGCTCGCGGCCTTCGACGTGCCCGATGCGGTATGCGGGCGCACGGTGCACGCCGCATCGCCGATCAGCGCGACGCGGCCATCGACGAACGCGGGGCTCAACGCGTCGAAGATCGCCTGGTTGAACGGCATGCGCGTCGCGTGCACCAGTTGCGCGAGCAGGGCCGGCAGGCGTTCGCCGGCGAGTTGCCGCAGCGTCGCGACGACGTCGTCGGCGAGCTGCCCCGGATGCACGGACGCGTGATGGACGTGGCCGGCCCGATCGGTCAGGTGGTGACGCAGCGCTTCGCGATCGGCTTCGTTGCGATACCACAGCCAGTTGAAGCGGCGCGTGCCCGGCGCGAGCGAGCCGTCGAGCGCGGGAATCAGGAACGCCATGAACAGCTCGCCCGGCGCCTTGTGCAGCGTCATGTTCTCGACCAGCGGCGCGATCGACGCGGCGTCGAAATCCGCTTCGTCGACGATCCCGCGCCACGCGAGGTAACCGGCGAACGACGGCGCGTAACCGGGAAAGAGCTGCGCGCGCAGGGTCGAGCCGGCCCCGTCGGCGGCGATCAGCACGTCCGCGTGGAGGCGCTCGTCGCCGAGGTGGACGTCGACGCCGTCCGCGTCCTGGTCGAAGCCGGTGACCGTGCGGCCGTACCGGATGCGCCCGTGCGGCAGCGTTTCGCACAGCGAGCGGTAGACGGCGTCCCACGACGAAAACGGCAGCATCTCGGGCTCGTCGCGCGTGACGATGCCGTCGCGATCGATCCAGCGCCGCCGGTGTGTCGGCACGCTGATCGCGTGGCGGCAATGCCGGCCATGCTGTTCGAGAAACGCCATCATCCGGCGCAACACGGCCACGCCGCCGCCCTGGCCGCGCAGCGGCGACGGCGAGCGTTCGCAGACCGTCACGTCGTGTCCGACGCAGTCGAGCGTCAGCGTGGCCGCGAGACCGGCGATCGATCCGCCTGCAATGACTATCTTCATCGTGGGTGACTCCGGTGTGCGGCCGATGGCGTGCGCCGTCGGCCAGGCGTCGTGATGCACGGCGCCGCGCGCCTGCGGCCACGGCTGCTGCGGATTTTGCCATGTCCGGCCGCGGGCTGCGCCGACGGTGCAAGCGCGGCGCGCCGGCCTGCTAGATCCGCAGCAGCTTGCCCGCATTGCCGCCGAGGATCATCGCGCGCTGCCGCGCGCTCAGGTCGACACGGTCGAGAAAGCGCACCGGCTGCTCGTAGCCCATGTCGAAACAGTAGTCGCTGCCGAGCACGAGCCGGTCCACGCCGACGTTCTCGATCAGGAAGTTCAGCACGGGACCCGAATGCGACACCGTGTCATAGCTGAAGCGCCGCAGGTAGCTGCTGGGCTTCTGCGCGAGCCGGCGCGTTTCGGGCCGCACGGTCCAGCCCGCGTCGAGGCGCCCGACGAGGATCGGCAGCGCGCCGCCCGCATGCGGCAACGTGATTTCCAGCGTCGGGTAGCGGTCGAGCACGCCGCCGAGGATCAGGTGCGAGCCCGCGATCGCGGTATCGAACGGGTTGCCGAGCAGGTTGCTGAGGTAGAAATCGCCGAGCCGCGCGCCGCCGACCGTCTGCTGCGGATGCAGGAACACCGGCAGGCCCAGCTGCTCGATGCGGGCGAACACGGGCGCGAACAGCGGATCGTCGAGATCGCGGTTGTCGATGTTGGTGCCCATGTACACGCCGCGCACGCCCGGCAATTGCACGGCGCGTTCGAGTTCGTCGATCGCGTCGGCCGCGTTCAGCATCGGCAGCGTCGCGAGCACGACGAAGCGCGTCGGGTGCCGCTGGTAGACGCGCGACGCCGATGCATTCCAGTCGCGCGCGAGCTTCGCGTTGAACGGCCGGTCGCCCCAGTAAGCCATCGGCACGCTGAGCGACAGCGCCTGCACGTCGACGCCGGACGCATCCATGTCCTTGAGCCGCGCGTCGATGTCGATGAACTTCATCGGCAGCGGGCCGAGGCCGCCGGCGGGCGTGCGGAACGTGAACGATGTGTCGTCGCACACGAACGAGCCGCCGAAGCGCTTGCCTTCGCCGCCGACCAGGTCGCAGAAGCTCTCCGGGTAGTAATGCGCGTGGATGTCGATCGAGCGCGGCCGGTGCGGCGGCAACGCGGCCGGGGTGTCGGCGCTGCCGGCGGCCGGCGCGGACTGTCCGGCGACGGCGGTGCCCGCGAACGCGGCAAGCGCGCCGAGCAGGCGGCGGCGTCCCGGCGACGGGCAGCAGGTGCAATTCAGCATGGTGTCTCTCATGGTGTATCGAGGGTGCGTGACGTGCGGCTCAGCCGCGTTGCGTGATGGTCGTGGTGGTGCCCGCCGTGAGGCCCATCTCGCACGCGACGAGTTGCGTGTCGAACTGCGCGCGCTCGCGTTGCGCACGCGCCGAGCGATCGGTGACGGAGAACAGGACGACGCCGGCGAAGGCCGCCGCCATCGAGAACAGCGCCGGGTATTCGTACGGATAGACCGCGTGCGCATGGCCCAGTACCTGGACCCACACGGTCGGGCTCAGCACGGTGAGCGTCACCGCGGTGGCGAGCCCGAGCAGGCCGCCCAACACCGCGCCGCGCGTCGTCAGCCCGCGCCAGTAGATCGAGAGCAGCAGCACCGGGAAATTCGAGCTGGCCGCGATCGAAAACGTGAGGCTGACGATGAACGCGATGTTCTGCTTCTCGAACGCGATGCCGAGCAGGATCGCGAGCACGCCGAGCACGACGGTCGTGGCGCGCGCCACGCGCATTTCGTCCCGGTCGGACGCCTGCCCGCGCCGCAGCACGTTCGCGTAGAGGTCGTGCGAGATCGCCGACGAACCCGCGAGCGTGAGCCCGGCGACCACGGCCAGGATGGTCGAGAACGCGACCGCGCAGATGAAGCCGAGGAACACGTTGCCGCCGACCGCGTGCGCGAGGTGGATCGCCACCATGTTCGCGCCGCCGGCGATCGCGCCGGACGCGTCGTGGTACTGCGGGTCCGACGCGACGAGCGCGATGGTGCCGAAGCCGATGACGACGATCAGCACGTAGCCGGCGCCGACGATCCCGGTTGCGTAGAGGATGCTCTTGCGGGCCGCCTTGACGTCGCCGACCGTGAAGAATCGCATCAGGATGTGCGGCAGGCCCGCGGTGCCGAAGATCAGCGCGAGGCCGAGTGACACGGCCGAGACCGGATCGGACACCAGCCCGCCGGGGCGCATGATCGCCGCGTGTTTCGGGTGAACGAGAATCGCCTGCGCGAACAGCGCGTCGAGACTGAAGCCGCAACGGCTCAGCACCATGATCGCCATGAACGCCGCGCCGGCGAGCAGCAGCACGGCCTTGATGATCTGGATCCAGGTGGTGGCCAGCATCCCGCCGAAGAACACGTAGACGACCATCAGCACGCCGACGATCAGCACCGCGACCGTGTAGTTCAGGCCGAACAGCAGCTCGACCAGCTTGCCCGCGCCGACCATCTGCGACACGAGATACAGCAGCACGATGACGATCGAGCTCGACGCCGCGAACGCGCGGATCGGCCGTTGCCGCAGGCGATACGACACGACGTCGGCGAGCGTGTACTTGCCGAGGTTGCGCAGCGGCTCGGCGATCAGGAACAGGATGATCGGCCAGCTCGCGAGAAACCCGACCGAATAGATCAGCCCGTCGTAGCCGCTCGCGAACACCAGCGCGGAGATGCCGAGCAGCGACGCGGCCGACATGTAGTCGCCGGCGATCGCCCAGCCGTTCTGGAACGCGGTGATCTTGCCGCCCGCCGCGTAGTGGTCGGCCACGCTGTGGTTCTTGCGCGCGGCCCAGCGCGTGATGAAGAGCGTCGACGCGACGAACACGACGAACATGCCGATCGCGACCGGATTGTGCCCGTGCGCGAGCGCGGCGGGGCCGGCCGCGAACGCCGGTGCACAGCTGCAAGCGGTGAGCAGTGCGGGGAGCAGGCGTTTCATGATGCGTCTCCGTGGCGAAGGGCCGCGACGACCGTGTCGTGCACCGCATTGGCGCGGAACACGTAAAACGCGACCAGCGCGAACGTTGCGACGAACATGCCGAACCCGACCGGGATGCCCCACGGGGTCGGCCGGCCCGGCACGATCGGCGCGCCCAGCAGCGTCGGCGAAAACGCCAGCGTCAGGATGAACGCGAAATAGAGGGCGAGCATGACGAACGTCAGCGACCAGGCGAACAGCCTTCTGCGCCGGACGTGCTCGCGAAAGCGGGCATCGCGCAGCAGCGGATGCGTGGCATGTGACGGTGCGGCCGGTTCGGGTGCGGTGCCGGCGGTAGCCGAAAGCGGGTGGTTCACGGTGTCTCCTTCTCGTCTGGAATGGCCTGGCCTGGCATGGCATGGCTTGGCTTGGCTTGGCGACGGGCGCCGCGCGTGTCGCGCACGGCGCCCGTGCGTGCTCAGAAATGCGGCGGAACGGCGGTTTCCCGCATCACGACTTCCGGCGTGCGATAGCGCTCGGCCATTTCGCGCTCGGTGTCGTTCTTCAGTTGCGCCTGCATGTAGGCGCCGAGGTGACGCGCGTGCTCCACGATCGCCGCGCCGAATGCCGTGCGCGTCTCGCTGTATTCGCACAGCGCGTCGAGCGTGTCGGCGCGCGTGGCGAGTGCCGTGACGAGCGCAAGGGCATCGCCGGCGGCCTTCGTGACACCCATCCCGCAATGCGGCCGCGCGACGAACGCGGCGTCGCCGAGCAGCGCGATCCGGCCGAACGCCATGTTCGGCACTTCGAGGTCGTAGATCGGCTGGAACAGCGGCTGCGTCGCGCGCGCGACGACCTCGGCGAACTGCGGCGCCAGCAGCGCGTGGGCGGCGTCTTCCATGTCGTCGAGCACCTCGCGCCGGATCAGCGTCGGCGGAATGCCGCCCGCCCACAGCTTGCCGGTCGCGTCGGTCAGCAGGTTCGGCAGGTCGGTGTCCTCGCGGGTCGCGCGATACCACACGAAGTTGTAGCGGCGCTCGCCCGGCTTCGTGCTGTTGCCCTGGCCGGCGACCGGATAACCGAGGATCTGTTCGTGCGGCGGCAGGCCGAACGCGAAATTCCCGAACAGCGTCGCGTGGGTGGACTCCGACAGCCCGGGTTCGTCGACCAGCCCGCGCCACGCGACGTAGCCCGCATATTGCAGCCGCGCGTCCGGCAGGAATTTCTCGCGGATCGCCGAGCGGAAGCCGTCGGCCGCGATGACGAGGTCGGCGTGCACGACCGAGCCGTCGGCGAGCGTGACCGACGCGTGCCCGGGGCCGTCCGCGACGTCGGTGACGACCGCGCCCGCGCGGTAATGCTGGTCGGGCAGCGCCGCGCGCAGCACGTGGTACATCTTGCTCCACGCGGTGAGCGTCTGCGGCATCCGGCGTTCCGATACGACGGTGCCGTCGCGGCCCAGCGTGATCCGCGACTCGACCTTCACGCCGATCGATGCGTCGATGCGCACGCCCGCGGCGCGCATCACGTCGAACAGTTCGGGGTGCGTGACGATCCCGGCGCCGCGGCCCGACAGCGCGTCGGGCACCCGTTCGAACACGTCCACGTCCCAGCCGTTGCGCAGCAGGAGATTCGCGGCGAACAGGCCGCCCAGCGAGCCGCCGACGATCGCGGCCTTGCGTTTGGTCGAAGTGCCGTGGTTCATGTCAGTCTCCGTGTGCTTGCGAGTCGCCGGCCGGTACCGCGGCGGGCAGTGTCAGCCCCGCGACTTCGGCGGCGGGGAAGTTGAGTTCGATCGTCACGCCGGACGGGTCCTCGATGAACACCTGGTGCAGCCCGAGGCTCGGCACGGTGCGATCGCGCCACGCGACGTGTTCGGCGCGCAGCGTGTCCCACATCGCCTCGACGCCGGTCGCGAGGAATGCGATGTGGTCGACCGTGCCGGTGCCCGACGCCGGCAGCGCCTTGTCGCCGAGATAGGCCGCGAGCCCGTCCGGGTTGGCCGGGTCGACGCCGATGATGTGGACCGTGCCGTAATCGCTTTCGTCGCCGCCCTTGTAGAGCCATGCGCCGGGAAAGTCGAACGGCGGCCGGTAGCCGCGCTTGAAGCCGAGCACACGTTCGTAGAACCGGCACGATCGCTCGAGATCGAGCGTGCGGATCGAGTAGTGCGCGAGTCTGGATACCGTCATGACGAACCTCTTGTTTATCGATAGATAAGTTATCGTTCGATAAATACTAGTCGAAAAAAGCGGCGAGAAGAAGCCGCGATCGAACCGTGTATACCCTCGGTCGAAAACGGTGCCGGACAGAGGTGCGCGGCGGGTTACGGCGTGATTTCGCCGGCCATCACGTCGTCCGCATAGCACCAGACCCAGCGCTCGCCGGGCTCGATCGAACGGGCGAGCGGGTGCGTCGTTTCATGAAAATGCCGGCTGGCGTGACGGTTCGGCGACGAGTCGCAACAGCCGACATGCCCGCAGCTCAGGCACAGGCGCAAATGCACCCATCGGCTGCCGGACTTCACGCATTCCTCGCAGTAGTCCTTGTCGGTGTTCAGGATGCGCGCTTCACCGAGATGGGTGCAGGTCGTGGCCATCTGTCGCTCCGATGCCGGCGCCGGGGGGCGCTCGCAGCGCGGCCGGCGCGAAGCTGCGAGCGGGGGGAACCCGATTCATTGTGGACGGCGCGCATCGCGCGCGAACCTTAATTCTTATGAAATGCGGCGGCCGCGGCGGCGATGACGACGTACAGTCACGCGTACGGCCGGCGCGGGAGCCGGCCGGGATCCGACACGCGGTCACCGGGAGACGCTCATGGCGCAGTCGCAGCATGTCAAGGTCATCGGCCTGCCTCACAGCAAGGAGGCCTACGCGATCCGCGACTTCCTGAAGCGCGGCGTGGTCGAGTACGAATGGTGCGAGCTGACGTCCGACACCGATTGCGTGCGCGAGCTGGGCATCGCGCCGCTGCGCGACGTCCGGCTGCCGGTGGTCGTGTTTCCGGACGGCACGTGCATCTACCAGCCGACGCTGCCGGAGATCGCCGCGAAGCTCGGCTGGGTCTCCCGGCCGCGCTTCATCGAGTACGACGTCTCGATTTACGGCGCCGGCCCGGCCGGCCTGTCGGCGGCCGTCTATGCGGCGTCCGAGGGGCTGCGGGCCGTCGTGATCGAACGCGACGCGATCGGCGGGCAGGCGGGCACGAGTTCGCTGATCGAGAACTACATGGGCTTTCCGGACGGCATCCCGGGCGCCGAGCTGGCGGAACGCGCGCGCCAGCAGGCGGTGAAGTTCGGCGTCGAGTTGCTGATGATGCGCGAGGGCGTGCATGCGACGTTCGTCGACGGCAAGATCCGCGTCGACATGGCCGACGGCTCGATCCTGACCGCACGCTCGAACATCTGCGCGACGGGGATCGAATACCGCAGTCTCGGCCTGCCCGACGAATCGAAGTTTCTCAACGCGGGCCTGTACTACGGCGCGGGATCGAGCGAAGCGCCGATGTGCGAGGGCAAGCACGTGTTCATCGTCGGCGGCGGCAATTCGGCCGGGCAGGCCGTGATGAACTTCGCGCGGCACGCGCGCGAAGTCACGATGATCGTCCGGGGTGCGTCGCTCGCGGCGACGCTGTCGCGCTACCTGATCGACCGGATCGAGCGCATGCCGAACGTGACGGTGCGCTACGGCACGACCGTCGACGCGCTGCAGGGCGACGGCCGGCTCGAGGCGATCGTGCTGCGCACGGAAGACGGCGCGCGCGACGTGCTGCCGGCCACGCACCTGTTCGTCTGCATCGGCGGCGCGCCGAACACCGAATGGGCGCGCGACACCGACATCATCCGCAATCCGGGCGGCTACCTGGTGACGGGCAGCGACCTGTACGACTGCCCGGACTTCGCGCGCGTGTGGCCGCTCGAGCGCCGGCCGTACTACCTGGAAACCAGCGTGCCCGGCTCGTTCGCGGCGGGCGACGTCCGTTCGGGGTCGGTCAAGCGGGTGGCGTCGGCGGTCGGCGAAGGCGCGATGGCCGTCACGTTCGTGCACCGGTTCCTCGGCGAGGACGCGCACCGGCCGAGCGGAACCTGAATCGCGCGGCGCGGGTGACGGCCCGCGCCGGTCGCTTGCGTCAGCCCGCCGTCGACACCGGCAGCCGGAACGTCAGCACGGACCCGCCGTCGCCGCGCGGCGCGGCTTCGAGCGTGCCGCCGTGCGCTTCGACGATCGAGCGGCAGATCGCGAGGCCCATCCCCATGCCGTTCGATTTCGTCGTGAAGAACGCGTCGAAGATCCGGTTCGCGATCCCGGCGTCGATGCCCGCGCCGCGGTCGGCAATGGAGACGGTCGCGTAGCCGTCGCCGGCCTGCGACGCGATGTCGAGTTCGCGTGATGCCGCCTGCCCGTCCATCGCGTCGAGCGCGTTGGTGACCAGGTTCAGGATCACCTGCTGGATCTGCGTGCGATCGGCCATCACGCGGATCGCGGCGCAATGCAGGTCGACGCGCAGCGCGACCTGCTTCGCGTCGATTTCGGTCGCGGTGAGGTGCAGCATGTCGCGGATCAGGTCGTCGATCGCGAGCGGCGCGAGCGCGGGCGGCGTCTGGCGGGCGAGCGAGCGCAGCGCGCGCACGATGTCGGCCGCGCGGACGCCGGACGCGCGGATGTCGTCGAGGCTCGCGAGCGCCTCGTCGAGATCGGGCGGGGTGCCGCGCAGCCAGCGCATGCCCGCGCCGGCGCTCGACACGATGCTCGTCAGCGGCTGGTTGATCTCGTGCGCGATCGACGCGGCCAGCTCGCCCATCACGGTCATGTGCGCGGTGCGCGCGAGCTCGGTGCGCGCATGCCGCAGCGCGGCCTCGGTTTCGAGCCGGCGCGCGTTTTCGTCGATCAGTTCCGCGTACAGCCGCGCGGACTCCAGCGCGTTGGCCGCCTGCGGCGCGAGCATTTCGAGCATCGCGATGCGGCGCGGCGAAAACACGCCGTTGCTCAGCGCATTCTCCAGGTACAGCACGCCGATCAGCACACCCTGCTTCAGCAGCGGCAGGCAGAACAGCGAACGCGTGGGGTGCGCGCGCAGGCTGTCGACGTGGTCGGGCAGGCCCTCGCGCTGCGCGTTCGCGAGCACGACCGGCTTGCGGGTGCGCGCGACGGTGTTCAGGATCGACAGCGGGACATCGTGCTCGGTGGGTTCGCTGCGTGCGATCTCGACGACCACGTCGCTGTCGACGATCCGCGCGGCGGCCTCGATCGTCAGCCGGTCGTTGCGGGCGAGCAGCAGCAGGCCGTAGCCGGCGCCTGCGTACACGATCATGTTGCGCATCAGCGTCTGGATCAGGCGCTCCAGCACGATTTCCTCGGATAACGAATGGGATGCGCGCATCGCGAGCGCGAAATCGAGGTCTTCGCGCGCGGGCACGGCCGCGCCGCCCGGCGGCGGCTCCATCACGAGGAACGTGTGCTGCGCTTCCAGCGCCTGCGCCTTGCCGGTCGCGCCCCAGCGCCGGTAGCACGCATGCGCGAGCCGCCACTGATGGCGCGCCGGGCCGGTGAGCCCGAGCGACATCGCGTGGCGCGCGGCCAGTTCGTGCGCAAGCGCCTGTTCGTGCACGAAACCCCGTTCCGCGGCGAGGCTGGCCGACGCGTCGTACTGCTGCATCGCCGCGACGTGGTCGCCGCGCACGCGCGCGAATTCGGCGTCGATCAGCGCGAGCTTGTTTCGGAACGTCGCCGGATTCCGCTCGCTCCAGCCGGCGAAGCGTGCGCGCTGCGGCGCGAAGCGTTCGAGCAGCGGCCCGGGCGGTGTCGCGCCGCCGTCGGCCGCGATGCCGGCGAGCACGCTGAACAGGTGGAAATCGGACGTCATGATGTGCGCGGGCGTCGACCACGCGCTTGCCGCGGCCGCGTCGAGCGACGCGCGTGCCGCGGGTGCATCGCCGAAGATGAACGCCGCCTGGCCCGCAAGGACGTCGGTCCAGAACTGCAGGACCGACATCGGCGTTTTCGTCGACACGCGCATGCGCCACGTGCCGACCGGCCGGTCGTAGCCGAACTGCAGCGCGTCGACGAATTCCGACTGGGTGGACACGAGGTCGACGATGTCGTCGTAGCGCGCGCCGCGCGCGATCGCGAGCAACGGATCGATCTCGTCGCGAATCGCCGGCAGCGCTTCGCCCATCGACAGCAGGTCGCTGACGATGTGGTTGCAGCTGTAGCACATCCAGCGCAGCTCGGCGCTCGCATTGCCGGCCGCTTTCGCTTCGCGTGCGCGCTCGAGCGCGTACGACAGCGGCTGGGTCCATACGCTCACCTGGTCGAGCGCGATCAGCGTCGCCGAGCGGTAACGCTCGAAGCCGTGGCGATCGACCAGCGCGAGCGCGACCTTCGCGAATTCGAAGCCGTCTTCATACGCGCCGTGATGCTCGGCGATGCTCACGCCGTACCACGCGAGCCCCTGCACCGATGCGGCGGTGACGCCGTGCTGCAGCGTCAGCCGGACCATCGTCGCGAAATGCAGCAGCGGCAGCCCGCCGCTCGGATAGAACATCGCGGCTTCGAGCGCGGTCAGCAGGGCCATCGTCGCTTCGACGCGCATGTCCGTCATCACGGGCAGCCCGACCAGATCGCCGATCGCACGGCCGGCGAGCGCGTCGCGCACGGCGTCGCCGGCCGCCGCGAGATCGGCGGCGGTCGGCGCGGCCGGCAGCGTCACACCAAGCAGCGCCAGCCCCTGGAGCGCGACGTCGACCGCCTGCCGGTAGCGCGACTCGACCGTGAGCTGCGCGGCCTTCAGCCGGTGGGCCTCGGCGCGGTCGGCCGGCGTGCGCGTGCGCGCCATCAGTTCGTCGATCGTGCTCGATGCCTGCGCGGTGGCGCCGGTCGCGAGCAGCAGGCCGCCGCGCAGCATGCCGATGCGGCTCGCGAGACCGTAATGCTGCACCCACGCGTGCGGGCCGAGCAGCGTCTGCGCGCACGCGAGAAACGACAGCGCGCGATCGCGCGCGGCGACCGTGGCCGCCGCTTCCGCGGCTGCGACCAGCGCGTTCGCGAAGGCGAGCGCGAGCGTGCGGTCGAGCGGCGCGGTGCGCGCCTGCTCGATCTGGGCGGCCAGTTCCAGCAGCGCTTCGGTCGCCCGGGCACCCGGGCGCGCCAGCATCGCAGCGGCGATCCGGGCGTGGCACTGCGCGCGCTCCGCCCGCCCGGCGAGCGCGTGAACGGACTCGATGACGCGGTCGTGCACGCAACGCCAGCGGTCATCGGCGTGCGACGCGAGGCCGGCCTGGCGCACGGGGTCCATCCAGAACGCGAGTTCGGCGCGCGTCTTGCCGGCGGCGGCACACAACAGCGCGACGTCGGCATCGGTGCCGATGCAGGCCAGCAGCGACAGCAGCGTTCTGGATTCATGCGGCAGCCGCTGGATGCGGACGGCAAGCAGGCTCACGACATTCTCGGCGAGGTGGTGCGCGTCGAGGTCGGCCGGCTGCCACTGCCATGTCCCCCGCACCGGGTCGTAGGCGAGCAGTTGCTCGTCGATCAGCGTGCGCACGAACTGCTGTACGTAGAACGGGTTGCCGCCGGTCCGCCGCGTCACGATGTCGCCGAGCGCGGACAGCCGGTCCGGCGCTTCTCCGAGCAGGCCGGCCAGCATGTGCGTGACGCCGGGCGCGTCGAGCGGCGCCAGTGTCAGCGCCGACACGCGCGCGGGGGCGAGCTGCTGCAGGAAGCGGCGGAACGCCGGCGGGTGATCGTGCTGCGACCCGCTGCGATAACCGGCGACGATGCAGACGTGGGGCGGCGGATCGAGCGCGACCGACGCGAGGAACGCGAGCGTCGCGTCGTCGGCCCACTGGACGTCATCGAGCGTCATCACCAGCGGCTCGGCCGGTGTCGCGAAGGCGCGGAACGCGTTCACGACGATCCGGCACAGATGAAACTCCGGGATCGCGTCGGTATGGCCGAACGCGACGGGCTCGACATCGAGCAGCCACGCGATCTCCGGAAAGATGCGGGACAGCAGGCTGGCCTGGGCGCCGATGCACGCGCGCAGCCGTGCGACGATCGCGGCGATTTCGTCGTCGCGCCGGGCGAGCACGCTGCCGAACAGCGCGCGC
Source organism: Burkholderia cepacia ATCC 25416 (assembly GCF_001411495.1). Classification (NCBI taxonomy): domain Bacteria; kingdom Pseudomonadati; phylum Pseudomonadota; class Betaproteobacteria; order Burkholderiales; family Burkholderiaceae; genus Burkholderia; species Burkholderia cepacia. The sequence goes on along the minus strand of NZ_CP012983.1, from coordinate 845,652 downwards.
AGCGCCGCCAGCACCGGCGCGTAGGGCCGGGCCGGCTGGAATTGGTCGACCTTCGCCGACGTGCACCAGGCCGTACGCGATGTCGCGCGCGACGCGCGCATGAAGTCCTCGGTCAGCGCGGTCTTGCCAACGCCGGGCGGCCCGTCCACCATGACGATGGCCGCCTCGCCGGTCTGCAGGACCGCGGCCAGCGCGGCCGCGAGCCGGCGGGATTCGGCTTCCCGGCCGACCAGCCGGTCGGGCGTGCGCAAACCGGCGAGCGGATCGCTGCCGCCGAGCGCGAACGGCTCGACCCGGCCGGCTGCCAGCCAGTCGCGCCGGATGCGTTCGAGATCGTGCTGTACCGCGTCGCAGGACGGGTAGCGCTCGGCCGGCTCCTTCGCGATCAGCTTCAGCAGCAGGTCGCTCAGGATCGCGGGCAGGTCGTTGCGCAGCCCCGTGGCCGGCGACGGCTGCATCGCGACGTGCGCGTGCACCCATTCGGACGTCGACGCCGCCTTGTACGGGAGTGCGCCCGTCAGCAGGCGGAACAGCGTGATGCCGAGCGCATACAGGTCGGAGCGCTCGTCGATGTCCGCCCCCTCGGAGACTTCGGGGGCCGCATACGCGGCGAATTCCGCGCGCAGCGGCTCCGCCGCGGCGTGTTCCGTCCGACGATTTCGCGCATGCGCGAACGCACGCAGCATGACCGTGCCGTCGGGCAGGGCGACGAAACTGGCCGGTTGCAGGTCGCCGTGCAGCCAGCCGAGCCGATGCAGTGCGCCGAGCGTGCGCACCGCGTGGATCGCCGTGTCGAGAAACGCGTCGAGCGGCAGCTGCGCGTCGGCGAGCGTGTCGAACGTGCGCCCGTCGACACGCGGAAAGACGAGCACCGGGCCGTCCGCCGCGCGGATCAGCGCGGCCGGCAGCAGCGCCCATGCCGGATCCAGCACGCCGTTCAATGCGTACTCGCGCTCGAATTGCCGGCAGCGCCCGTCGGATTCCCAGCCGGTCCGGCACGCGGACCACACGCGTCCGGTGTCGGCATCGGTCAGGTCGAAGCACAGCACGTCGTCTGCGCGGACTGCGTTCGACAGGCGGGCGCGTGCCAGCCAGTCGGCATCCATTCGGTTCGTGTCGTCGGGCTTACGCAAGGGTTGGTTCACGATGAGGGCAGGCTGGATGGAACGGGACGCAACGGCATGTCGGCAGGCAGCGGCCGGGCACGATCGCACGCGCGGCATGCCCGGGCATTGTCCGACAGCCCGCGGAAATCTGCAGTACCCCCTCCCGGGGTTGCCGGCGCGCGGGTAGCGTCCCACTAAACCAATAGATAATGGCCGGCACGCGCGCGACCCCATACGATAGGGTCATGCCTGCCGGCCCGCATCGATGCGACCGGACGGGCGGAACAGGGGGTGTCGCCTCGCTGGGCGGCGCACGATGCGGAGCAGCATAAGGCGGGTGCGGATCATGTATACGTTCGGGCGGGTGACGGTTTCCCTTGAGTGCCGCGAAGTCTGCGTCGACGGGCAGCCCCGGTATATCGGTGCCCGGGCGTTCGAGATTCTCGAGCTGCTGGTGAAGGCGGCCGGCAAGCTCGTGTCGAAGGACGAGATCATGGAGGCCGTGTGGCCGGACACGATCGTCGTCGAGAACAACATCCAGGTGCACATCTCGACGCTGCGCAAGCTGTTCGGCGGCAAGCACGGCTGGATCCGGACCGAGTCGGGCCGCGGCTACCGGCTCGCGCCGCCGGTCGATGCCACCCATGCGGCCCATGCCGGCCGCCTGCCGGACGCGCTCGAGCCGGTGCGCGGCGTCCGCACGGGTGCCGCACCGCGCAAGTGTCCGCTGATCGGCCGCGAGCCGGAAGCGGCCGAGCTGCACGCGCTGCTCGAACGCGAGGCGTTCGTCACGCTGGTCGGCCCCGGTGGCGTCGGCAAGACGCATCTTGCGCTGGAGGTCGCCGCCGCGTGGTCGGCCGTGCGCGGCATCGAGATGGTCCGGATCGACCTGGCCGGCTGGCCGGGAGGCGCGACGCTGGAGTCCGCGGTGCTGGGCGCGCTCGGCCTGCCGGGCGGCCCGGCCGCCGGGCAGGCGGACGTCGTGCGCGCGATCGGCGGGCAGCGCGTGATGCTGGTGTTCGACAACGCGGAGCAGCATGTCGGCGAACTGGCGGACCTGTGCGAAGCGATCGCCGACGAGAATGCCGGCGCGATCCTCGTCGTGACCAGCCGCGAGCCGCTGCGGGTCGCCGGCGAGCGCGTGTATCGTGTCGGGCCGCTGCCCGTGCCGCCGGCCGGCGCGACCGAAGGCGAGATCGTCGCGTGCGGGGCCGTCCGCATGTTCCTGGCGCGGGCGCGCGCGATGGGCACCGACGTGCCCGCGGATGCGAGGACGCTGGACGCGATCGCGACCGTCTGCCGGCGCCTGAGCGGCCTGCCGCTCGCGCTCGAACTCGGCGCGGCACGCGTCGCGCTGCTCGGGATCCAGGGGCTGGCCGCCGATCTCGACAAGTCGGTGCTGTCGTTGTCCGGCGGCCTGCGGACCGCCCATCCGCGCCAGCAGACGCTGCGGGCCACGATCGAGTGGAGCTACCGGCTGCTCGACGACGCGGAACGCACCGTGCTGTGCCGCCTCGCGGTGTTTCCGGATGCGTTCCCGCTTGACGCGGCGTGCGCGCTCGCCGCGTGCGACGAACTGGGCGGCGCACGCGTGCTCGACTGTCTCGTCAGTCTCGCGTCGAAATCGTTGCTGGTCGTTCATTCGGTCGGGCTGTCGAAGCGTTATTCGCTGCTCGAGGTCGTGCGCGCGTACGCGCTCGAGAAGCTGGCGGAATCGGGGGAAGCGGGCCGCGTGCATGCGCGGTGCGCGTCGTTCACCGCCGCCGAACGCGCGGATTCGCGTCCGCCGGCGCCGGCCGCGCCCGCGCAGCCGCGGCTGGCCGCGGCGCCGTGGGCATGACGCACGGATCGCGGGGGCGGGGCGACGCCCGTCGACGCGGCCCCGCGTTGCATCACGCTGTACTGGATTGACACAATTTTCAGGTTCTCATTTCATGGCCATTGTTTGCATCATCGATGACGATGCGTCGGTCCGTAAGAGTCTCGCCAGCCTGCTGAAATCGGCTGGCCATACTGCATTGCCGTTTGCGTCGGGCGAGGAATTCCTGGCGGCCGATGCGCCGGCCGGCGCGATTTGCGTGCTGGTCGACCTGAAGATGAAAGGGATGAGCGGGCTCGACGTCCAGCGTCAGCTGATTCAGCGCAACGCGACGCTGCCGGTCATCTTCATGTCGGCGCACGGCGACGACGAATCGATCCGCCGCGCGCTGGCGCAAGGCGCGATCGCGTTCCTGCGCAAGCCGTTTCCGTCAGACGACATGCTCAACCTGATCGACCAGGTCGCATCCGGCACGCCGCCCGCGTGAACGGCGCTCCACCGGCCGGCCGCGCCGTCCGACGCGTGGCGGTTCCGCCCGGCATTTTGTTAGTTTATCATTTGATAATGAAGCGGATGCCTACACAGGGAATGCAATGGCGAGTACGCCGGACATGACGTCGAGCGGCAACGGCGGCGCGGGAGAACCCGCGCCGATCGTCTATGTGGTCGACGACGACGAAACGTTGCGGCGCGCGTTGAGCGCGCTGTTGCGTTCGGCAGGATTTCGCGTGGAGACCTTCGCGTCGTCGCGTGCGTTTCTCGCGTTCGAGCGGCCCGACGTGCCGAGCTGCCTGATCCTCGACGTGCGGCTCGCCGACGAGAGCGGGCTGGCCGTCCAGGAGGCGGCGGTGCGCGCGGGCCTGAACGTGCCGATCCTGTTCATGACGGGTTACGGCGACGTGGCCACGACGGTCAAGGCGATGAAGGGCGGCGCGCTCGATTTCCTGACCAAGCCGTTCGACGACGAGGCGATGCTCGATGCCGTCGGCCGCGCGCTGGAGCGCGACCGCACGCTTCACGCGGTGCGCGGCGCCTATGCGTCGTTGACGCCGCGCGAGCGCGAAGTGATGAGCCAGGTCGTCGCGGGCCTGATGAACAAGCAGATTGCCGCGAATCTCGGCCTTCAGGAAATCACGGTGAAGGTGCATCGGGCCCAGGTGATGAAGAAGATGCGGGTGCGCACGCTGCCGGATCTCGTGCGGCAGGCCGATGCGCTGGGCGTGCGCCCGGCCGGCGCGCGCGACTGAGCGCGCGGGGCCGGCCTGGCGGCGCAACGGTGCGGGTTTCGGCGTGGCGTGGCGTGCCGCGACGATGACGAAGGTGCTCATGCGGCCACCGTGTTGCCAGCGACCGTGGCTTGCGTGACCGCACGCACGTCGTGTTGCACGGCCGGCCGCGCGGCGGGCGCATCGTCGAACGCGGCAACGAGATGGTCGGCGAGTGCACGGATGCGCGCGGGCAGGTTGCGGCGCGAGTGATAGAGCAGCGATGCATCGAGATCGCCGACCTGCCAGTCGGGCAGCAGGCGAACGAGCGCGCCGTCGCGCTCGAGCGGCCGGGCAAGATGCTCGGGCAGCACCGCGAAACCGGTGCCGCGGGCCGTCGCGAGAATCAGCGTGTCGAGGCAGTTCGAGCTGATCGCGCCGGCAAGACGGATCTCGGCGATCGCGCCGCTGCGCCGATGCCGCAGCGGCCATGGCGACCCGGCGGCACCCGTCTTGCCACCGTGCGGGCCCATGCGCTCGAGCGCCTGCGGCGTGAGCCCCTCGCCGCAGGAGGCGCGATACCGCGGGCTTGCGTACAGGCCCATCGGGATGCGCCCGAGGCGCCGCTCGACGCACGTGAGGCTCGACGTGCGTGAGGTGACGATCGACAGGTCCGTCGCGCCGTTCAACGCCGCGCTCGGATGATCGGTCCAGTCGATCCGGACCCGTACGAGCGGATGTTGCCGGTTGAAATCGGCGAGCGCCGGCACCAGCCGGTCGGCGCCGAACAGGTTCGACACCTCGATCGATATCTCGCCCTGCATCTCGCTTGCGTTGGCGTGACAGCAGACGGAAAGGTGCTCGTATTGCTCCAGCAGCGCGAGCGCCTGTTCGAGCACGTCGTGGCCGACGCGGGTCAGCGTCACCTTGCGCGTCGTGCGGTGAAACAGCAGCACGCCGAGCGACGTTTCGAGGCACTGGATCGAGCGGCTGACGCAGGGAACGCCGAGCCCGTGAAGCTCGGCGGCTTTCGTGAAGCTGCCGTGCTCGGCAACCGTCTTGAATATCTCGAGCGTTTTCAGGCGATCCATGACGGGTCTCGCTCCGGTGAATTCGATACGCTCAATGTAGGCAGTGCGTCGGCACCGGGCAACACAAAAAACGTTAGGTAAGCTTAAGAGCAACTTGAAAATTCGTGAGGCCGCCAGAATGACCGGTCGGCCGCACGGCGGGTATCTTTCAAAGCCGGTCGTCGCGTTGCGCGACGTTTTGCGGTGCGACGGAGGGCGGCGTCCACCCGCCGCCCAGCGCGCGCACCAGATCGACCGTCGCAATCGCGAGCGCCTGGCGGCTGTGGATCAACTGGCGTTGCGCGTTCAATGCGTCGCGGTCCGCGTCGATGACCTCGAGATAGCTGACGTAGCCATGTGCGTAGCGGCTCAGCGACAGCCGCGCGGCCGCTTCGGTCGAGCGCGCCGCGCTGTCGTAACGCACGATCCGCTCGTTCTGCGCGGCGATGTCGTTGAGCGCGTCCTGCACCTCGCGCAGCGCGCCCAGCGCGGTCGCTCGATAGTTCGCGTCGGCGAGTGCCGTGCCGGCCGTCGCGGCGGCTACCGCGGCGTTGCGCTTGCCGCCGTCGAACAGCGTTTCGGCCACGCTCGCCCCGAGGCCCCACAGTGAACTGTTGCGCTCGAGAAACGAGCCGAGGTCGCGGCTCGCGAACCCGCCCTGGGCCGTCAGCGTCAGCGTCGGCAGCCATGCGGTGCGGGCAACGCCGGTTTCGAGCGATGCCGCGTCGACACGGCGTGCCGCCGCGTAGACGTCCGGCCGCTGCGCGAGCAGCACGGACGGCAGGCCGGGCGGTACCGCCGGCACGCGAATCGCGGCGGCGGTCGGCGCGACCGTGAAGCCGGTCGGCGACACGCCGGTCAGCACCGCGAGTGCATCGACGAGGTTTTCGCGCAGCCGCCGGCTGTCCGCGAGATCGGCGCGCGCGGTATCGAGATCGGCCGCCGCGCGCAGCGCGTCGAGATCGCTTGCCGCGCCGGCCCGCACGCGCGCGGCGATCACGTCGAGCGCGGTGCGGCGCAGCTCGATCGCGCGGGCGAGCGTCGCCAGATCCTCCTCGACGAAATGCAGCGTCAGGTAGTCGCTCGCGACCTCGGTCGCGACGCGCAGCCGCACGGCCGCGCGATCGGCGTCGGCCTGCAGCACGTTCTGCCTGCCGATTTCCGCGTCGCCGCGCAGGCGGCCCCACAGATCGACTTCATAGCTCGCGTTGAACGGCACCGACCAGTTGTGCATCAGGCGCTTCGGCAACGCATTGTCGACCGTGCCGGACACACGCGAACGGTTGAACGACGGATCGACGCCGACAGTGGGTGAAAGCGTGGCTTCGCGCACGCCGAGCAGCGCCTGCGCCTGGTCGACGCGTGCGGCGGCCGCGCGGATGTCGAAGTTGCCGGCGAGCGCCGCATCGACGAGCGCGACGAGCGGCGCATCGCCGAACGACGCGGTCCATCCCGCGAGCGACGGGGCCGGTTCGCCGGGCGCATCCGCATGGCGGAACCGGTCGGTGCCGACCGGGACGGGCGCGAGCGGCTGCGGCGCGATCGTGCAGGCGCCCAGCAGGCCGGCGGCGAGCAGCGCGACGAGGCGGCTCATGGCTGTTCCCGGCCGGCTTGCAGCGTGACGACGACCGACAGGCCGGGCCGGATGCGCGGCTCGGTCGACGCCTGCCCGTCGAGCAGGATCTTGACCGGCACCCGCTGCGTGACCTTCGTGAAGTTGCCGGTCGCGTTGTCGGGCGGCAACAGCGCGAACTGCCCGCCGGTCGCGGGCGACAGGCTGTCGACGTGCCCGTTGAAGGTCAGGTCCGGCAGCGCGTCGAAACGCAGCCGCACGGCATCGCCGGCGCGCACGTGCTTGAGCTGCGTTTCGCGGAAGTTCGCGACGACCCACGGGTGCGGTTCGACCAGCGTGAGCAGCGCCTGGCCCGGCGCGACGTGCTCGCCGGTCTCGACGGTCTTCTTCCCGACGCGGCCGTCCGTCGGCGCGACGACGGTCGTGTACTGCAGCTGCAACTCCGCATCGCGCAAGTCGGCGTCGCCCTGGTGCGACACGGCGTCGGCCGCCTGCCATGCGGCCTGCGCGCTGCGCTGCTGCGCTTGCGCCGCATCGATGCGGGCACGCGCGGACTTGCGCGCCGCGTTGGCCGCATCGAATTCCTGTTGCGACAACCCGCGCGGCGTCTCGCGGGTCAGCTCGCGCGCCCGTGCGTAGTCGAGTTCGGCCTTCTCGGCGTCGGCGTGCGCGGACACGAGCGTCGCGTCGGCCTGCTCGACCAGCGCCTTCGCGCGCATCGCATCGGCGCGCGCCTGCGCGACGCGCGCACGCTGCAGCGCGACGCGCACGTCGAAATCGCGCGGGTCGAGCCGCACGAGCGGGTCGCCCGCATGCACGAACTGGTTGTCGTCTACCAGCACGCGCTCGACGGTACCGGCCACGCGCGGCGAGATCACGTGCAGGTGGCCCGTCACGTACGCGTCGTCGGTGCCGCGTTCATGCGCATCGTATTCGTAGACCAGCAGCGCGACGAGCCCCAACGCGGCGCCGGCGATCAGGACGATCGGCCATTTGCGCGAGCGTGCGGGGGAGGCGGGCGGCGGGTTCGACGCGTTCGTCGGGTTCGTGCTCACAATCGGGTAACTCCATCGAACGGACAGGTTTCTTCACATCGCGCTATGCTTGCGCGAGCCTCAAATACGGGAGCCGCACGACGATGAATACCACGTTCGCCCCCGGTGGCGCGACACCGGGGCCGGCCGCACCGGCCACCGACATACCGACGTTTCGTTCCATCGCCGCGATCGCGGCCGTGCTGCTCGGCGCGATCATCTCGACGCTGACCTCGCGCATCACGTCGCTCGGGCTCGCCGACGTACGCGGCGCGCTCGGCGTCGGCTTCGACGAGGGCGCGTGGATCAACACCGCGTTCACCGCGTCGCAGATGTTCGTCGGGCCGCTCGCGATCGCGGCGGCCTTCGTGTTCGGCACGCGCCGCGTGCTGCTGGCGGGCGCCGCGGTATTCCTGGTCGTCGAAAGCATGCTGCCGCTGTGCACCGACTTCGGCACGTTCATCGCACTGCAGAGCGTAGCCGGTTTCGCGTCCGGCGTGTTCGTGCCGTTGACCGTCGGGTTCGTCGTCCGCACGCTGCCGCCGCGGCTCATTCCGTTCGGCATCGCCGCGTATGCGATGAACCTCGAGATGTCGCTGAACCTGTCGGCGACGCTCGAAGGGTGGTACAGCGAACACCTGAGCTGGCGCTGGCTGTTCTGGCAGAACGCGCTGCTGACCGTGCCGTTCATCGTGTGCCTGATGCTGTCGCTGTCCAACGAACCGGTCAAGCGCTTCGCGTCCGGTATCGACACGCGCGGCATGGTGCTCGGCGCCGGCGGGTTCGCGTGCCTGTGCGTCGCGCTCGACCAGGGCGAACGGCTGTTCTGGTTCCAGTCGCCGCTGATCGTCACGTTGCTGTGTGTCGGCATCGTGATGGTGGCCGCGTTCCTGATCCACGAGCTGGCGTCGCGCAGCGCCGGGCTCGATCTCGGCTACCTCGCGCGGCCCAACATCGCGTGGCTGATCGTGCTGGTCGGCCTCGTGCGCTTCACCGTGCTCAATACGAGCTTCATTCCGTCGGCGTTTCTCGCGAGCACCTACGGGCTGCGCCCGCTGCAGATCGGCGACACGCTGCGCTGGATCGCGATCCCGCAGCTGCTGTTCGCGCCATGCGTCGCATGGCTGCTGCAACGCGTCGATCCGCGCCGGCTGATCGTCACCGGCTTCGTGATGGTGGCGTTCGCGTTCGCACTCGGCGCGCGCCTCACGCCCGTGTGGGCCGAACCCGATTTCATCCCGTCGCAACTGCTGCAGGCATTGGGCCAGACGATGGCGCTCACGTCGGTGATCTTCTTTTTCGGCAAGCACGTGACGGCCGAGCACGCGCTGACGTTCGGCGCGGTCGTGCAGACGACGCGCCTGCTGAGCGGGCAGCTCGGCACGACGTCGATCGCGGTGATCCAGCGCATCATGGAGGCTACCCATTCGAATCTCGTCGGTCTGCATGTCACGCTGTCGGATCCGCAAACGCTGGAGCGGCTGCGGGCCGGCGCGGCGTCGCTGGTCGCGCACGGCGCGACCTTCGCGGCCGGCGACCAGGCGACTTACGCGCTGCTCGACCGGGCGGTTCGCGTCCAGGCGACCACGCTCGCGCTGGCCGACAACTTCCGGGTGGCGATGTCGTTCGCGATCGCGGGTGCGTTGATCGGCTTGCTGCTCAGGCCGGCGCGCACGCCGTGAGCGCCCGCCGCCGCGGCGGCGATCCTGGCGACGGCGCATGCGGCATGCGGAATCGCGTCGGCCTGAAAATTCCTGAAAAATGCTGAAGGGCGCGCCGGCGTGACGGTGTGACGGCCGGGCGCGCCGTGTCGCGCGGCTTACGCCTTCAGGAACGCGAGCAGTTCGGCGTTGATCCGTGCGGCATCGACGACGCACATGCCGTGCGAGCCGCCCGGGATCACCTTGAGTTCCGCGTGCTTCACGATCTTCGCGGACAGCCGGGCCGAATCGTCGATCGGCACGATCTGGTCGTCGTCGCCGTGCAGGATCAGCGTCGGCACGTCGATCTTCTTCAGGTCTTCCGTGTAGTCGACCTCGGAGAATTCCTTCACGCACAGGTACTGGCCGTGCACGCCACCCATCATGCCCTGCGCCCAGAACGCATCGATCGTGCCTTGCGACACCTTTGCCTGCGGCCGGTTGAAGCCGAAGAACGGCACCGCGAGATCCTTGTAGAACTGCGAGCGGTTTTCCGCGACGTTCTTGCGGATCCCGTCGAACACGTCCATCGGCAGGCCGCCGGGATTGGTCGCCGACTTCACCATCTGCGGCGGTACGGCGCCGATCAGCACGGCCTTCGCGACGCGCTTCGTGCCGTGCCGGCCGATGTAGTGTGCGACTTCACCGCCGCCGGTGGAGTGGCCGACGAGCGTGGCTTCGTGCAGGTCGAGCGCGTTCATCAGCGCGGCGAGATCGTCGGCATACGTGTCCATGTCGTTGCCCTGCGACGGCTGGCTCGAGCGGCCGTGACCGCGGCGGTCGTGCGCGATCACACGGAAGCCGTGCTGCACGAGGAACAGCATCTGCGAATCCCACGCGTCGGCGCACAGCGGCCAGCCGTGCGAGAACACGACCGGACGGCCGCTGCCCCAGTCCTTGTAGTAAATCTGGGTACCGTCTTTCGTGGTGATCGTATTCATCGTATGGGCTCCTGGATGGGTGGAAGCGGCATGCTTGGGGGCAGCCGCGGCGGCTGCCGGCAGCGCGGCGGCTGCAACGGCGGTCGCGCCGGCGAGCAGCATGTCTCGGCGGCGTGCCGAGGGAACGGCGTCGGTATCTGCGGGACGCATGAAGTCTCCTTGAACGTGCGGTACAACGATGCCGCGTTGGATGGTGGGTTCGGATCTGCCCGCAGGCGGCAATCCAGCGGGCAGCCGGCGTGCGTTCGAGCGGCCGCGCGCAGGCCGGCGCGCGAACGTCGTGAACGAAAGCCGACAGGAGCCTATCCCGCGGCCATGCGGGCTGTACTGAAATCGCGCTGAATTTTCGTGAAGCCGTATGTGGTGCACGCCGCGCGACGCGTGCGCGCACCGGCCAGAAAAATTAAGTCTCGCATCAAGACTCTTCAGCGGCGGCCCGCTATCGTCAGTGTCAGGTCATCCCGTCGCGGGCCGGTGCCGGCTCGCGCGGCGGATGACGATCGCGTAGCGGGCGGGTGCAAGGCATCCGGCCCGCCTCACCTGCCTGGATCTGCCATGGACGCATTCGATCGCTGGGAGCACGTGATGACGCTGCTCGACCCGTCGCCGGCCGCACGCCATTGCGCGCCGTCGCTTGTGCGCGACCCGGACACCGCGCGCCGCCGCCATTGCAACGACGCATCGGCCGCGTCGAGCGGCGGCGTGCGCCGTCGTTGCGCGATCATCGCCGCCGAGCGGCAGACCGATTCGTCGGTCCTGGTGTCGTGGAGCGACCCGACGCGCTGCCGCTACGACGAGCAGCGCTGGATCAGCGCGAAGTCGCGCGCACTCGCGCGCTGCGCGCTGACCGGCACGACGATTCGTCCCGGCGACGCGATCTACAAGCCGCAATGGCGCGGGGCCAAGCGTCCCGCGAACTACCGGGAAGTGATCCTCGCGTCCGAGATGGACCGGTTCATCGGCCGGCTGTCCCGGTCGTGACGGCGGACGCGGTACCCCGTCCGCCGGCCGACGCCGGCGCGCGCTGCTTTTTCACCACTGAGGAATCCGTATGAGCACGTTCACGACCCGCGACGGCGTGTCGATTCACTACAAGGACTGGGGCGCCGGGCGCCCGGTCGTGTTCATTCACGGCTGGCCGCTGAACGCGGATATGTGGGACGTCCAGATGCATCACCTCGCGTCGAACGGCCTGCGCGGCATCGCCTACGACCGGCGCGGCTTCGGCCGCTCCGGCCAGCCGTGGACGGGATACGACTACGACACGCTGGCGGACGATCTCGCGACGCTGATCGACACGCTCGGGCTGCACGACGTGACGCTCGTCGGCTTCTCGATGGGCGGCGGCGAGGTGGCCCGCTACATCGGCCGGCACGGCACGCGGCACATCGCGAAAGCCGTGCTGATCGGCTCGGTGACGCCGCTGGTCGCGCGGCGCGACGATCATCCGGACGGTGTCGACGTCGCCGTGTTCGACGGGATTCGCGCGGGCATCGTGGCCGATCGCGCGGCGTTCTACGAGCAATTCTGGCCGCTGTTCACCGGGTCGAACCGGGCCGCTTCGACGATCTCGCGCGCCGCGCTCGACTGGACGTCGTTCATGGCGCTGCAGGCCGGGTTGAAGGGGACGCTCGACTGCGTCGGCGCGTTTTCCGAAACCGATTTCCGTGCGGATCTCGACAAGTTCGACGTGCCGACGCTCGTGATTCACGGCGACGACGACCAGACGGCACCGCTCGCGCTCACGGGCGCCGTCACGGCGCGGCGCGTGCCGCACGCGACGCTGAGCATCTACGAGGGCGGCCCGCACGCGTTGTACCTGACGCACGCGCAACGCCTGAACGACGAACTGCTGGCGTTCGCGCGCGCATGATCCGGCGGTGGCGGCGGTGACGCGGCCGCACGGGCCCGGCCGGACGGCCGGCTCACTCCGCCCATTTCGACCCGAGCACCAGCCCGCAGAAATTCGTCCGACGATAGTCCGGGTCGCAACGCTCGAGCACGTCGGCGGACACGTTGCCGAACGCGGCGGCGGGGCGATGCGCGGTGCCCGCGGCGAGCGCTTCGAGAAACAGGTCCTTGAAGCAAGGGCCGCGCGGCCATGCGTGCACGATCGCGTCGCGTTCGGACAGGCTCACCTCGTCGAAGTGATGCGCGAAGAGGTCGGTCTCGACGCCGGCGCCGAGCAACGCCGTCAACGGCGTCATGTACGGGTGGATCCCGAACGTCGCATGCAGCGCGATCGCGCGCCAGACCTCCGCCGCGTCGTCGTCGGCGACGCCGTATCCTCGGAGGAATGCGTGCGCCGCATTCGCGCCGTCGATCTCGAAGCGCCGGCGCGAATGCCGGTAGCGCTCCGTCAAGCCGAAGTGATGGAACAGCGCGGCGACGTACAGCAGCTCGGCGTTGAACGCGATGCCGCGACGCAGCCCGATGATCGATGCAAACGCGAACACGCGCATCGCGTGCCGGAACAGCAGTTCCGGTTCGCACGCGCGTACGGTGTCGGCGGCGTCCCGTGCGAGCGGGGCGTCGGGAATCCTGATGCCGGCGATACGGTTGCCCATGGTCGTGTTCCTCGCGGCGTGGTGAAAGTCGCTCGACGCTGGCGCCATCGACCCATCGTTGCGCGCCGCGCCGCTGAATGTCCTGAGCGGCGCCTGAATCGTTATGAACGGAAAATCCGACCGACCGCCGCCCGCGAAATCGGTTACACCGCGTCCGGCATGTCTTTTTTACCCGGTCTTATCCGCAAATCAGGCGTGCGGTTATATTTAATTGATGAGTCGAAGAAGTTAATTCCGGCAAATCGCAGGTTTTATCCTACGAAACAGATTCATGGATGAATCACTGTTTCGCGTGCAGTGAGCGCGGGATGCCGCACCGCACTGGGGCAGCGGCGCCCGCACGCGGAGACGCCGGGGAAATCGTGGTTTTCATCGATTCAAAAAATTTGCTCAATAGCTTCTGATAATTTGAATCATCTCAAGAGGCAAATGCCGTAGCATGAGCGTCCAATCGATGTCATTTTTGACAGGGCATCGATGCACGCTATCGATTGAAAATTCTCATGATCCGAATTGGAACGCTACACGTATTTCTTGACAGGCGTGAAATTCGCTCGAACGGCAAACTGCTGCGTATCGGCAGTCGCGCATTCGAAATTCTCGAACTCCTGATTCGGGCGAACGGCGCCCTGGTCTCGAAAGACGAGATCATGCAGCGCGTGTGGCCGCACACGGTCGTGGAGGAAAACAACCTGCAGGTGCACGTCGCCGCGTTGCGCAAGGCGCTCGCCGACGATCGCAACCTGATCGTGACGGTGCCGGGGCGCGGCTATCGGCTGGTCGGCGGCCGGGCCGAGGTCGCGGCCCCCGTGCGCGCTGTGACATCGCGGCTGACGGCCGCGCCGACCGCGCTCGTCGGCCGCGAGCAGACCGTCGCCGAGGTGCTGGCGGCGCTCGACACCGCGCGCGTCGTGACGCTGGTCGGGGCGGGCGGCATCGGCAAGACGCGGGTTGCGCTCGAAGCGGCCATGCGCGCCGAAGCCAGTTTTCCGGACGGCGCCGCGTTCGTGTCGCTGGCCACGGTCGCCTGTCCGCAATTCGTGCCCGACGCACTGGCGGCGGCGTTCGGCATCGCGCAGTCCGCCGGATCGCTGACCCTCGAGGCGGTGCTGGCCAGCGTCGCGAACCGCCGGATGTTGCTGGTGCTGGACAATTGCGAGCATCTGCTCGACGCGGCCGCGCGGATCGCGAGCGCGCTGACCGAATCCGACGCCGGCTTGCGCGTCCTCGCGACCAGCCGCGAGGCGCTGCGTATCCAGGGCGAGCGGCTGTGTCCGATCCCGCCGCTCGAGGTGCCGCGCGAAGGTGCCGACGATGCCGAAACGCTGGGCGCGAGCGCGGTGCAGCTGTTCTCGGCGCGTGTGCAGGCCGCCGATCCGCGTTTCCCGCTCGACGAACGCAGCGTGTCGCTGATGGCATCGGTGTGCAGGCGCCTCGACGGCCTGCCGCTCGCGATCGAACTGGCCGCGGCCCGCGCGGCCGTGCTCGGCATCGACGTGCTGGCCGCGCATCTCGACGATCATTTCCGGTTGCTGACCGGCGGGTTTCGCACGGCGTTGCCGCGTCATCAGACGCTGCAGGCGATGTACGACTGGAGCTACCGCCTGCTCGGCGATGCGGAGCGTCTGCTGTTGCGATGGCTCGGCGTATTCCGCGACACCTTCTCGATCGACGCGGTGCGGGAGATCGTCGGGGCCACGCGGCTGGCCGATGCGGACCTGCTCGACACGATCGCCGGCCTCTTGTCGAAGTCGCTGCTGAGTCTCGAAAACGCGCACGGCGCACCGCGTTACCGTCTGCTGACGACGACGCGTGCATACGCGTTGCAGCAGCTCGAGAACAACGGCGAATGCGCGGCCGCCGCCCGCGCTCACGCGAACTACTTCCACGCGCTGTTCCGGCTCGCGCCGGTCGACGACGGCGGGCCGCTCGCCGAATCGCGGCTCGACGTGATCCGGCGCGAGCTCGGCAACCTGCGCGCGGCGCTCGACTGGGCGTTTTCGCCGAACGGCGATGCGGAGATCGGCATCGCGCTGGCGGCCGTGGCGGTGCCGTGCCTGTTCGACCTGTCGCTGGTCGACGAATGTCGCGAACGCGCGCGCGCGGCGCTCGATTCGATGCGCGACATGGACGAGACGCGCACGCGCGACGACGCGCGCGTGCGTCTGCTGGCCGCGTATGCCCATACCGCCGGGTCGACGCAGGTCGCGCACGACGCGTGGTCGGAAGTGCACGCGCTCGGGTTCGACACGGGCGAGAGCGAGCTGCCGCCGCGCGAATCGTAGCGGCGCGCGGCCGTCGCGGCTTCAGAACGTTTCAGGCTGAACACATGACCGGGCCGGCCGGTGCGTCTACATTGATCGGACGCACGGATCGTCGGCGATACGCGGGCAGGCGGGCACGCCACCGGCTCGCGCTGCGGCGACGCGCGGTCGCGACGCCGCTGAACGCCGGCGCGGGGCGGCGGTCGCCACACGTGCGGCCGCGGCGGCTTCGCGCGTCATCGAACGACTACCGCATGAAACCTGTCCAGTCCGACCTTTCGCGCCACGATTCACCGCCCGCGGCCACACGCCGGATCGGGCCGTGGGCGATGTGCGCGCGCGGGTTCCGCTCGCGACGTGTGTCACGCTTTTCGCCCGCTCCATCATGCTGAATCTTTCCGCCACGGTCGCTTACGGCGCACCGATCGTCATTGCCGATCTCGTCGCATGGCGGTTGCTCGGGCCCGGCCGTTCGACGGCGAAAGCGATAGGGCGCTGCGCGTCGTTCGCCGCGCTGACCTATGTACTGTTCGCGACCGGCGTGAGCCCGCTCGCGGTGCCGCCGTCGCCCGACCGGCTCGACCGGCTGGCGATCCAGGTGATCGGGGTCGCGTGGTGGCTGCAGTGCGCGCTCGTGTTCAGCCTGATGCTCGACCATCTGCTGCTGCCGCGCGCGTGGCGCACCCAACGGCTGTTTCACGACATCGCCGCCGGCGCCGTGTTCGGCGCGGCCGCGGTGGCCGCGCTCGGCTATGTGCTGGGCCTGCCGCTGAGCGGGCTGGTCGCGACGTCGGGCGCGGTGGCCGTGATCCTCGGGCTGGCCGTCCAGAACACGCTGAACGACGTGTTCTCCGGCCTCGTGCTGAATACCACCCAGCCGTTTCGGCTCGGCGATACGGTGGCCATCGGCGAGCTGGAAGGGCGGATCGTCGAAAGCAACTGGCGCGCGACCAAGCTGATCGACGGCCTCGGCAACCTGGTCGTCGTGCCGAACAGCACGGCGGCGAAGACGACGATCGTCAACCTGAGCGAGCCCGAGAACGTGCACGGCGTGACATTGACGATCGAGATCGATCCGGAAGTGCGGCCGGCCATCGTCGTCGATGCGCTCGACCGCGCCGCCGCCAGCTCGCTGGACGTGCTGCCCCGTCCCGCACCGGTTTCGGTCGTCAAGGCGTTCCGTACCAATTCCGTCGAATACGAACTCGTCTGCTACGTCGACGCGCTGCAGAAGAAGATCGCCGTGCGCAACCAGCTCTACGACCTGGCCCACCGGCATCTGGCCGCCGCGGACATCGCGTTGCGCCCGCTGGGCGGGACGGCCGCGACGCACCGGCCGGTGTCGCGCGGGCAACGGCTGCTGCGCGCGGTCGAACTCTTCCGGCAGCTCGGCGACGACGATCTGGCGGTGCTCGCCGATGCGCTCGCGTCACGCGTGTTCCACAAAGGGGACGTGATCTATGCATCGAATGCCGATACGCGCCTGCTGACGATCGTCGGGGCCGGTGTCGCGTCGGTGTTCGTGCCGGGCGCGGCGGGGGACATCGAGGTCAGGCGGATGGCGCCGGGCGACGCGATCGGCCAGTCCGTCGTGCTGGCCGGCACGCAACTGCATGCGAGCGTCCATGCGGTGACGACGGTGACGGCGTTTCAGCTGAGCAGCGGCGACCTGTCGCCGCTGATCGCGCGCAAGCCCGAGCTCGGGCGGCTGATGTGCGAATCGCTGTCCGAACACATCGCGACCGAGGAGAAGATGATGATCCCGCCGGCCGCGAGTGCGCATGCGTCGTTCAAACTGATCGAGTGGCTCGAGAAGGAGATGAAGCGCCTGCACGATTCGTTCGGCTGATGCGGGGCGGTTGCCTGCGACCGGGGCGCGAACGCGGGCCGCGGGCGGCGGCATCAGACGAGCGCGGTAAACCGGTCGACGAGATCGGGTTGATCGAGCTGGTCGACCCACCAGTGCAGCGCGCGTCCGGCTTCGTCGCCGCGCCACGCGAGATAGCACTGCGTCGTGTCGCGCATGCCGGTCACCTCGCGTGCGACGAGCTTGCCCTGCTCGATCGCGCGTGCCGCGATGCAATCCGGGAGCGTGCCCACCGCGAGCCCTTCGCACTGCGCGGCCAGTTTCGCGGCGAGGGTGGGGACCGCGAGATACGGCTGTCCGGCATCGATCGCGACCGAGCGCGGCTGCAGCTCGCGCGATGTATCGCTGATCACGGCGCCGCGATACTCGACGACGGACGCCATCGACAGCGGTTCGGGCAATGCCGCGAGCGGATGGGTGGGGGCGACGGCGAACACGTGCCGGAGCGAGCCGATCGGCCGCGCGACGATGTCCGGCAGTTCCGGCGGCTCGCCCGCCGCGCCGACGACGAGATCCGCGCGCCGCGAAATCAGCGCATCCCAGGTGCCGCCGAGGACTTCGGTGGACAGGCGCAGCCGCGTGTCCATCTCGAGCCCGTAGAACGCATGCACGTACGGCCACAATGCCTCGAAGGGCAGGATCTCGTCGATGCAGATGCGCACCTCGGTTTCCCAGCCTTGCTGCGCGCGCTGCGCTTTCAGTTCGAGCTGCTCGGCCGCATACAGGAGCCGGCGGCCTTCCTCGACGACCACGCGCCCCGCGTGCGTGAGCTTCGCGCGGCGTCCGCTGCGGTCGAACAGCGCGACGCCGAGATCGCTTTCGAGCTTTTGCACGAGATAGGTCAGCGCGGACGGTACGCGGTGCAGCAACTCGGCGGCCTCGGCGAACGTGCCGGTGCGGTCGATCGCGTCCAGTGCCTCGAGCGCTTCGAATGACAGCTTCATGATGAATTCCACGGGGGCATCGGGCTGTCATGTTATCGCCAAGCACGCCCGGCTCCAACACGATTCACGACAATTCAGCCGCGTACGCGATCGGAGCGCCCTCGATCGGCGCGCATCAGGCCGGCGTCGACGGCCCTTTCTTCGCGGCGGCCCGGGTGGCCTGCGCACCGGGCAGCGTGCCGAACATGTGCTGGCCGCACTTCGCGTCGCTCCACGCGGTTTTCAGCTGGATCCCGGACAGCACGCGGCGTGCGACCGGCAGGATCTGTTCGCCGGCGAGGATGCCCAGCAGGCCGGCCAATGCGACGGTGGGCGGCGCCGGCGATGCAACCCCGATCAGCGCGTAGACGACGCCCGCGAGGATGCCGGCCAATAACGATGCAATATAGGACGTCATGATTCGAATAAGGGAAATGACAACCGTGTGAAAAATACGGATAAATACCGATCGGTCGATGATCGGAAAATCAATTTGGAGCGTAGCAGGTCTGCTCCGGAGGCGCGTATTTAATTCGGCGGTTTTAAGATCTTTTAAGGCCTGAATTTAGGGTTTTTATTAATCAAATCGATTAATTGGCGCTACGATGAATTCGCGTGTTGAATGACACCGGCTGGTAGGCGAACCTCCCGTCACAGCGCAGTGGGCGCCTCCCGGTTGGCCGGTGAGGCTGGCTCTCTCTTTTCCCGCGTCAAAGGATATGACCGCCATGAGCAATCCGAAACTTGAAGTACTCACTCCCCACAACAGCCAGATCATCTTCATCGATCAGCAGCCGCAGATGGCGTTCGGCGTGCAGTCGATCGACCGCCAGGTACTGAAGAACAACGTCGTCGGGCTCGCGAAGGCCGCGAAGGTGTTCAACATCCCGACCACGATCACGACGGTCGAGAGCGACAGCTTCTCGGGTTACACCTACCCCGAACTGCTCGACGTGTTCCCGAACCAGAAGACGCTCGAACGCACGTCGATGAACTCGTGGGACGACCAGAAGGTGCGCGACGCGCTGGCCGCAAACGGCCGCAAGAAGGTGGTCGTGTCGGGCCTGTGGACGGAGGTCTGCAACACGACGTTCGCGCTCTGCGCGATGCTCGAAGGCGACTACGAGATCTACATGGTCGCCGATGCGTCGGGCGGCACGTCGAAGGACGCGCACGACTTCGCGATGCAGCGGATGGTGCAGGCCGGCGTCGTGCCGGTGACCTGGCAGCAGGTGCTGCTCGAATGGCAGCGCGACTGGGCGCACCGCGAGACCTATGACGCTGTGATGGCGATCGCGAAGGAACACTCGGGCGCGTACGGGATGGGTGTCGACTACGCGTACACGATGGTCCACAAGGCTGCACCGCGCACGGCGACGCCGCACGAGTCGATTCCGCCGGTTCCGGCGAAGTAATTGCGGGCAGTTGCGACTGCCCGTGCCGATGCCGCGTGTTCTGCACGAATACGCGCCATCGGCTCCATGAAAATCGCGGGCGGCTGCCGTGACTGCCTCACGGATGTCGCCCGCGCCTGTTTTCCAGGACGTAAAGCCTGCATTTCAACCTGACCGGGACATTGATCGTATGGAACCTTATCTGGTTTCCCTTGGCGCGGGTTTGCTGATCGGCGTGATCTACAGCGCGATCAAGGTCCGTTCTCCGGCACCGCCGCTGATTGCCCTTGTCGGGTTGCTCGGCATGGTGATCGGCGTGCAGGCCATTCCCGCCGTCAAACAGCTTTTTGGCTTCTGATCGATACGAGGTGACGCACATGACCGCAACCGAGTCCCAACCGGATCTGATCCTTCACAACGGAAGGTTCACGACCCTCGACCGCGCGAACCCCGTCGCGACCGCCGTCGCAATCAAGGACGGCCGCTTCGTCGCGGTCGGCCACGACGCGGACGTGATGCCGCTCGCGGGCCGCGCGACGAAGGTCGTCGATCTCGAGGGCCGCGGCGCGCTGCCGGGCCTGATCGACAACCACTGCCACGTGATTCGCGGCGGCCTGAACTACAACATGGAACTGCGTTGGGACGGCGTGCCGTCGCTCGCGGTTGCAATGGACATGCTCAAGCGGCAGGTGGCGATCACGCCCGCGCCGCAATGGGTGCGCGTGGTCGGCGGCTTCACCGAGCACCAGTTCGCCGAGAAGCGCCTGCCGACGATCGACGAACTCAACGCGGCCGCGCCCGATACGCCGGTGTTCATCCTGCACCTGTACGATCGCGCGCTGCTGAACGCGGCCGCGCTGCGCGTGGTCGGCTACACGAAGGACACGCCGGAGCCGCCGGGCGGCACGATCCTGCGCGATGCCGCGGGCAACCCGACCGGGCTGCTGCTCGCGAACCCGAACGCGACGATCCTGTACGCGACGCTCGCGAAGGGGCCCAAGCTGCCGTTCGAATACCAGTACAACTCGACGCGCCACTTCATGCGCGAACTGAACCGTCTCGGCGTGACCGGCGTGATCGACGCGGGCGGCGGTTCGCAAAACTATCCGGACGACTACGAGGTGATCCGCAAGCTGCACGACGCGGGCGAGATGACGATCCGGATCGCGTACAACCTGTTCACGCAGAAGCCGAACGCCGAGAAGGAAGACTTCGTGAACTGGACGAAGAGCACGAAGTATCACGATGGCACCGACTACTTCCGCAACAACGGCGCGGGCGAAATGCTGGTGTTCTCGGCGGCCGACTTCGAGGACTTCCGCGTCGCGCGTCCGGACCTGCCGGCGCAGATGGAAGACGATCTCGAGGGCGTCGTGCGCGTGCTCGCACAGAACCGCTGGCCGTGGCGCATGCATGCGACGTATGACGAAACGATCAGCCGCGCGCTCGACGTGTTCGAGAAGGTGAACAAGGACATCCCGCTCGAAGGGCTGAACTGGTTCTTCGATCACGCGGAAACCATCACCGAAAAGTCGATGGATCGTATCGCGGCGCTGGGCGGCGGCATCGCGGTGCAGCACCGGATGGCGTACCAGGGCGAATACTTCGTCGAGCGTTACGGCGCGCAGGCGGCCGAAGCGACGCCGCCGGTCGCGAAGATGCTGTCGAAGGGCCTCAAGGTGTCGGCCGGCACCGACGCGACGCGCGTGGCGTCGTACAACCCGTGGGTGTCGCTGTCCTGGCTCGTGACGGGCAAGACGATCGGCGGGCTGCGCATGTATCCGCAGCGCAACCTGCTCGATCGCGAGACCGCGCTGCGCATGTGGACCGAATACGTGACGTGGTTCTCGAACGAGGTCGGCAAGAAAGGGCGGATCGCGGTCGGGCAGTTGGCCGACGTGGTCGTGCCGGATCGCGACTTCTTCGCGTGCGCGGAGGACGACATCGCGGGCACGACCGCGTTGCTGACGGTGGTCGGCGGCCGGATCGTGTGGGGCGCGGGCCCGTTCGCGTCGCATGACGCGCCGATTCCGCCCGCGATGCCGGACTGGTCGCCGGTGCGCGAGTACGGCGGCTACGGCGGCTGGGGCGCGACGCAGCGCAGCGGCGCACCGCTGCAACGCGCGGCGGCCGCCGCGATGTGCGGCTGCGCGAATGCGTGCAACGTGCACCAGCATGCGCACGCGAGCGCGTGGGGCAGCGCATTGCCGACGTCGGACACGAAGGGCTTCTGGGGCGCGTTCGGCTGTTCCTGCTGGGCGGTCTGACATGGTGACGACAACCGGCCGGTACAGCCCCGCGTGGATCCGTGCGCTGCTCGCGCAGCCGTGGATCGGCGCGCTGGTTCGACTTGCACTCGTGTCCGCCTTTCTGATCGGCGGGATCAACAAGGCGATGCACTTCGACGCAGCAATCGCGGAGCAGGCGCATTTCGGTTTGCACCCGCCCGCGTTGTGGGCTGCACTGGCGGTCGTCGTCGAGATCGGCGGCTCGCTGTGCATCGTGTTTCGCCGCTTCACGTGGCTCGGCGCCGGCAGCCTCGGCATGCTGACGCTCGTCGCGATGGCGGTGGCGAACGACTTCTGGAACCAGACGGGCGCTGCGCATTTCATGGCGCTCAACAGCTTCTTCGAGCATCTCGGGCTGATCGCGGCACTCGTCCTCGTCACGATGCTCGGCGACGTGCGAAGCGGGGAAGGGGACGGACGAAGCTGATCGTCTGCTGTCCAGACGATTGCAGCAGGAAGGAGCGGCGATCACGAAGCACGTTCGCTCGACATGCCCGGCGCCGATGTGGGCGGGCGGTTTCCGCGCCGCACGCACGGCGTTCGCGGCGTGGCCGAAACCCTTCGTCGTACCGGCGCCGACGCTCGCGGTCGGGCCGCATGACGACACGGCGCACGTGCACGCGGCGCCCGCCCGAGGAATTCGACCGTTTCACCGACAGCATCGTCGCCACGTACGGCGGCAGCAAGTCGAAGCGGGGGCGTTTTCCAGGTGACGCCGACGTATGGTCAGACCATTTCCCGGCTCGCCTTCGCGCCGTGCCGCGCGATTTCGGCACTTGCCAATATGTGGGAAACGTCGTGCATCCGGCACTGACGTCAGCAACGGGGCACGCCCCCACCCGAACACCGGCCTATCGGCCGCACTGATCCCATTGCAGGCTGCGCAGCGGCCACGATCCAGGTCTGCCTTCCTGATGACCGACAGCGCAAGCGGCGCCACGGTTCATCGACCCCGGCTAAACCCGCGCCCGAAACAATCGATCGAGCATGAACCGGCGTTCCGGTCAGCGCTCCGATTTGCGCGAGGTCGAGTTGCCCGCCGCCGCATGTCGCGCGGCAAGCGTCGACTGATCGAATTCAAAATTTGTCTAGTCATCCTGGCGATTTGTCCATTCATCCTGCACCAAATCCGTGCCGGAATTCCCCGCAAAGAGGCGCGTCAGAGCCCCGTATTTAGGGGATTTCCCGCGTTTACGCGGTTTTTTTTGATCAACGCTTGTCCGGCCGTTTTTCTTCTTGCATGCTTGTATAGACAAATTCCTGAGGCGTCTTGCAGACCGAAGGGATGACGAACTTCAACGCAAGGAGAAATCTCGTGAACGGCAAGCGCATCAAGTGGGCAATCAGGACGATCGGCGCGATCGCGGCGGCTGCGGCAACCCTCGCCGCGCCGGTGCAGGCAAAGGAATGGAAGACTGTGACGGTCGCGCTCGAAGGCGGCTACGCGCCGTGGAACCTCACGCTGCCGGGCGGCAAGCTCGGCGGCTTCGAACCGGAACTGCTCGCCAACGTGTGCGAGCGGATCAAGGTCCAGTGCAACATGGTCGCGCAGGACTGGGACGGGATGATTCCTGGCCTGCAGGCCGGCAAGTTCGACATCCTGATGGATGCGATCTCGATCACGCCGGAGCGCGAGAAGATCCTGCTGTTCTCGCGTCCGTATGCAGCCACGCCCGCGACGTTCGCCGTCACCGATACGAAGATCCTGCCGAAGGCCGCGCCCGGCGCGCCGATCGTCAAGCTGACCGGCGACGCGAATGCGGACAAGGCAACCGTCGATGCGCTGCGCAAGCAGTTGAAGGGCAAGACGATCGGCATCCAGTCGGGCACCGTCTATACGAAGTTCATCAACGACGGCTTCAAGGACATCGCGTCGATCCGCGTATACAAGACGTCGCCCGAGCGCGATCTCGACCTCGTCGCCGGTCGCATCGACGCATCGTTCGACGACGTCACGTACTACGCGGCGAACACCGGGAAGAAGGAGAACGCGTCGATCGTGCTCGCGGGCCCGAAGCTCGGCGGCCCGATCTGGGGGCCGGGCGAGGGCCTCGCGTTCCGCAAGCAGGATGCCGACCTGAAGACGAAGTTCGATGCGGCGATCGGCGCGGCACTCGCGGACGGCACCGTGAAGAAACTCGCCGACAAGTGGTTCAAGACCGACGTCACGCCGTAAGTACACGCGTGGCCGCCGCTGCATGAGCGACCCGACGGTCGCGCAGCGGCGCGCATCCTGCCGATCCACTCAACGCTTGCCGGGAGGCACGCATGGCCATCCTTGAAATGCTGGGCTTCGGAACCGAAGGCTGGGGCGGCGTCCTGCTGCTCGCAGCGCTGATGACGATCGCGCTGACGCTCGCCGCGCTCGCGGTCGGTGCCGTGATCGGCGCCGGCATCGCAGCCGCGAAACTGTCGCGCCACCGCAGCGCGCGCGTGTTCGGCGACCTCTACACGACGGTGTTTCGCGGCGTGCCCGAACTGCTCGTGATCTACCTGTTCTATTTCGGCGGCTCGACGCTCGTCACGACCGTCGGCCAGTGGTTCGGCGCGGAAGGTTTCATCGGCGTGCCGCCGTTCGTGATCGGCGCGCTGGCGGTCGGAATGATCTCGGGCGCGTACCAGGCCGAGGTGTATCGCGCGGCCGTGCTGGCCGTGTCGAAGGGCGAGCTCGAAGCGGCGCGCTCGATCGGCATGCCGCGAAGCATGGTGCTGCGCCGCATCCTGATTCCGCAGGTGCTGCGTTTCGCGCTGCCCGGCATCGGCAACGTGTGGCAACTGAGCCTCAAGGATTCCGCGCTGATCTCGGTCACCGGGCTCGCCGAGCTGCTGCGCACCAGCCAGATCGCCGCGAACTCGACGCACCAGTATTTCGTGTTCTTCGTCGCGGGCGGGGCGCTCTATCTCGTGATGACGGGCCTGTCGAACCGCGTGTTCAACCGGGCGGAAGCGATTGTCGGCCGCTCGTTCCGCCGCAATTTCGCACGCAACTGACGGAGCGATCGCATGTCCATCGATTTCGACTTTCTCCTCGACACGCTGCGCCAGCTGCTCGCGGCCGTGCCGACCACGCTCGGCCTGTTCTTCGCATCGCTCGTGCTCGGCGGCCTGCTGTCGCTCGTCATCGTCACGATGCGCGTGTCGCCGCACTGGCTGCCGAACCGCTTCGCGCGTGCGTACATCCTCGTGTTTCGCGGCTCGCCGCTGCTGATCCAGATGTTCCTCGTGTACTACGGGCTCGGCCAGTTCGGCGTGATCCGCGAGAGCTTCATGTGGCCGCTGCTGCGCGAACCGTATGTGTGCGCGGTGCTGTCCCTCGCGCTGTGCACGGCCGGCTATACGGCCGAAATCCTGCGCGGCGGCTTGATGGCCGTGCCGGTCGGGCAGATCGAGGCCGGTTATTCGATCGGCCTCTCGGGCTTCGCGCTGCTGCGTCGCGTGATCGGCCCGATCGCGCTGCGCCAGTGCCTGCCCGCGTATTCGACCGAAGCCGTGCTGCTCGTCAAGTCGACCGCGCTGGCGAGCCTCGTCACCGTGTGGGAAGTGACGGGCGTCGCGCAGCAGATCATTCAACAGACCTACCGGACGACCGAGGTGTTCGTGTGCGCGGCCCTCATCTACCTGGGCCTGAACTTCATTGTCGTGCGCGTGCTCGGCGCGCTCGAATGGCGGCTGTCGGGCCACCTGCGCGCGCCGAAGCAGACCGGCGCGCCGGCCGCGGCCGCGCGCGACGCCCGGCGCGTCGCGTCCTGAGCGCATCCATCCTTCCAGGAGAATCCGATGAACACCGCTGCTCCCGTTGCCCTGTCGGTCAGGAACATCCACAAGTCGTTCGGCGATCATCACGTGCTGAAGGGCATTTCGCTCGACGCGCACGAAGGCGACGTGATCTCGATCCTCGGCGCGAGCGGCTCGGGCAAGAGCACGTTCCTGCGCTGCCTGAACCTGCTCGAAACGCCCGACGACGGCACTGTCGCGCTCGCCGGCGAGGAACTGAAGATGAAGCGCGCGCGCGACGGCAAGCTGCAGCCGGGCGACCGGCGCCAGGTCGACCGGATCCGCTCGCAGCTCGGGATGGTGTTCCAGAACTTCAACCTGTGGTCGCACATGACGGTGCTCGACAACCTCGTCGAAGGTCCGCTGCGCGTGCAGAAGCGCAGTCGCGCCGAAGCGGTCGAGGAAGCCGAGGCGCTCCTCGCGCGCGTCGGCCTCGCGGACAAGCGCGGCTACTATCCGGCGCACCTGTCCGGCGGCCAGCAGCAGCGCGTCGCGATCGCCCGTGCGCTCGCGATGCATCCGAAGGTGATGCTGTTCGACGAACCGACGTCGGCGCTCGATCCGGAACTGGTCGGCGAGGTGCTGCGCGTGATGCGTTCGCTCGCCGAGGAAGGGCGCACGATGCTGGTCGTCACGCATGAAATGGGTTTCGCACGGCACGTGTCGAATCGCGTGATGTTCCTGCATCAGGGCGAGGTCGACTCCGACGGCACGCCCGGCGACCTGTTCGGCGGCCAGTGCTCGGAGCGCTTCCGGCAGTTCGTGTCGAGCCATCACGACCGCGCCGCGAACTGAGGCCATCATGACCGTATTCCGTTCGGCAAGGCCGCTCGACTGGCGGCAGATCGCGGAGGTGGCCGCCGGCGAACCGCTGGCGCTCACGGACGAAGCGCGCGTGCGTGTCGCCGTGGCACGCGAGCTCGTCGATGAAATCGTCGCGCGCGGCATCCGCGCGTACGGCGTCAACACCGGCGTCGGCGCGCTGTGCAACGTGATCGTGTCGCCGGCGCAGCAGAGCACGCTGTCGCGCAACATCCTGATGAGCCACGCGGTCGGCGTCGGCGCGCCGCTCGGCGCGGCGGAAACGCGCGCGATCATCGCGGCGGCGATCAACAATTACGCGCACGGGCATTCCGGCGTGCGCGCCGATGTCGTCGACCAGCTCGTCGCGCTGCTTGAACACGATTGCCTGCCGGAGGTGCCGGCGCACGGGTCGGTCGGGTATCTGACACATATGGCGCACGTCGCGCTCGTCTGCATCGGTCACGGCCATGCGCGCCACCGCGGCGAGCGGATGCGCGGCGACGAAGCGTTGCGCCGCATCGGCCGCGAGCCGCTGGTGCTCGGTGCGAAGGAGGGGCTGAGCCTCGTCAACGGCACGCCGTGCGTGACGGGGCTGGCCGCGCTCGCGCTCGCCCGCGCGGAGCGGCTGCTCGACTGGGCCGACTGGGTCGCGGCGATGAGCTTCGAGAACCTCGGCGGGCAGCTGGCCTCCTTCGATCCGGCATCGCTCGCGCTACGCGTTTCGCCCGGCATCGGGCAGGTCGGCGCACGGCTGCGCGCGCTGCTCGCCGACAGCGGGATGCTCGGCGCGGCGAGCGGCCGGCATACGCAGGATCCGCTCAGCCTGCGCACGATTCCGCATGTGCACGGCGCGGCACGCGACGTATTCGCCGTGACGGCGGAAGTGGTCGATCGCGAACTGGCGTCCGTCACCGACAACCCGATCGTCGCCGGCACGCGCGACGAACCGGCCGTCCATTCGCAGGCGCATGCGGTCGGCGCCGGCATTGCGCTCGCGATGGACAGCCTCGCGGCCGCGATGGCACAGGTCGCGGCGATCGCCGAACGGCGTCTCGACCGTCTCGTCAATCCGCTCGTCAGCGGGCTGCCGGCGTTTCTCGCGACGCCGGGCGGCACGTGTTCCGGCTTCATGATCGCGCAGTACACGGCAGTCGCCCTCGTCGCGCAGAACCAGCGGCTCGCGGCGCCCGCGAGCCTCGACGGCGGCATCACGTCGGGGCTGCAGGAAGATCACCTGTGCCATGCGACGCCGGCGGCGCTGAAGGCGCTCGACATCATCGAGAACACGACGCGCGTGCTCGCGATCGAGATGCTGGCGGCCGCGCAGGCGTACGATCTGCAGGCGAACGGCGCGGCGCGGGCCGCGCCCACCGATACGTTGTGGCGGCACGTGCGCGAACGCGTGCCCGCGTACCAGGACGACCGGCCGCTCGCGGACGACATCGCGATCGCGACCGGCATCGTCGCAGGGATGCCGCCGCCGGTGCTGTGACGTCGGGCGACGGGGGGCGGTGGCGGGTTATCTGGATATCTAACAATCATTCGGGCGAGGGCGCATGAACCATACGGAACGACACCTTTCCGCCGGGCTGGCGGTCGCGTCGGGCGACGACGTGCCGGCGCGCGCGCTGCCGGCCTACCAGCAGATCAAGCGCTACGTCGTCGAGCGGATCGCGAAAGGCGACTGGAAACCCGGCGGGGCGATTCCGACCGAAGCCGAACTGGTCAAGGAGTTCGGCGTCGCGCGGATGACGGTGTCGCGTGCACTGCGCGAGCTGACCGCCGAGCGCGTGCTGACCCGCATCCAGGGCGCGGGCACGTTCGTCGAACGGCGGCATTACGAATCGACGGTGCTGGAGATCCGCAACATCGCGGACGAGATCGCGGAGCGCGGCCATCGGCATAGCGGGCGCGTGCTGCTGCTCGAAAGCAGCGACGATACGGAGGCGATCGAAGCGCTCGGGCTGCGCTCGGGGCCGGTGTTTCATTCGCGTATCGTGCATTACGAGGACGACGAGCCGATCCAGTTCGAGGATCGCTACGTGAACCCGGCGCTGTTTCCCGCGTATCTGGAACAGGACTTCACGGTCGAGACGCCGAATCACTATATGGTGCGGCTCGCGCCGATCCAGCGCGCGGAGTTCCGGATCTATGCGCAGAAGCCCGATGCGCAGGTGCGCCGGCACCTGGTGATGGAAATCGGCGAGCCGTGCTTGTTGCTCCGGCGGCGGACCTGGGTCGGTGAACAGGTCGCGACGTCGGTGCGGTTGTGGCATCCGGCGTCGCGGTTTCATTTGGCGGGGAGGGTGTAGGGGGCGGCCGGGGTTAGCCGGAAAGTGTGCCGGTTACCAAACCGTATCGTTGGCAGACTCACGCGGCAACCCGCTGAACCGCGGGCGATCCGGAACGACCGTCACCTTTCTGTTTGTCGATGTCGAGGCCGACGGTACGCCCGCGGTTTCGCGAACCTGCGTCAGCGCATGCCGCCACTGGCGACGATGTGCTCGCCCGTCAGCCACTTTGCGTCGTCGGAAGCGAGGAAAACCGCAATCGATGCGACGTCGTCCGGTCTGCCCACGCGCCCGAGTGGCGTCTGGCTGACCGCCGAATGCTCGAACTCCGATCCGATCACCCCGGCGCTTTGCGCGCCTTCGGTCACGATCACGCCCGGATTGATCGTGTTCACGCGAATTCCTCGTGGCCCGAGTTCACGTGCGAGTGCGCCAGTGATGGAATCCACCGCGCCTTTCGTGCCGCTGTAGACGGCGGTCGTCGCCGGTGTGAGCGTCGAGACGACCGAGCTGACATTGATGATGCTGGCGCCTTCGCCGAGGTGCTGGACGGCGGCCTGTGTCGTGAGCAGGACCCCGAGCACGTTGATGTCGAACTGCCTGCGGTATTGCGCTTCCGCGAATGCTTCGATCGGCGCGAACTCGTAGACGCCCGAGTTGTTGACGAGGATGTCGAGGCGGCCGTACGTTTCGATCGCCGCATCGACGATGCCTTTCGCGTCGGCCGCCTTCGACACGTCGCCGCCCACGGCAACGGCTTTCCCACCGGCCGTGGTGATGGCGGACACGACGTCGTCCGCGCCGGCCTTGCTGCTTGCGTAGTTCACGACGACCGACGCGCCCTCTGCCGCGAGCGCCTTGGCGATGGCGGCGCCGATACCCTTCGACGCACCGGTTACAACGGCCACTTTCCCTGCAAGCTTGCCCATGATGTTCACCTCAGTGTGAATGATTCCGTTGATGGACACCGGCCTGCCGTCTCGCACGATGCGATCGCCGGTGTTTTCTGCCTATGCGGACCTGCATGCGGTCGCGATCGGTTGGCGCGGCGCGACTGGCCGGGCATCGATGCGCGGGACACGGCATCGTCAACCCGGCCATGCCGAATTGCGGATGACGGAACAGAAGTCTCCCCGATGGAAATGAGGCTCCTTGTCGGCGATCACGTCGGCTTTCACGTTGCCGAACGTGGTCTCCGGTTTGTGCTTGATGCCGTTGTAGAACGCCTGAATGATCTCTTCCTTGAAGTGCGGCGGGCGCGGATGCGCATGCGTGACGGCTTCGCGTTCCTCGTGCGAGAACGCGTGGTACGAAAGTCCGAGCACATCCATCTCGACCCCGGCGGTCACCAGTGCGACAACCGGGTGCATATGGCGCGGAATGCCGGGCGTGGTATGCAGCGCAATGGCCGTCCAGACGAGATCGATGTCGGCCGCGGTGATGCCCCGGCCCGAGAGAAACTCGCGGGCCGCATTGGCTCCGTCGACTTCGAAGCGCTCGGTGGCGCTGCTGTACGCGCCGGTGAGGCCGATGTCATGGAACATGGCGCCCGCGTACAACAGTTCCGGATCGAATTTCAGGCCGCGGCGCGCGCCCTCCAGGGCGCCGAACAAATAGACGCGGCTCGAATGATGAAAGAGCAGCGGGGTGGACGTGTCGCGCACGAACTCGGTAATTTCCCGCGCAAGCTGACTGTCGGGCACGGCGACATCCTGAATGACCTGCGACATGACGGTTCTCCATCGAAATGTGAGCGGACGCTGGCGTCGTGGCGGACGCCGCACGCGAATGGCCGGCTACTTCGTCGCAGTCGTTGCCCCGATTCTTGCCAGCGCCTCGCGAACGCCCGCGCCGTACTCGGGGTCGGCCTTCGCGCAATTGAGGATGTGGCGCTCCTGGATATGCGCGTGGACGGAGGCCATCTGGCGAGCGGTGTTATCGAACAGCAAGTGTTGTTGCGCCTGGCTCATCAGGCGAAACAGATTCCCGGGCTGCGCGAAGTGATCGACGTCCACGCGGTGGTCCCAATGTGCGGCGTCGCCTTCGATCCGCAGCGGCGGCTCGTGAAGATCGGGCCGCACTTCCCACTCGCCGGAACTATTCGGGTAGTAGGACGGTGTGCCGCCGAGGTTGTCGTCGGTGCGCATGGCGCCATCGCGATGGTAGCTGTGGAAGGGGCACTTCGGCGCATTGACGGGAATGTGATTGAAGTTCACGCCCAGCCGATAACGTTGCGTGTCGCCATAAGAGAACAGCCGCGCCTGCAGCATCTTGTCCGGCGAAAAGCCGATGCCGGGCACGACGTTCGCGGGCGAAAACGCCGCCTGCTCGACCTCGGCGAAGTAGTTGCCCGGGTTGCGGTTCAATTCGAGCACGCCTGCCTCGATCAACGGGAAATCGCTTTTCGGCCAGACCTTGGTCAGGTCGAACGGGTTGAACGGCAGTGCCCTGGCCTCGTCGTCGTTCATCACCTGAATGAAGAGAGTCCAGCGCGGGAAGTCGCCGCGTTCGATGCTTTCGTAAAGGTCGCGGCCATGCGTTTCGCGATCCTTGCCCACGAGCTGTTCGGCTTCGCCGTCGGTCAGATTCGCGATGCCTTGCTGCGTACGGAAGTGGAATTTCACCCACGTCCGCCGATTGTCGGCATCGACGAGGCTGAACGTATGGCTACCGAATCCATGCATGTGGCGATAGCTGCGCGGTATGCCCCTGTCGCTCATGACGATCGTGACCTGGTGAAGCGCTTCCGGCAGGAGCGTCCAGAAGTCCCAGTTGCTGTTTGCGCTGCGCAGTCCCGTGCGCGGGTCGCGCTTGATCGCGTGGTTGAGATCGGGAAAACGCAGCGGGTCACGGAAAAAGAACACGGGCGTGTTGTTGCCCACGATGTCCCAGTTCCCTTCTTCCGTATAGAACTTCACCGCGAAGCCGCGGATGTCGCGCTCGGCATCCGCGGCGCCGCGCTCGCCGGCGACGGTCGAAAAGCGCATGAATACCGGCGTTGCCTTGCCGATTTCCGAAAAGAGTTTCGCCTTGGTGTAGCGCGTGATGTCGTGCGTCACCGTGAATACGCCGTGCGCGCCCGATCCTTTGGCGTGCATGCGTCGTTCGGGAATGACCTCGCGGTCGAAGTGCGCGAGTTTCTCGATCAGCCAGATATCCTGCAGCAGCGCGGGACCGCGCGGGCCGGCCGTTTCGATGTTCAGATTGTCGGCAACGGGTGCACCCGTTGCGTGATCAAGACGCGTAGACGTATCGCGATTCTTCATGCGTCGACTCCAGGAGGGTTGGGCGGACCGGCGCAGCGCCATGCCGTTCCGGGCTGGCGGCCGCGCGAGGCTTGACGGGCAAATCAACGTGCTATCTCGGCAGGTGCGCCGAAATGAAACGGCCGGACCGCGATGGCCACCCGTTCAACGAGTGACGAGCCGCGGAGGCATCGACGAGTCGATGTGAGAGAAGCGTACCTGCGGGGTGACCGCGCGATCTTGTATAAAACAACGATTCGTTGGACGATTCGCGGGCGACCGTCGAATACCGGGGGGGGGCAGTGGCTGAATTCGGATCAGGAGGCGGCGGATCGAGCTGACACACATGCGCCGCCCGTGACGTTTGCACCTGTCCGGTGCTATCGGTTCCGCTGCGCCCAGTCTTTCGGCCCGCATCCCTCGAGACGCGAGAACACGCGCGAAAAATGACTCTGGTCGAAAAATCCGCAGTCCGATGCGATGCTGGCCAGGCTCGCATCGGTTTCCCGCAACAGCGATTTCGCGCGCTCGATACGGCGCTTGAGCAGCCACTGATGGGGCGTGCTGCCGGTGGTCTGCTTGAAGGCTTCGCCGAAGTAGCTGGTGGAGAGATTGCACTCGCGTGCGAGATCGGCGATCGACGGATTGTCGTGCAGGTGGGACGCGAAATAATCCTCGATGCGCCGCATCTGCCAAGGAGCGATTCCGGAGCGGCGTGGCCGGAGCACCGGATCGGCTCGGCCATAGCGTGTGACGACGTGTTCGCAAAACGCCAGCGCGAGGTAATCGATGAACAACGCACTCGTCAGGTCGGGCTGCTGCAGGACCGTCTGCAGCGTATGCGACAGACTGAACAGCACCGGGTCGCTGGCGCCGAGATGCGGCTGCACGAGTCCTCCTATGCGCCGGCGCCGCTTTTGATCGGTGAACTCCTCGATCGCACCCTGGGCCAGATAGAGCCGCATGGTATCGAACGGCATGTCGAGACGGCGCGTCGGGCTCGCGCGCAGGTCGAGCAGATAACAGCTGCCAGGACTGCACGATGCGGAAGCATCGAGGTTGCCGCTTGAATAACGGAGGCCGGGATCGGGGCCGAGTATCAGCGGCATCTGGAAGACGAAGGCTTCCTCCGGTTGCGGCGTGAGCGAGCGCCCCGGTTGAGGCCGCGGGTTGATCAACCGGGTGAACGAGATCGGTTGCCCGTGGGAGAAAACGCCGGCCCTTACGGTGGGCGCGTCTCGCAGGAGAAACCGTCTGGCGAGCGTGTCGTCTGCAACGGGTTGCCCGAAATCGACAGGATCCTTGTCGTTCATTCATCGCGCCCTGGAGTGCGCCCGGTCGGGCGTGGTGTGCCTTTACCCGACGGCGTGTTCAAACGAAATCTGGCCCAATTTAGCGCAATTCGATGACGGCCGCGCGATGGGTGTTGTGACGCGCGAGACGCTGTCCGATTGCGGGCGCGACGCGCACCGCAAATGGCTCGTTTCGCACTCGCGCGAACCCGGAAAGTGCGCGGGTTTCGTTGCGCGCGCCAATGCTGGGCGGCTTCGTCAGCGTGAAGTCAGCGACGTCTGCCCGACGTGCGATGCCGGATCCCAGCCGCCGCCGAGTGCCTTGAACGTCGAGATCGC
Source organism: Burkholderia cepacia ATCC 25416 (assembly GCF_001411495.1). NCBI lineage: Bacteria > Pseudomonadati > Pseudomonadota > Betaproteobacteria > Burkholderiales > Burkholderiaceae > Burkholderia > Burkholderia cepacia. Next base: position 812,156 of record NZ_CP012983.1, on the reverse strand, counting down.
CGCACGCGCGGATTCCGTTTGTGCTTGCGCACGCGCGTCGGCGGCCTGGAGCAGCGTCTCGTTGGCGTGCAATACGTCGATGAAACTCGCCGCACCGCTGCGGTACGCGGTCATCGACGCATCCTTGGCGCGGGAAAACGACGACTCGGCATGCGACAGCGTGGCCGCCTGCGCCTGTCGGTTCACCAATGACGAGAGCGAGTTTTCGACGTCCTCGGACGCGCGGAGCACGGCCTGCCGATAGGCCGCGAGCGCTTGCGCGTCGGCGCCTTTCGCCGCTTCGACATCGGCGCCGATGCGCACGAAATCGAACAGGCGCCAGCGCAGCCCGACGAGGCCGGCCGCCTGGTTGGCGCCGCCCGAGAACAACGTGCCGGTGGCGGCGGAGGTCGCGCTGCCGAGGAAGGCGTTCAGCGAGACCGTCGGGTAGTACTCGCCGATCGCGGCGCCAATGCGCGCATTGGCCGCAGCGAGGTGACGTTCGGCGGCGATCAGGTCGGGACGTCTTTGCAGCAGATCGGCCGGCGTGCCCATTTCCGCGAGCGACGGCGCAACGGGGATCAGGGACGGCGGGCTCAGCTCCGCGCGGTGCGTGCCGGGAGGGGAGCCGAGCATCACATCGAGGGCGTTCGACGCTGCATCGAGCGCCGCAAGCAGGACGGGCACGCCGGCCTGAACCTGGTCGAGCGCACCCTGCGCCTGCTGAACCTGATAGTCGGCCGCCGCGCCTTTCGAATACAGGAGTTTCACGTCCGAGAGCAGCGCCTGCTGCGTCTGCACCTGCCGGGTCGCGATGTCCAGACGGGCCTGGAGCCCCCGGATCGTGACGTAGATGTCCGCGGTCTGGGCCGCGACGGCAAGGCGGGTGGCGACTGCCGCCGCCTGCGTCGCCGAGTAATCGGCGAGCGCGGCTTCACGCTGACGGCGCAGACCGCCGAAGATGTCGATCTCCCAACCGGCCTCCAGGTTGGTTTCGTACTCGGTGCCCCAGCGCGAGTAACCCGGCGTGGCATTGAGCAATTGTCCCAGCGGCGTGTCGACGGACTGATAGGCGCGTGCGGCCGACGCGGAAACCGAGGCCGACGGAAGAAGCGCCGCGTTGGCCGTGCCGAGGCGCGCACGCGCCTGAGTAATTTGCGCAACGGCCTGGGCCAGGTCCAGGTTCTGCGCCAGCGCCCGCGAAACGTAACGCGTGAGCAGCGGGTCGTTGAAGCTTTCCCACCACGCGGGCAGATCGGCAACCGGAGCCTTTGCCGTGCCGGCGGGCGGCTGGGTCATGTAGTGCTGCGCCAGCGGCGCATCCGGGCGGTGGTAGTCGGGACCCACGGCGCACGCCGAGAGGGCGGCGACGCTGGTCAGGAGAACAAGTGAACGGTGCAGGGGCATGATCATTTCGGGAGCGCAACGGTGAGCGGATGTTGTGACCAATATACAATATGGTCACGCGTTGTCAACTCGCGAGTGAGGGGCTAAGCTTGAGACATGAACAAACCGACTCCCTCCGCCTCCCCGTCCCGCGGCCCCTCGGACCACGAAGTTCGCGCCCAGATCGTCGACGCCGCAACGGAATACTTCAGCCGCTACGGCTACGAAAAGACCACCGTTTCCGACCTTGCGAAGGAAATCGGGTTTTCAAAAGCCTATATCTACAAATTCTTCGATTCCAAACAGGCGATCGGTCAAGTCATCTGCGCGAATCGCCTCGCCGCGATGATCACCGCCGTCAGGGAAAACATCGACGGCGTACACAGTGCGACGGAAAAATTTCGCCGTATGTTCAAGACCTTGCTTTCATCCGGAAGCGACCTCTTCTTCCAGGATCGCAAGCTGTACGACATCGCCGCCGTGTCGGCCGCATCACCCTGGCCATCGGTCCAGGGTTATGAGGACCAGATCCGGCAACTCGTCGCCGAGATCCTGCGGCTCGGGCGCGAAACCGGCGAATTCGAACGCAAGACCCCGCAGGACGAGGCGGTGAACGCGATCTTCCTGGTGATGAAACCCTATTTCAATCCGCTGCTGCTCCAGTACAACCTCGAGGGTGCGGAAGAGGCGACGACCCAACTTGCGAACCTGGTACTCAGAAGTCTCGCTCCATGAATCTCGTTGTGACTGTTGACTGAATTGGTCACCGGTATCAGAATGAGGGCTCCTGTTCTTTGCGAGAGGGGACCTCATGTTCCGGCGCCATCATTTTGTCTACACATTGGGCGTGGCTTCGCTTGCGCTCGCGGCATGCGGCGAGCATCCGGCCGCTGATCCGCGTACCGAGGCGCCACTTGTGCGTACGAGCGCCGTTCACGGCGCGGCGGGAGCGAGCCGATCGTTTTCGGGTGTCGTGGGCGCCCGCGTTCAGAGCGATCTCGGTTTCCGGGTTCAGGGCAAGGTCATCGAGCGGCTGGTCGACGCGGGCCAGACGGTCAAGCGCGGCCAGCCGCTGATGCGCATCGATCCGATCGATCTGGGGCTGCAGGCCCGTGCACAGCAGAAGCTCGTGGATGCCGCGCAGGCGCGCGCGACGCAGACGGCCGCTGACGAGGCGCGCTATCGGGATCTCGTCGCGGCAGGCGCGGTTTCGGCATCGACCTATGACCAGCTCAAGGCGGCCGCGGACTCCGCCAAGGCCCAGCTCGTCGCGGCGCAGGCGCAGGCCGTGCTCGCCAACAATGCGTCCGGATACGCCGTCGTCATGGCGGACGCCGACGGCGTGGTGGTCGAGACGCTGGCGGAGCCCGGCCAGGTCGTCGCGCCGGGACAAATCGTCGTGCGGCTCGCGCATGCCGGCCCCCGCGAAGCCGTCGTCCAGCTTCCCGAGACGCTGCGTCCCGCATCCGGCTCGATTGCCGAGGCGACGCTGTACGGCGCGGCCCAGAAGCCTGTTCCCGCCGTCCTGCGTCAGCTCTCCGACTCCGCCGATCGGCTGACACGGACCTACGAGGCGCGGTACGTCCTCCAGGGCGCGCTGTCGAATGCGCCGCTCGGCGCGACCGTGACGCTCGATCTCGCCGGCGATGCCGGCCACGCACCCGCCGGCATGGTGGTCCCGGTCGGCGCCGTGTTCGATCCGGGCACGGGCACCGGCGTCTGGACGGTCGACCGGGCCCAGTCGCGCGTGACCTGGCGCAAGGTGCGTGTCACCGCATTGAGCGACGACAGTGCGACGGTAACGGGCGACCTTCGCGACGGCGACCAGGTCGTCGCGCTCGGTGCCCAGTTGTTGCACGACGGAGAGCATGTGCGTCTCGCCAACGACAAGATGATCGCGGCATCCGTCTCCGCGCAAGGAGCGGCGCAATGAGCGGTTTCAACTTGTCGGCGCTCGCGGTGCGGGAGCGCTCGGTCACGCTGTTTCTGATCATCCTGATCTCGATCGCCGGCGTGGTTGCCTTCCTGAAACTGGGGCGGGCCGAAGATCCGCCCTTTACCGTCAAGTCGATGACGGTCATTACGGCATGGCCCGGCGCGACCGCACAGGAAATGCAGGACCAGGTGGCCGAGCCGCTCGAAAAGCGCATGCAGGAACTGCGCTGGTACGACCGGACGGAGACCTATACGCGTCCGGGGTTGGCCTTCACCACGGTGACCTTGCTCGACAGTACGCCGCCCGCGGACGTGCCCGAGGAGTTCTATCAGGCGCGCAAGAAGCTGCATGACGAAGCGGGCAACCTGCCGCCCGGCGTAATCGGCCCGCTCGTCAACGATGAGTACTCCGACGTAACGTTCGCGCTTTTCGCGCTCAAGGCAAAAGGCGAGCCGCAACGAGTGCTGGTGCGCGACGCCGAGGGATTGCGCCAGCGGCTTCTTCATGTGCCGGGCGTCAAGAAGGTGAACATCATCGGCGAGCAGGCGGAACGGATCTATGTCTCGTTTTCGCACGACCGGCTCGCGACACTCGGCGTGACGCCCCAGGAGATCTTTGCCGCGTTGAACAACCAGAACGTTCTGACGCCGGCCGGTTCGATCGATACGGCGGGCGCGCAGGTCTTCATTCGTGTCGAAGGCGCGTTCGACAAGCTGCAGACCATTCGTGACACGCCGATCGTCGTTCAGGGCCGCACGTTGAAGCTCTCCGACGTGGCGACCGTCGAACGCGGGTACGAAGACCCGGCCACGTTCCAGATTCGCAACAACGGCGAACCGGCGTTGCTGCTCGGCGTCGTGATGCGGGACGGCTGGAACGGGCTCAACCTCGGCAACGCGCTCGACGCGGAGGTCGCATCGATCAATGCCGGGATGCCGCTGGGCATGAGCCTCACGAAGGTGACCGACCAGGCCGTCAATATCCATTCGGCCGTCGACGAATTCATGGTCAAGTTCTTCGTCGCGCTGCTCGTGGTGATGGTCGTGAGCTTCGCGAGCATGGGATGGCGCGTCGGCATCGTCGTGTCGGCGGCAGTGCCGCTGACGCTCGCGGGGGTCTTCGTCGTGATGGCCGCCACGGGCAAGAGCTTCGACCGCATCACGCTCGGTTCGCTGATTCTCGCGCTGGGCCTGCTCGTCGACGACGCGATCATCGCCATCGAAATGATGGTCGTGAAAATGGAGGAGGGCTACAACCGCGTCCAGGCGTCGGCTTACGCGTGGAGCCATACGGCCGCGCCGATGCTGTCGGGCACGCTGGTCACGGCGGTCGGCTTCATGCCGAACGGCTTCGCGCGCTCGACGGCCGGCGAATACACGAGCAACATGTTCTGGATCGTCGGCATCGCGCTGATCACGTCGTGGGTCGTGGCCGTCGTCTTCACACCGTACCTCGGCGTCAAGCTGTTACCCGACATTGCCGTGATCGAAGGCGGCCACGAAGCGATCTACAACACGCGGAGCTACCAGCGCTTTCGCCGTTTCCTCGGACGCGTGATCGGACGCAAGTGGATGGTCGCCGGGATCGTGGTGGCATCGTTCGTGGTTGCCGTGATGGGCATGGGACTGGTGAAGAAGCAGTTCTTCCCGACGTCCGATCGCCCGGAAGTGCTCGTCGAAGTGCAGATGCCCTATGGGACGTCGATCGAGCAGACCGCGTCGGCAACGGAAAAGGTCGAGGCGTGGCTCGCGAAGCAGCCGGAAGCGCAGATCGTGACCTCATACATCGGGCAGGGCGCGCCGCGCTTTTATCTGGCCATGTCTCCGGAGTTGCCGGATTCGTCCTTCTCGAAGATCGTGATCCGCACGAGCGATGAGCACCAGCGGGAAGCGCTCAAATTCCGTCTGCGCAAGGTCGTCGCCGAAGGATTGGTGCCCGGGGCGCAGGTTCGCGTCACGCAGCTGGTGTTCGGCCCTTACTCGCCTTACCCCGTTGCGTTCAGGGTCATGGGCCCGGACGCGGGGACGTTGCGCACCATCGCCGCGCAGGTCGAGCGGACCATGAAGGCCAGCCCGATGATGCGAACGGTGAACGCCGACTGGGGGCCGCGTGTTCCCACCGTGCATTTCACGCTCGATCAAAATCGTCTCGGGTCGTTCGGGCTGACGTCCAGCTCGGTCGCGCAGCAACTGCAATTCCTGCTGACCGGAATTCCCGTCACGCACGTGCGCGAGGACATTCGTTCGGTGGAGCTGGTCGCGCGTTCGGCGGGAGACACCCGGCTCGACCCGCAACGGATCGAGGGATTCACGCTGATCGGTAACGCAGGGCAGCGGGTGCCGCTCTCGCAGGTCGGCAAGGTCGACATCCGCATGGAGGATCCGATCCTGCGCCGTCGCGATCGAACGCCGACGATTACCGTGCGTGGCGATATCGCCGAAGGATTGCAACCGCCCGACGTGTCGACCGCGATGCTCGCGCAATTGCAGCCCATCATCGCGAAGCTGCCGGGCGGCTACCGGATCGAGGAGGCCGGCTCCATCGAGGAGGCCAACAAGGCGACCAATGCGCTCGCGCCGCTGTTCCCGATCATGATTGCGCTGACGCTGCTCATCATCATTTTCCAGACGCGCTCGATTGCCGCGACCATGATGGTGTTCGCGACCAGTCCGCTGGGTTTGATCGGCGTGGTGCCGACACTCCTGCTGTTCAATCAGCCCTTCGGCATCAACGCATTGGTGGGGCTCATTGCGCTCTCCGGCATCCTGATGCGCAACACGCTGATCCTGATCGGCCAGATCGAAGAGAACACGCGTGCGGGCATGGCGCCGTTCGATGCGGTAGTGGAGGCCACCCTGCAGCGCTCGAGGCCCGTGATCCTGACTGCGGTTGCCGCGATGCTTGCGTTCATTCCGCTGACCCATTCCGTGTTCTGGGGCACGCTGGCTTATACGCTGATCGGAGGAACTTTCGCCGGAACGATACTGACGTTGGTGTTTCTGCCAGCTATGTACTCGATCTGGTTCAAGATCCAGCCCGGGGCAGAGGAAAGCCACTCTGCGCTCGAACCCAGCGCCAGCGTGACTTCGTAGACATGTGCGCTCCGGGCGATGATGGTCTCGCCCGGGGGCAACGGCGCAAATGACAATGCCCGCTGGGGCGCCGGGCTTCTTCGGCAAGAGCGAGGATCCCGGCAAGCTGACGCATGCGGTCCGCGTTGTGGCAGAGGGCTTTCCTTGCTTCAGCGCGGAACTGGCCGCGCAAATGGACTCAAGTGCCACGCCCAACCCGCGCGTGACCAATACGAAGGTGGCGAACAGGGATGCTGCGCTGATATCTCGCCGACGTGTCGGTGTCCGACATCGCGTCCAAGTTCTCCCGCAGCCCGAGCACGATTAGCGCGCAAATGCAATCGGCTTTTCGAAACTGGGCATTCGGAGCGATGCTGATCTGTTTGCGTCTCGAAAAAACATGTTTGGACGGGTGTTCTTCAAATTTTACATAATGCTGATGATCATTTTTTGATTGTGTAGTGGCTAGATTGAAATGTCCGCTTTTCGACCCATCGTAAGCTGATCGGCCGCTGGGAATCCAGCGCCGGAGGCTGCGATGGCTGGAACGGATCACGATGACGATGCGCGAGCTGGACAGGTTTAAGGTCATCCAGGACGTCGCGGACCGCAAAAAAGTCATGCTGATTCCATGATGGCCGTGCCGCGGCCATGGGCATCGAATTTGATTCGATAATCCGTGCGATTTTCGGGCATCGCGAAATATTCGCAAAACTCGGTGTTAGGGGTACTCTTGATCTCCGTGCAATTTTCCGGTTAGAGCGATCTGGACTGCATGCGGGGTTGCGCCCCGCCGCCTCTAAATATTTGTTTAAAATCAAATGGTTGCTGTCTGTTTTTCAAGCCAGCGGGCTACAGACATACCATCCAACCAACGAGTAACAAGAAATGAAGGCGCGGAAAAGGGCGTGTGGGTCGCCCGCAAGGTGATGCACCGTCATCGCAACGCTTGTCGGCTCGGTTGCCGACGCGAACGAGGCGAATTTCGTAGCAACAGTCGCCTGGCGCGTCAACGGCATCGTCTCGGTGACGAACCAGTTGCTATTCGACGATCAGCCTTTGTGAGGTGAACGCGGCCACTATCTTCTTGCAACGATATGTTCATGGCGGTCATCAATCGATGCTATGTGAGGATCCACGGCCGACCTCGAATGAGAGGGGGACTCACCCCTGCCGCGACCAACCCCGCGTTGTAATGTGATGAAGCAATTTCCGCCTCCTGCCCACGGTGGAGTATTCGCAACAGTCTCATCATCAAATCGTGTGGGGTTACCCCCCGCTCTAGCAATGTTCGGGCGATCTGCGCAAGGCGTCGCGGGGGAGTGAATACGAGCTAGCGATCACGCTGCTGTCTTGAGCGCAGGCGCCGGCGCGGCGCCCGCCGCGTCATACCCGGCAATCGCAAGCGCGAGCACGGGATTCAGGCTGTCAACCATCGCACTGGGGATCAGGATCGTCGCGCCGCGTTCCTTCGTCGTTTCGTAGATGATGTTCATCGCTCGCAACTGAAGCGCACCTGGATGATTTTCGTAGACCTGCGCCGCTTCGACGAACTTGGTCGCGATCTCGGCCTCCGCCGAGCCGAGGATCACCCGTGCCTGCTTTTCGCGCTCGGCTTGCGCCTGGCGCGACATCGAATCCTGCAGCGCGACTGGGATCGCAACATCGCGGGTCTCGACCGAGCGGACGGTCACGCCCCAATCCACGGTCTTTCTGCCGATCTCGTCGCGCAGGTGCATGTCGGCCGCCTTGCGATCCGACAACAAGGCAGCCAGCATCGATGCCCCGATCATTTCCCGCAGCGAGGTTTGCGCAACGCGGTCGATTGCTTGCCGGTAGTCGGTGATGGCGAGCGCGGCTTTCTGCGCGTCATGGACGTGCCAGAAAATCACGGCGTCGACGTTGACGGGCACGGTGTCCTTGGTCAGCGCTTGTTCGGCGTTGAAGGCGGTGGTTTGAATGCGTTCGTCGATGATCGCGACAACATTGTCCAGGATTGGAATGATCATGAAAAAACCGGCACCCTTGACGCTTTGCAGCTTGCCAATCCGCAGGATCACGAACTTCTCCCAGACGTTGGCGACCCGCACGGACAGTGCGATCAGGACCGCGACGATGAAAAGGGGGGCCGCAAGATACAGGTGGCCCCACGCGCCGATGGCGAATGCCGCGAGGACGAACGCGGCAGATAACACGAGTGTGATGGGATTCATGGTGACGCTCCGTTTCGGTGACGACAACCTGGCGCATGAGCGATGAGGCGCACTGCATCTCGGGTCGTCTTGGGCGTTCTGGCAACAGGGGCAGAAGCCCTGATGCGAGCGTGCGCCCTATCGCCATGCCGATCGGTACGGTGCCGTACCTCGATCGCGCGCGCTGCGCTTGCGTGACCGGATAGCGAAATATCGGGCGATCCGGTGTGTGAACGACGTGCAGCGCACCACGAAACGCTTCCCGGAGACTGTTCTTCAGCGTACCGACTCGACGAGCCTGCGCGATGCACGATGACGTTCGTCACGTTCTTCAGCCGGGAGCGGTTCATGAAATATCCGATCTACATCACGCAGCATGGGCAGCCCCGCTATCGCGGCGCGCTTCCGGATTTCCCCGAGGTCGGTGTGGAGGGCGACTCGTATGGCGAGCTGCAAGCGGCCGCCGAGCAACGGGTCATGGCCCGCTACGACCGCTCCGCGCGTCTCGTTCCGCCACCGACCACGGACATGTCGGTATTGCAGGCGTCGGAAGTTGATGCCGGGGACGGGATCTGGCGGTTCATCGATCTGGACCTGAGCCGGATGACGTCGAGTTCGGTGCGCATCGAGCTGTGCTTGCCAAAGCGCATCGTGCACGACATCGATCGGACGGCGAACGCGCTGCATACGACTCGCGATGCCTTCGTGTCGCTGGCGTGCGAGAACGCAGCCGTCCGATCCGCGCAGCACGGAGCGTTGCGGTGCGAACCCATCGCGAAATCGCTGTCGGAAGCGGCCTGACGGCCCGGGTGTGCCGGGCATGAAGCCGCTGCGGATGGTGCGGCGATGGGGGAGGAAGCGCCTTGAAGATTCACGTTGCGCGTGTGTCGCGACGCCGGACATCGCCATGGAGCAATGCCCGGCCGATTCGCGAGGAGTTCTTCGGCGAGGAGCGACTGGCGCAGCATGCGGGCAGCCTGGCTCGCGCGCAGAAGGTGCTGCCCGGTGTGGCAGCGGGCCCGTCGCTCGCCACGCGGCTGAAGGACAACGCGGATCATCTGCTGAAGGCCTACCGGAACACGGCGGCCGCAGACGCACGCGGCGAAGAAATCACGCCTGCGGCGGAGTGGTTGCTCGACAACTACTATCTTGTCGCGGAACAGGTGCGGCAGATCCGGGATGATCTCTCCCCGCGTTATTACCGGCAACTGCCCAAACTCGGCAACGGCCCGTTCGCCGGTTATCCGCGCGTGTTCGAGATCAACTGGGCCTTCGTCGCCCATACCGACAGCCGTTTCGATCCCGATGCGCTATGTCGTTTCATGCTTGCCTATCAGGCCGTGGAACCGTTGACGATCGGCGAACTGTGGGCGGTGGCGATCACGCTGCGGATCGTGCTGATCGAGAACCTGCGACGGCTCGCGGATCAGATCATCGACGACCGGCGCGCGAGACTCGACGCCGACGCGCTCGCGGATCGCCTGCTCGGCGAGGGCGGCCAGGCGCGGGTCGCGGCGGAGCCGCTCGTCGCCAATTACGAGCAGGCCGTATTGCACGATGCGTTCGCGGTGCAGCTGATTCAGCGGCTGCACGATCCCGATCCGGCCGTCGCGCCGGCACTGGCGTGGCTGCATCGGCACCTGGCGGCGCGCGGCGCGACGCCGGACCAGATTGTCGCGTCCGTCAACCATCAGCAGGGCGCCGCCAGCCTGACCGTGCGCAACGTGATCACCAGCATGCGGCTGATTTCGGAGGTGGACTGGACCGATCTGTTCGAGCGCATCAGCCTGGTCGATCAGGTACTGCGCAGCCACCCAGGCTTCGCGGAGATGGATTTCCCCACGCGCAACCTGTATCGCGACGCGGTTGAAGCGCTGGCCCGCGGCGCACCCGTCAGCGAGCTCGAGATTGCCCGCCGCGTCGTCGCCGATGCGGCGGCGCAGGGTGCAGGCTGCGGGCCGGCCGCCGAGACGGATCCCGGTTACTACCTGCTGGCGAACGGCCGCGCCGCGCTCGAAGCGGAGATCGGCTATCGGCCGCCCGTCGCGTTGTGGCTGCGGCGCCTGACACGCCACGCCGGTCTCGGCGGTTATCTCGGCCGGATCGGGCTGATCGTCGCGCTGCTGCTGGCGGGCATGCTGGCGTGGCTCACGCGTGTCGAACCGCCCGGTCACTGGCTGATCTGGCTCGGCGTCGCCGGCCTGCTACCCGCGCTGGATGCCGCGGTCGCGCTCGTCAATCGCGGCGTGATGCGCGATGTCGGCGCGAAGATCCTGCCCGGCCTCGCATTGCTCGACGGCATTCCGCCGGACCTGCGCACGATGGTCGCCGTGCCGGTGCTGCTGACAACGGAAGCTGTGCTCGGCGAGCAGATCGAGCAACTGGAAATTCATCATCTGGCGAGCCCCAACGGCGCGCTTTACTTCGCTTTGCTCTCCGACTGGATGGACGCGTCCACGCCACACGCCGACAGCGACGACAGGTTGCTGGCATCCGCGACGGAGGGCATCGACCGGTTGAATCGCCTTTATCCGGCTGCGCCGGGCGAAGGCGAGCGCTTCCTGCTGCTGCACCGCAAGCGCGTATGGAACGACGGCGAACGGTGCTGGATGGGCTGGGAGCGCAAGCGCGGCAAGCTGCACGAGCTGAATCGATTGCTGCGCGGCGCATCGGACACGACGTTCATCGCGGCGGCCGGCCGGACGCCGCACGTGCCGCCGGACGTGCGCTACGTGATCACGCTCGATGCCGATACGCGGTTGCTGCGCGATACCGTGCGCCGCCTGGTCGGCAAGATGGCGCATCCGCTCAACCGGCCGGTATTCGATTCGGCGAGCCGGCGCATCGTCGGCGGCTACGGCGTCCTTCAGCCGCGCGTCACGTCCTCGCTCGCGAGCGGCGACGAGGGTTCGCTGTTCCAGCGCGTGTCGTCGAGCGCGCACGGCATCGATCCTTACGTGTCAGCCGTATCGGATGTCTATCAGGATCTGTTCGACGAAGGATCCTATGCGGGCAAGGGCATCTACGACGTCGACGCGTTCGAGGCGGTGCTCGCCGGTCGCGTGCCGGAGAACGCGGTGCTCAGTCACGATCTGTTCGAAGGTATTTTCGCGCGGGCCGGACTGGCGTCGGATATCGAGGTTGTCGAAGCGTCGCCGTCCCGCTACGACGTCGCCGCGAGCCGCCTGCACCGATGGGCGCGCGGCGACTGGCAGCTCCTGCCCTGGTTGCTGTTCGGCCACGAACCGTTGACGGCGGTCGGCCGCTGGAAGATGCTGGACAACCTGCGCCGCACACTCACGGCGCCCGCCATGCTGGTCGCGCTACTGGCCGGATGGATGCTGCCGCTCCCCGTATCGCTCGCCTGGAGCGCCTTCGTGCTGGTGACGATCGCGCTGCCGTTCCTGTTGCCTGTATTGAGCGGGCTGGTGCCGCGCTGGCGGCGCACGCACGTGAAGATGACCACGCGCAGCGTGCTCCATGCATGGTCGATGGAGTTGCGGTTCGCGTTGACGCGGTTCGGCCTGTCGATCGTCATGTTGCCGCAGCAGGCGTGGTCGATGGGCGACGCGATCGCGCGTACGCTGTTTCGTGTGGCGATCAGCCGTCGCCATCTGCTCGAATGGACCACGGCGGCCGCAGCGGGTGCGCGCGACCGGCGGACCCTCGCGCCCACCTATCTGCAAATGCGCGGCGGCGTGACGCTCGCGCTGCTTGTCGCGGCTGCCAGTCTGATGGCGGGCTGGCGCTTCGATCGTCATACGGGCTGGCTGGCCGTGCCGTTCGTACTCGTCTGGCTTGCCGCGCCGGCGATCGCGTATTGGCTGAGCCGCGCACCACGGTCGGCGGGCGAGCTGCCGGTGGCCCCGCACGATGCGCGTCAACTGCGGCGCGACGCGCGCCGGACCTGGCGTTATTTCGAGACGTTCGTGACGGCGGACGATCAGATGCTGCCGCTGGACAATTTCCAGGAGGACCCGAAGCCCGTCGTCGCGCACCGGACTTCGCCCACCAATATAGGGCTGTATCTGTTGTCCGCCGTCAGCGCCCGCGAGTTCGGCTGGCTCGGCACGCTGGACGCGGTGGCGCGGCTGGAGGCGACCCTCGCGACGATGCGGCTGATGTCGCGCCATCGCGGCCATTTCTATAACTGGTACGACACGCGGGATCTGCGGCCCCTCGAGCCGAGGTATGTGTCGTCGGTCGACAGCGGCAATCTCGCCGGCCACCTGATCGCGCTCGGCAACGCTTGCCGCGCGTGGGCGAATCAGCCCGCCGGCGTGGGGCGGCAAGCCGCGTATGAAGGAATCGGCGATACGCTCGCGCTGCTGCGCGGCGCCGTGTGCCGGGAGGGCGACGCGCGGACGGCCCTGCATGGCGAATTCGAGCGGGCCGCGACCGAGCTGGAGGAAACGCTCGCCGCGCAGACCGGGGAGGGCGGCGCACCGGACGGTCGCGCCGCGCCGGAATGGTCCGCGATCACGATCCTCGCCGCGACAGTCGCCGATGTCGCGCGCGCGCTGATGGACGAGGTCGGCCGGGTGCGGGGCGGCGACGTCGACGATGTGCTGTTTTGGGCGCAGGCGCTGGAGCACGCGGTGCAGGGGCATGGTCGCGATGCGACGCGCACGCCGGACGAAGCGGACGTGTTGAACAAGCGTTTGCAGGTGCTGGCCGATACCGCGTTGCAGATGGCCTATGCGATGGAGTTCGGCTTTCTGCTCGACCCGGTGCGCAATCTGCTGTCGATCGGTTACGCGGTGGCCGACGGACGGCTCGATCCGGGCAACTACGATCTGCTGGCATCGGAGGCGCGCCTCGCGAGTTTCGTCGCGATCGCGAAGGGTGATGTCCCGGCGCGGCACTGGTTCCGGCTCGGCCGCCTGGCGACGCCGATCGGGCACGGCGCGGCGCTGATCTCGTGGTCGGGATCGATGTTCGAATACCTGATGCCGTCGCTCGTGATGCGTGCGCCGGACAGCAGCCTGCTCGCGCGCACCAATCACCTGGTGGTGCGTCGCCAGATCGCCTACGGCGACGGGCTGCACCTGCCGTGGGGCATGTCCGAATCGGCGTACAACACGCGCGACATCGAGCTGACCTATCAGTATTCGAGCTTCGGCGTGCCGGAGTTGGGGCTCAAGCGCGATCTCGACCAGAACCTGGTGGTCGCGCCCTATGCGACCGCGCTCGCGGCGATGGTCGCGCCGGACGCCGCCGCGCGCAACTTCGAGCGGCTGCGTGCAGCCGGCGCGTGCGGGCGCTTCGGCTTCTACGAAGCGCTCGACTACACGCCCGCGCGCGTGCCGGAAGGCATGCCAGTTGCGATCGTGCGGGCATTCATGGCGCATCACCAGGGCATGTCGATCGTGTCGATCGCCAATGCGCTGCTGGGCGGGCGCATTCGCGCCTTCTTCCATGGCGAGCCGGCCGTGCGCGCCACCGAGCTGCTGTTGCAAGAACGGGTGCCGGGCCGGGTCGCGGCAGGGCGGCCGCGGATCGACGCGAGCCCCGCCGGCAGGATGCATGGCGTCGACGCCGGCGTTGCACGGCGCCTGCTGTCGGCGGACGATCCCGCGCCCGTCACGCATCTGCTGTCCAACGGCCGCTACGCCGTGATGCTCACGGCCGCAGGCTCCGGCTACAGCCGCCGCGACGATCTGGCCGTCACGCGCTGGCGGGAAGACGCGACGCGCGACGATTGGGGTAGCTATCTGTATCTGCGCGACGCCGAGAGCGGCGAGGTCTGGTCGGCCACGTGGCAACCCACCGGCGTGGTGCCGGACAGCTACGAAGTGACGTTCACCGAAGATCGCGCCGAGTTCGTGCGCCGCGACGGCACCTTGACGACGTCGCTTGAGGTAGTGGTATCCGCCGAGGACGATGCGGAAGTGCGGCGGGTGTCGGTGGCCAATACCGGCTCCCGGCCACGCGTGATCGAATTCACGTCCTACGCGGAAATCGTGCTCGCTCCGCCCGCCGCCGATCATGCCCATCCCGCATTCTCGAAACTGTTCATCGAAACCGAGTACGTGCCTGTGTCCGGCGCGATTCTGGCGACGCGGCGCAAGCGCGCGCCGAACGAGGCGGAAGTTTGGGCCGCGCATCTGGCCGTGACCTCCGGCGAAACCGTCGGCGCGGAAGAATTCGACACCGATCGATTGCGCGTCATCGGACGCGGGCGCAGCGTTCGCCTGCCGCTTGCGCTGACCGAACAGCGTGCGCTGGGCGCTTGCGAAGGCGCGGTACTGGACGCGGCGTTCACGCTGCGGCAGCGGCTGCGCATCGAGCCGGGCGCGAAGGCGAGCATCGTCTATTGGACCATCGTAGCGGATTCGCGCGCGCAGCTGCTCGACCTGGTCGACAAGCATCGCGACGGCGAATCGTTCGCGCGGGCGGCGATGCTCGCGTGGACCCAGGCGCAGGTGCAGCTGCGGCATAGCGCGGTGAGCCTCGACGAGGCCGCGTTGTTCCAGCAACTGGCCGGATACATGCTCTACAGCGATGCGTCGATGCGGCCGGGGTCCGCCGCGCTGCTGCGCCATGCGGCGGCGGTGTCGGCGGCGGGCGGCGTGGGCGCGTCGCCGCTATGGACGCATGGCGTATCGGGCGATCTGCCGATCCTGCTGGTGCGGATCGACGACATCGAGCACATCGCGATGGTGCGGCAGCTGATCCGCGCGCACGAGTACTGGCGGATGAAGCGGCTCGAGGTCGATCTGGTCATCATCAACGAGCGCGCGGCGTCGTACGTGCAGGATTTGCAGGCGGCGCTCGAGGGGCTGGTGCGGACCCGGCAGCCGCCGGACGAAGCCGGGCGCGGCAGTATTTTCGTGCTGCGCGAGGATCTGATGGCGGCGGCGGCGCGCGCGCTGTTTCCGGCGGTCGCGCGCGCCGTGCTCGCCGCGCGCAACGGCCGGCTGGTGGACCAGTTGCGGCGCCTCGCGGGTTCACCGCTGCCCACGCGACCGGATCCCGCGCGCGCGCCGCTGCCGCCGCCCACGATTGCGCCGCCGAAGGGCGCGCAGGCCGGCGCCGGTCTCGAGTACTTCAACGGAATCGGCGGTTTCGCGCGTGGCGGCCGCGAATACGTCGTGATCCTGCAGCCCGGTCAATGCACGCCGATGCCGTGGGTCAACGTCGTCGCGAATCCCTTGTGCGGCTTCCTGACGTCGGCGGAGGGGGGCGGCTATACCTGGGTGACGAACAGCCGCGAGCATCCGCTGACGCCGTGGTCGAACGACCCGGTCACCGATCCGCCGAGCGAAGTGTTCTACATCCGCGACGACGAGACCGGCGTGCGCTGGGGGCCGCAAGCGGCCTCGATCGGCGACGACGCGCCGGGCGCGACCGCTTTCGTGGCGAGTCATGGCCAGGGCTACAGCCGGTTTGCGCATTCCGCCGCCGACGTCGCTGTCGAGTTGTTGCAGTTCGTGCCCCTGGCCGATCCTGTCAAGATTTCCCGCCTGACCTTGCGCAACCTGTCCGACCGGACTCGCCGGCTGTCCGTCGCAACCTATGCGGAGTGGGCGCTGGGTGCGTCGCGCAGCGTCGCGGCGCCGCACACCGCGAGCGAGATCGATCAGCCGACCGGAGCGCTGTTTGCCCGCAACGACTGGAGTCAGGTGTATCGCGGCAGGGTGGCGTTCGCCGATTTATGCGGCCTGCAAACCTCGTGGAGCGCGGACCGGCGCGAGTTCATTGGCCGCAATGGCGTCCTGAGCGATCCCGCCGGTTTTCCGGGCAGGGCCGGCGCGTCGCCGTTGTCGGGCCGCGTCGGCGCTGGGCTCGACCCGTGTGCCGCGTTGCAGACCACGGTCGATCTCGAACCCGGCGGCAGCGTCGAAATCGTCTTGCTGCTCGGCGAAGGTGCCGATGCGGCAACGGCACGACAGTTGATCGCGCATTACCGTCAGGCGGATCTCGACACGATATTCGCCGCCGTGACGGCGTTCTGGGACGAGATGCTCGGCGCCGTTCAGGTCGAAACGCCTGATCGCGCGATGGACCTGATGCTGAACCGCTGGCTGTTGTACCAGACGCTGTCTTGCCGGATCTGGGCGCGTGCGGGCTTCTATCAGGCGAGCGGCGCGTACGGCTTTCGCGACCAGCTGCAGGACGGTATGGCGCTCGCGGCCGTCCGTCCGGCCCTGACGCGCGAGCATTTGCTGCGGGCGGCGGCGCGCCAGTTTCCGGAGGGCGACATGCAGCACTGGTGGCTGCCGGAAAGCGGCAGCGGCGTACGCACGCGAATCTCTGACGATCGCGTCTGGCTCGCCCATGCGGTCGCGCACTACGTCGACGTCAGCGGCGACCGCGCGATTCTCGATGTATCGATTCCGTTCATCGACGGACGACCGCTGGCCGCCGACGAGCAGGACGCGTTCTTCATCCCGCGCATCTCAGAGACGAGCGCGTCGCTGTTCGAGCATTGCGTGCGCGGGCTGGAGTCCTGTCTGGCGCATTTCGGCGAGCATGATCTGCCTCTGATCGGCACGGGCGACTGGAACGACGGCATGAACCGGGTCGGCGAAGCCGGGCGGGGTGAAAGTGTCTGGCTCGGGTGGTTTCTGCATGCGACGCTCACGGCGTTCGCCCCGCTCGCCGCGGCGCGCGGCTCGGCCGACCTGGCGGCGCGCTGGTCGACGCGTGCCGCCGCGTTGCGCGATGCGCTTGCCGATGCGGGATGGGACGGCGCATGGTATCGGCGCGGCTACTTCGACGACGGTACGCCGCTCGGCTCGGCCGGCAACGCCGAATGCTCGATCGACGCGATCGCGCAGTCGTGGAGCGTGCTGTCGCGCGCGGCGGACCCGATGCGCGCCGCGCAGGCAATGGACGCGCTGGAAGCGCAGTTGATCCGCCGCGACGATGGCCTGGCCCTGCTGTTCGCACCGCCGTTCGATCGTTCGTCGGTCGATCCCGGTTATATCAAGGGCTATCCGCCGGGCATCCGGGAGAACGGCGGCCAGTACACGCATGCGGCCACGTGGTCGGTGCTCGCGTTCGCGCAAATGGGCGACGGCGATCGCGCCGCGAATCTGTTCGCGCTGCTCAATCCGGTCAATCGCAGCCGCACGCGCAGCGGGGCGAATCGCTATCGGGTCGAGCCGTACGTGGTCGCGGCCGACGTATATTCCGTCGCGCCGCATGTCGGCCGCGGCGGCTGGACGTGGTACACCGGCTCGGCCGGCTGGCTCTATCGCGCGGGCGTCGAAGGCGTGCTCGGTCTGCGCTGGCATGGCGACATTCTGTCCATTCAACCGTGCATCCCGCTGTCCTGGCCGGGCTTTAGGGCCACGCTGCGTCACGGCGCGTCGCACTACGACATCGTCGTCGAGAATCCGGGCGGCGCCAGCGGCGGCGTGTCCCGCCTCGTGGTCGATGGCGTGCGGCTCGCCGCCGGCGAAGCGGCGGTGCGGCTCGTGGACGACGGTCGCCGCCACAGCGTGGTCGTGACGCTGGGGGCGGCGCAAGCGGTGTTTCAGTGACGCGGCAGATCGGCATCCGCGCCGGTACGTTAGCGGACCGACTGCGCGCGATCGACCGGCCATCATGAACCGATGTCCCGAATTTCATCGAGACGTCAGCGCATGGGCTTCCGTGCGTCGTGCCGGATCGGACGGCGCCGCGGCAACCCAAGGAGATGATCATGAGAAAGCTACATTCCGTGGCAGTCGAGATGGCGATAGTCACCATGACGATTGCCGTGCTGGCAGGTTGCGGTGGGATGTCTCACCGTGGAACGGACACCGTGATCGGGGCGGGTGTCGGCGGCGTCGCCGGCGCGGTACTGACGGGCGGCAGTGCATTGGGCACGGTGGGCGGCGCGGCCGTCGGCGGGGTGGTCGGCAATCAGGTCGGGAAATAGATCGGGCGTTTTCGGAAGACCCGGTACATGGGCAATTGGGACAGCATGGACATCGACTGGCTGAGAAACGTGTTCGGCAGGCATCCGTGTTATGTCGATGGCGGGACGCAGCCCAGGCAGTACCTACTTTTGCGACAGCAGCCGGTCGCTTTCCTTCTTGACTACCATGTAGCATTCGCACACGCGCCGCTCGAGGGCGCTGCGATCGACGACTTCAATCAATCCGCGCGAATAACGGATGATGCCTTCTTCCTGAAGCCGTTTTGCGGTTTCCGTCACACTGGCTCTGCGCACGCCGAGCATGTCGGCAATCAGTTCCTGCGTCATCCGCACGTTGCGCGAATCCAGCCGGTCAAGGCTCAGCAGCAGCCAACGGCAGAATTGCTGCGCGATCGAGTGATGGCGATTGCACACGGCCGTCTGCGCCATCTGGGTGATGAGCGCCTGCGTGTAGCGCAGAAACACGCGCTGCAATGCACCGCCGCGCGCGAATTCCTCTTTCACGATCTGTCCGCTCAGGCGGAACGCTTCGCCCGCGCTCTGGACGATGGCCCGGTTCGGCATCGTCTCACCGCCCATGAACAGCGCGACGCCAAGCAGCCCGTCGCGTCCGACCACGGCAATTTCCGCGGACGAACCGTTTTCCATCACGTACAGCATCGAAATGATCGCAGTCGTCGGCAGGTAGACGTGGCTCAGGTGATCGCCCGGTTCATACACTACATGCCCGAGCGGCAGCGCGACCCACGACAGATGGGGCTCGATGCGCTTGCGCTCGTCCATGGGCAATTCGCCGAGAAGATTGTTCGCTACTACGGGCGAGTCGGCCGCGTCGTCCCGCTCTGCGGGCACGACGCCTACTCCCGATCGGATTCGGTCGATGCGCGCAAGAAGCTTTGCATGCTGTGCTGCCTGTGTTTCCCGGTTTTTCTCGGGCAGCAAGCTCGACAGCGACGTACGCAACGTGTCGTGACCCAGTGCATCGAGGATCTTGATCTTGGTCAGGATGCCGAGATCGCTTTTGCCGGTGCGCCATGCCGAGATTTGCGCGCGCGTAAGCCCAAGGCTGTCGGCCAGTTGCGCATCGCTGCCGAACTGCCCCTCGCGCTTCAGTTCGTCGAACAGCTTGCTCCAATCAAATCGCATCGATCGATAGTTAAGTTTGGTGTCAAATTGATTTGACACCACGCCTGGTCGATGAAAAAATACGATGAGCGTTGGTATGTCAAATCCTAGAGACACTTATAGCATAGGCGCCTTCCGTCGTGAAACAGCGTCCGTGCTTCGGGCATTCACGCCGCGCTCGTGCGTTTCACGAGATCCGCATGAGTGATCGCCCGTCTTACATCCGTCTTCCTCCTTCGTTGTCCGACAGTGTTCTCGTCGTTGTGCCACCTTCCGTGGGCGATGACGAATTTGCCGCTCACCAGATCGAATTCATCCAGCGCGTTTTCAGTTATAGCGCTTATCTGCGCGAGCATGCGCGTGAGACGCCCGTCTCCGATTCCTTCCTCATTGCATTCGTTAGCCTGCTCGAGGCGATCGATGCAAATGCCCCCGAGGATGCTCGCCGATGCGCGCGGCAACTGCAGCAAATTCTCCGGATGCTCGTCGATGAGCCCGACGGCAGCCCACCTGAACCGGCTGCACCGCCCGCAATCTGTTGACCGGCTATTCCACGCCGCGCGGCCGCGTGCTGCGCTCGGCGGCAAATCCCGGGCACGGTAGCGGACAGAAGAATTGTTCGCACGATACTAGACTGCTCAAGCACTCAGACGGATCGATCGGCATACCGATTGATGATGATTAAGCCATCCATCGAAGGGTGGCTAAGCGATTGCTGGGGGAGCGGCGACATGAATATCGAAGCACTGGCTGCCCGACTGGCGCAGACGTTCGGTCCGCAGAGTCTGGCCGGACTGGCGCTCGCCGAATTGAAGCGCTGTCGGGCGAATGGCGAGCGTGCGGCCCTCATTCTGGAAAAGGGCACATTTGCCGTTGTGCACGACAGACTCAATCCCGACGATTTGCCCACTACCGTCAGGAAGCCAGCATTCGATTGCAGGGATCGCGTGGATGGCGGTAGCGGCAGACGCCTGCGATACCTCGCGCATTCGAACGGTTACGTCATCGTGTGCTGGACCGAGGGCACGCCTTTCGTTGTAAACGAACGGCACTGGCTTGTGATGAGGGTCTGCTCGCATCGCCATCGGATGTCGCCGGCGTGATCCCCGACCAGGCCGTGCTGCCGCTAGTCGCCACGAAAAGCCGCATCCTCGCCGGCGCGAGCCTCGCGACGTTCGACGCGGAAATCGTGGCGGGGCTTTCGATCGAGACCGTCCGCCTGTGGGCGTCGCTTCCCCGCATGCAGATCGCCGTCCGGAATGACTCCGGGGTTCCCTATCGCATGATCGCCGTCGAATCGATGCGCCAGTGGCACTGCTTGATCCAGTGGTTCCAGGATAACCGGTTCGCGGATGAACTTTCCGGCCGTTGCTTTTCCAGAAACAAATTCGACGCCATCTTCCGCAAGTTAGTGTGACCGGCGCGTCTAGCGGGCAGGGCATCCGTACGATGCCGCCTTCAATCGAACTTGAAAAGGCAATCTTTCTCGATCACTTTACCGCCCTTCATCAAGATGCTTCGCGGAAAATCGTGGAGGGCTTGAGGGCGATTGCGTAATCTGACGCCTGACCTTAAAGGGAGCGGGAAAGATAATTACTCGACCCTAGGCACTTCAGGCGCCGGGTTGCTGGGCGAGTTATTGGTTAAAGCGTGGGGAATGGCCGATCCGATTGGCCGGTGAGTGCTGTGGGTTGGGGGGGATGGATGGCTCGCGCGACACGTTTCGAACCTGCATCGAACAGTTGCCTGAAGGCATCGCCGCGCGCATCGAAACGGTCACCATCGACATGACTACGGCCTATGAGTTGGGGATCAAGGCACAGTGCCCGCAAGCAGAAATCATCATTGATCTGTATCGCGTCGCGGCAAAGTTCTACCGCAAGCCGGCCTGGGCGAAAAAGGCTTGGGAGGCAATGATTCGAACAGGCTCGGGAAAGCGGGATGGCCGCCCTGCAAAAGTTCGCCGGACGTTTGCAGGGCTACTGGCATGGAATCGTGACCCGAACGGAACAGCGCGGATCAAGGCCATTGCCGAATTCTTGATCCGCCTGTGCCAGTAGGCCCAATGCCGGAACGTCGGCGACGTAGCCTGCGGGACGCGCGCACGACAACGCGGAGCGCGAATGTCATGCTCCGCCTGTGTCGGGAGCAACGCCGTATCATGATCACAGTGCGTGCTCAATTCGGCGGATAGGCCATGCCCCAGCGCTTTCTCGAATCGGCGATCCGTTGCTTCGCGGTCCGCAATCGTTCTTGCTCGGTCGGGCACGTATGCGTCGGCACTTCGGGCGCGGCGGGCATACCGTCGTCGGTTGCATTGTCCTGCTCCTATTTACGGCGTTGCTGCCCGACAGCGTCGTCTTTCTGCTTGCGGTCGTTCATCTGCCTGCTCCCGTGAATTCGCCTTGCGCGGGCGTATCGGCATCGACGACGCACGCGTGTCGAATACAGGATGACCGGGCCGGACGAAGAAGTCGGTACGATGCCGCGCAGTGTCGGCCAGCGCCGTTGCTGACGGATTCCTAGAGCCGCTTCAGGTCAGGAAGCAGGCGATCGAATTCGCGTTTGACCACGCTGTAGCATTCGCACACACGCTTTTCGAGCCCGGGTCGGTCCAGCACCTCGATATGGCCGTAGTTGTAGCGGATGAGGCCAGCGTCCTGCAGTTTCAATGCCGCTTCCGTCACGCCCGACCTGCGCACGCCCAGCATGTTGGCGATCAGCTCCTGCGTCATGCGCAACTGGTTCGATGGCAGACGGTCGAGGCTGAGCAGCAGCCAGCGACACAGCTGCTGATCGATCGAGTGATGACGGTTGCATACCGCGGTCTGCGCCATCTGCGTGATGAGCGCCTGCGTATAGCGCAACAACAGACGCTGCATCGAGTTGCCGCGCCGGAATTCTTCTTTCAGGACGCTCGCGTCGAGCCGGTAGGCCTGCCCAGCGCTTTGCACGACGGCGCGACTCGGCGTCGTTTCACCACCCATGAACAGCGACACGCCGATCATGCCCTCATGCCCGACGATCGCGATTTCCGCAGACGAGCCATCCTCCATCACGTACAGCAGCGACACGATCGTCGTGGTCGGAAAATAGACGTGATGAAGCTGGCCGCCCGATTCGTACAGCACTTTCCCGAGCGGCATGTCGACGATCGTCAGGTTCGGGATGATGCGTGCAAGCTCGTTCTCCGGCAGTGCGGCAAGCAGGTGATTTTCAGTGATGGGGGGGATGTCTGGCATGCGTGGTTCCTAGGCTCGCATCTGGCGCGATGGCGTTGTCTGGTCGCTTCGAGCGCAGCGGGGAGTGAGCGGGATTCACTATCGTATCTCGTCGTTCGCAGCTTGACGGTACGGTAGCTGAAAATAAGCCCGATTTCCGGACGAGCCAGGGACGGCCGTGATCGGCAAGGCTCAGGGAGCTGTTCGTCGCGCGATGTCGACTACAAGGAAGTCAGGTCAACGCCGGCTTTGGCGCCGGGCGCGGTGCAAGCGGCGCTTCCGTGAGACGGTCGGCCGGCATCCAGTCCGGTACGTTAGCGGACGGACTTCGCGCGATTTACCCCCCATCGTGATTCGACGTCTCGAATTTCATCGGGACGTCAGCCCAGGGGGTTCCGCGCGCCGTGCGGGATCGGACAGCGTAGCGGCGACCCGAGGAGATGATCATGAGAAAGCTACATTCCGTGCCGGTCGGGACGGCGATAGTCACCATAACGATGATCGTACTGGCGGGTTGCGGCGACATGTCCCACCGCGGAACGGATACCGTGATCGGGGCGGGTGTCGGCGGCGTCGCCGGTGCGGTCCTGACGGGCGGCAGTGCGTTGGGCACCGTTGGCGGTGCCGCCGTCGGAAGGGTTGTCGGCAATCAGGTCGGGAAATAGGAGGCTCGTCGAAGGGCAGGGAATCGGCACGCGCACGCGTCGTCACGGCGAAGCGTGCGCGGATACCAGTGTGGCGCGGAGTGCGAACGGAATGTCGGCATTTCTTCTGAACGGCGAACTGAGGCTGTCCTGGTTGCAGCTTGCGTGGGTCGTGTTCGTGCTCACGCATGTCACCATCATCAGCGTGACCGTGTACCTGCACCGCTGCCAGGCGCACCGGGCGCTGGATCTGCACCCGTGCATCAGTCACTTCTTCCGGTTCTGGCTGTGGTTGACGACCGGCATGCTGACCTCGCAATGGGTCGCGGTGCATCGCAAGCATCACGCGCGGAGCGAGACCCCGGACGATCCGCATAGCCCGCGAACCCGCGGCCTCGCGACCGTGCTGCTGCGCGGCGCGGAACTGTACCGTGCGGAAGTGCGGAACGAGGAAACGGCGCGCAGATACGGATCGGGGACGCCGGACGACTGGCTCGAACGCCACGTCTATGCCCGCTATCCGAATCTCGGCGTCGGGCTGCTGGTCGTGATCGACGTCGGGCTGTTCGGGTTGCCCGGCGTGGCGGCGTGGGCGATCCAGATGATATGGATTCCGTTCTGGGCCGGTGGCGTGATCAATGGCTTAGGCCATTTCAGCGGCTATCGGAATTTCGCGACACCCGATGCGAGTACCAACCTTTTCCCGCTGGGCATCCTGATCGGCGGCGAAGAGCTGCACAACAATCATCACGCGTACGTGACGTCCGCCAGGCTGTCGAATCGCTGGTTCGAGTTCGATATCGGCTGGGCGTACATCCGCCTGCTGGCGGCATTGCGGCTGGCGACCGTTCGGCGAGTCGCAACGCAGCCGCGCCTGCTCCCGGTCAAGGCAGTCGCCGACGACGCGACGCTGCAAGCGGTCATCCGCAACCGGCATGCGGTGATGGCCGCCTTTGCGCGCACGCTCGAGTCCGCCTGCCGGCGGGAACTGCGCCGCGTCGAGGACATGAGTCGAGACGACAAGCGCGCGTTCGCGCTCGGCATGAAACACTGGCTGCGCCAGGCCTGGGGCCATCGGAACAAGCCCGACCTGCGCGTGCTGACGAGCCCCAATGCCAACCGGCGAATACGCGTGTATGTGGATATGTACGACGCGTTGCTCGAGCTATGGACGTGGCCACACGCGTCGCACGAGCAATTGCTGGCTCAGTTACAGGATTGGTGCCGCTGCGCGGAGCAGAGCGGCATCGACGCGATCGCCGAATTCTCGATACACCTGCGCCGGTATGCGTGATCCCGGGCCGCCCGCGACCTGCGGTGCGGGACCGGTGTGCCACGGCGCGTGGCGCATCCGTCGCTCATCTCGCCCGATTGTCGGGGCGCAAATAACGCCACTTGCTCGCATTGGAGTTGATGCCGGCATCCTGACGGATGCGCTTTTCGGCGCGTTCGACATCGGCACGCGCGAGATCGTCCCGCTGTTTTTTCCGGGTCGCGTCATCGCGCCGGTCGATCGATGTGCTTGAGTAATATTTCATGGATCGCTCCTGAGTGAGATGTGCTCGCGTCGCGAGACGCCGCATCGAGTCCGATGCGGCGGATGGATCAGATCGCCGTAGGGGCGATTCTGCCGTCGACGATGTCCTTGCCGAATTGCATCGCCAGATCGAGGGCGAGCGCCGCCGTTTGCGGAGCGCCATGCTCGAAAATGGTCGAGTAACGCGGCGCCGTTGCCGAGGTCGACGGAATCGTGTCGATGCGTACGATTGAACCGAAACGTTTCGGACCGGGGGCGTGGGGATCGCCGAACGGCGGGAAAAGCATTTGTGAATAGACGCGGAGTTCACGGCCGCGATATTCGAGAGTGGGAATGGTCATGATGTGCTCCTGACAGAGCGACCGTTGGCGCCGAAGGATTCGAGGGCGCCGATGCCTTGACAACGAACCGGCAGGTCTCTGTAGTGTGCGCGTTCAAAACCGGTTGCGCAATAAAAATATCGGATACCGAATCATATTGTCGATTCAGGTTGATCATCTGGCGTCAGCGAGGTGCCGCAAAACCTGCGTCCAAATAGTCGATACCGTACAGACCCGCGCGTGTCGCTCGGTTCAACATGAAGTCAATACCGAGGAGGCCGCCATGTGCATCCCACTTTCACCCGAGGTTGTCGAGACCCTCAAATCGCTTGATCGGATTCCCGATTCACAAGCCGATATTCCACGCGTCATAGCCGATGAACTGTTGACTCACGGGCTTGCATACGAGTCGCGCACCGGCGGTTCGATCAACATGACCGCCGCAGGCCGGCTGTGGCTGAATCGGTGCGCCGATTAGCGCGCACGCGTCGACCGGGTTTTTCCTGTACAACGATCCATGGACCCATGAGGCAACGATGAAAATCCAATCTACACGATGGTTTACGCTGGACCAATATGCGCCTGTGCGCGACGGATGGTATGAGGTTCGACTGGTGAGCGGAGACACGGCGTTTGCGAAGTTCGGCGACGGCGAATGGACGGAAAAGCCGATGCTCACCTTTACGCGCTGGCGAGGCTTGTGTTCCGATCCGGCCAAGTCGAGCGACCAGGAGACGCTTGCAGCGGATGCGACCGCAGGTGCGACCGCGGCGAAAGGTGTCCGGGACGCGTGGGACACGTTCTTTCCCGGCGTGGGAGACGCGCAGCACAAGCCGCTTGCCGACGTGCACAGCGACCACCCTCGACGCATTGCGATATCTTGAAGGTCGGTCGGGAAGCGGGTAGCGCCGGATGTTGCCTGCACGCGCCGTCAACATCCGGTGAATTCGCGTCACGTTGCCCGATCGCGCGGTGCGATAGAACCGAACCGTTCGCGTGAGCATCCTACGGCCGCTTCCTGAGTTGCTCCTTCGCGTCACCGAATGACGCTTGCGTCTTTCCGATGACCTGTTCGACCTTGCCCTGCATCCTGGTCGATCGATTTCCCATGATTCTGCCGACCATTTCCTTCAGTTTGCCCTTCGCTTCCGCGATGCGGCCTCTCATCTGATCCCTGTTCATCATCTTGCTCCTTGACATGGATCGCATGTTTCACCGGTACGAAATCCTGAACCATCGAAGCGTCGTACTGGTGCTTCGGCGCGCGACAATCAGGATGCCGGAATACAGGTTGAGCGCGTTCGTGACGGAAGTCGGTACGATGCCGTACGTGAACCGGCACCGCCACGCGAGTAGGTGTATGCGGGCGGCTCCCGGGTCGATCGCTGCGAAGGGTGGTTGTCTGTTTTTACATGCTTGGTACGCTTTCGTACCGCATTCACGTTCGCCAGTGTGTAGCGTCGGGGATATCCACGAACTGCCTGAGGCGAATCATGCAGCGAAAAACACTTACATGAGGTACGCAGGGATCGCGTCTTGCTATCTGCGTCGTGGTGCAGGGATGCACGACGACCGGCACATCCGACGCGAGCGGCCGCCAGATCGACGAATGCCACATCACCGCCGCCGGCGTCGGCTCGCTCCTTGCGCGCTCTTGCGCGACCGCCAAGAGCCCGCGTGTCGCCTGGGTCAAGTCGCTGTAACGAGCATCGGAGGCAGCGCGGATTCGTATCCATCTGTCGTTTTCAATCTTGCGGAGGGCATATGCACATCCTCACGAGCGCAGGCCCACTGGTTTCGCTGATCGCCGGCATTCTGATTCTCGTCGTGCCGCGGCTGTTGAATTACATCGTTGCGATCTACCTGATCGTCATCGGGTTGCTCGGTTTGTTCGGAGGGCATCTCCACTGAACCGGGTCCCGTCACCCGAAAAAGCAGGTGACGAACTTCGCAGCTGGTACCCACGATCGTCGGCTCGTCGGTGTCGACAGGTCGATCCGTCGCGCGGTGCCGTGCGTCCGGTACGTCGCCGGACATACTCCACGCCCGCGTCCGCCTACCTTGATATCGAAAGAGTCGATGCACGTCCCGAACCGGGTGCATCGCGCACGAGCCCTGCATGAAGAAGCAGGACGACTTCCGTCCGGGTAACTCCGGCATTCGAGAGGCGACCCCGCGAATTTCGACGCGACCGGCGACGAACGGCGCGTGCGCGCGTCGACGTGGAATCGCTCGGGAGCGTTTCGACGGAAACATCGGTTCGATTGCATTCGGCGAGGCCAACGATGCGGACGCATCGCGGCATGACTGGCCGGATTGATTGAAGAGAGACGGCATGTCACTGGGACTACTTCTACTGATCGTTGCCGTGCTGCTGATGGTCGGGATGATCCCGACCTGGCGCTACAGCAACGGCTGGGGTTATGGTCCAAGCGGATTGCTGGGCTTGGTATTGGTCGTGTTACTCATACTGATGCGGCTGGGCAGGCTGTGACGCGGGACATCATCGACGCTGCAAGTTCATGGAAGGACTGTCGCCCGGCACCTTGAGTGTCGGGTGTGGCATCGCGCCAAACCGTTCAACCAGCCCACGCATCGCGTCACTACGCCCGTCCTGGGTCTCACGCATAACGACGCATCAGCGGCGCAGCTGAAATACCGTGCAGCACGATTGACACGGCGATGATGGCCAGTACCCACGGAACCATCGGCAACAGTTGCGCGCGCGGCTCTTGCTCGATGGCCAGCATCAGGTAATACAGGGAACCCACGCCGCGAATGCCGAACCAGCTGATCAGCCGGTGCTGGTGGTGCGACGCCCGGGAGCCGATCAGCGCAAGCTGGGTGGCGGCCGGCCGGATGACGAACAGCAGTGTCGCGACCACGGCCGCGCCCGCCCAGGTGAGCATGTCAGCCCAATACCGTGAGACGAGCGCGCCGATCAGCAGGATCAGGACGGCTTCGACGATGTGTTCAAGCTCGATTGTGAATCCCATGACCGATTCCGCGACGAAGGCATGGGCTTTGTCGGGATCGGTGGCGGTGGCTTCGACATCCTCGCTGTTCACGACGCCGACCGTCTCCTTCGACGTCTTCTGGCCGCTCGTTCGATGTTCGACGCGCCGCATCGCGACGCCCGCCGCGAACACGGCCAGGAACCCGTAGCCATGAATGGCGAGCGCCACACCGTACGACAGCATGATCAGGCCGAGCGCGAAGAACCCTTCGAGGCCGAGCGCCTGGCTGTGACGGCTGCGCAGGAATGCGACGAGCCGGGCCGTGACGAAGCCGAGCAGCCAGCCTGCGCCCGCACCGGACGCGATACCCCATGCAATGCCGCCGACCATGCTCCAGTGAAGCGCCGACGTCGTGCCGGAACCGCACAAAAGCATGCCGAGTACCGCGCACGGGTAGGCCGTGCCGTCGTTGATCCCACCTTCGGCGGACAACGAAAAACGTACCAGCTCGACGTCACCCGCGTCGCGCACGCCGACGTCATGAGCGAGCACGGGGTCGGTCGGCGCGATCATCGCGCCGAGAAGTACCGCGACACCGAGATTCAAATTCAGCACCAGCACGCCGAGCGCGGCGATCGACGCCACGGTGAAGATCATTGCGACGACGCCGAGCCGCAGCGGCAGCATCCAGCGGGGATCGGCGGGCGGGACACGCAGCCTCAGGCCGATCGCGAACAGCGAGATCAGCAAGCCGATTTCGGCAGCAATGCGCAAGTTCGTGACGTCGTCCGGCAATTTCAGCGACAGGAAGCCGGTGCCGGCCGGTCCGACCAGAAAGCCGATCCCGAGATACACCATGGCCGCACTCAGCGGCAGGCGCTTAAGCGACGATCCGATGAGTCCCATGAAAATCAGCAGGGCTCCGAAGATGAGGCATCCGATCGTTTCGGTCACTTTGCATACCTCGCATGGATCACGTTGTGCTCGCCGCGTGTCGGCCGCAGGTCGCCATGCGGCGTCGTGGAGGGTGGTGCGCGGCACGCACGGGACGGCTCGCGCCGGACGGGGCGCCGATGCCCCCCGCGCCCGTCGCACAGTATCGCGCCGGGCGCCTGCATTGCGGCCGTCGCTGCCGGGAAGTGCCCCGCGCGCATGCGATGTACGGTAGCGGGCAGAGCGGCGCAGTGCTTCGGCATAGACTGTCCGCCGTTCCTCACGACAACCGGAGCATTGCCATGGCCCACACAGCAATCGAGGAAGACCTCCGTTCACTCGAACGACTCATTGCACGCGTCGCCCCCGGTGAGCCTGCGCCATGGGCACTCTGGCGAATTAGGCTGGAATCGATTCTCGAACACGGCAGTCCGACGCCATCTGAACGCATGCATTTCGTCAGCATCATCGCCCTTATTCTCATGCTCGAGCGCCGAGCCGGCAAGCCCGCCACCGCTTGAGCATGGCGGGTGGCGGAATGGGCGGCGCTTCGCGCGTTCGGTTGGTTGTGGAAGGTCCCGGCGCCCGCCGTCCGCCACGCGCATGCCGGCAGTCACGGCCCGTGCGCGAACGAGAATGCGCCAGTGCCTCATACAGGAGAGCGGAGCGGATCACGTGGCGCATCGTGCCCGATGCCCAGTCGATGGTCGACGCGGTACTCGAAGCCGGTATGTGCCATGCCAGCTGCGGCCCGAACGGTTGATACGCGTACGGGCCGTCCACGGATCAGGCGAGCAGTTTCAGTGCGTGGTCGCAGACGTTCTCGACCGTGAAGCCGAAATCTCGCATCAGCTCGGCGCCCGGCGCCGACGCGCCGA
This sequence comes from Burkholderia cepacia ATCC 25416, assembly GCF_001411495.1. Taxonomy (NCBI): domain Bacteria; kingdom Pseudomonadati; phylum Pseudomonadota; class Betaproteobacteria; order Burkholderiales; family Burkholderiaceae; genus Burkholderia; species Burkholderia cepacia. The sequence goes on along the minus strand of NZ_CP012983.1, from coordinate 782,106 downwards.
AACCCGCGATGCCGAGTACGTCGCCACGATCGCCGACATAGCGGTGCCAGCCTTGTGACACACCCGCTTCGATCGCCAGCCGCGCGCCGACCGACTTCGGCAGCACGGCGTCCTGATATGGCTGGGGCTGAGCGTCGAATAATCTCCAACAGGGCAGCGACACCACCCGAACCGCTACGCCGCGCGCGAGCAATTCGACTTGTGCCGCCAGCGCGAGCGTGACTTCCGAGCCCGTCGCGATCAGGATCAGCGTGGGGTGGCCATCGGGGGCATCGGCCAAGACGTAGCCGCCACGCCGCAAGCCCTCGGCCGGCGCGAACCGGAGGCGATCGATGGTCGGCACGTCCTGGCGGGTCAGTACCAGCGCAGTCGGTCGCTCCCGCGCTTCGAGCGCCACACGCCACGCGACGGCGGTTTCATTGGCATCGGCCGGTCGAATCACCAGCAGGCCCGGGACCGCACGCAGTCCGGCAAGCTGCTCCATCGGCTGATGTGTCGCACCGTCCTCGCCGACGGCGAGACTGTCGTGCGTGAACACGTAGATCACCTGCAGACGCATCAATGCGGCGAGCCGGATCGGCGGACGCATGTAGTCGGAAAAGATCAGAAAGGTCGCGCCGAATGGCCGGATGCCGCCGTGGGCCGCCAAGCCGTTCAGGATCGCGCCCATCGCATGCTCGCGCACGCCGAAATGCAGATTGCGGCCGCTACGGCTCCAGCCGCCGCCGTCGGACCCTTGTCGGTCGAGCGCGTTCACGCCGGCGGCCTCGAAATCGCCGAGCCCGATTAGCGCGGTGAAGGTGGAGGGGTTTAGGTCGGCGGAGCCGCCGACCAGCGACGGGACGCGGGAGGCGAGGGCGTTCAACACCTTGCCGGATGCGACCCGCGTCGCCATGCCTTTCGGATCGGCCGGAAAGACCGGGATATCGCGGTCCCAACCGTCGGGCAGCTTGCCGTGCACAGTGTTCAGCAGCATCCGAGCCAGCTCGGGGAACGCGCGCGTATAGGCCTCGAACCGCGCGTTCCACTGCTCTTCCCGTACTCGCCCCTCCGCCAGCGCCCGGCGAAAATGCGCGAGCGCCGGTGGGGGAATATGAAACGCGGGATCGGGCGGCCAGCCGAGGTTGTGCTTGGTCAGGCGCACCTCGGCATCGCCGAGTGGCGATCCGTGAGCCTGGTACGTGTCTTGCCGGTTGGGCGAGCCATAGCCGAGATGCGTGCGCACGAGGATCAACGACGGACGTCGCTGCTCGGCGCGTGCGTTGACCAGCGCCGCATCGATGGCGGCCAGGTCGTTGCCGTCTTCGACCGTTTCGGTATGCCAGCCGTAGGCGTCGAACCGTTGTGCGCGATCTTCGGTGAAGGTGATCGCGGTGCCGGCGGACAGCGTGACGCGATTATCGTCGTACAGGCAGATCAGCTTGCCGAGCTGGAGATGGCCGGCAAGCGATGCCGCTTCCGCCGCGACGCCTTCCATCAGGTCGCCGTCGCTGACGAGTGCGTAGGTGCGGTGATCCACGATCTCGAAGCCGGGACGGTTGTAGCACGCGGCGAGCTGCGTTTCCGCCATCGCCATGCCGACGGCGTTGGCGAAACCCTGGCCGAGCGGGCCGGTCGTCGTCTCGACACCCGGAGTGAGGCCGCGCTCCGGATGGCCGGGCGTGAGGCTGCCCGATTGCCGGAAGCGGCCGATCTGATCGAGCGGCAGGTCGTAGCCGGTGAGGTGGAGCAGGCTGTACAACAGCATCGATCCATGTCCGGCCGACAGGATGAAGCGATCGCGATCGAACCATGCCGGATTGGCCGGGTGATGCTTGAGATGACGCATCCATAGCGCATAGGCCATCGGCGCGGCGCCGAGCGGCAGGCCTGGATGGCCGCTCGCCGCTTTCTGCACGGCATCGATCGACAGGAAGCGCAGCGTATTGATGCAGAGCGCATCGAGTGCCGCCCCTTGGATTGACGGGAAATCGGTTGAGGTCATGCAACTGCTCCTTGGCGTTCGGTCACGCAACATCCCAAACGGGATGGTGGTCGCGTTGACGGCCCGTCGTCCGCGTTATCGGTCTCGGGGCCAGTAGCCGTGCTTGCCGTAGAATTCGTGCAACTCGATTTCGTAGCTTCGATGCACGAGCTGCGAGTCGTCGTAGGGAGGGCTGCGGCGGATCGCGTCGCGCGTGAGCGTGGCCGACACCGTTTCCGTATGCCATTCCACCTGGTCAAGCCAGTGCGTCGCGATCAGGACTTCCTTGCCGGTCGACCACCAGCTCGACGTGTCGATCGCCAGATAGCGGATCACCCAGGCTTCATCGTCGTAAATGAAGTCGGACACGTGACCGATATGTCCGTCCGTGGCTTCGAGCCGATATCCGTCGACCTCGCCGGTGCTGCGCAAATGCGTATCCGCCGGCGCACTGGCCGGCGCGCCGTGCGAGAACAGCGGGTCGCCGGCATCGAGATCCTGCGACGGTCCGGCCGGATCGAAAGCCGGGTAAGCACCCATCCCCCAAAGGTTCGGGCCGCCCCAGTAAGTCGGGTAGTTGTAGTAACGCAGGTACTCGATCTCGTGCTGGCGCGATACCGGCTTGTGCGTGTCCAGATTCGGGCTGTCTCTCACCTGCTCTTGCGACAGACTGACATATAGCGTGCGGAATTCGGGATGTGTTACGGAATATGGCGAGATTAGAACCCGTCTGTCGTGCAGCCAGTCGCCCGTCTCGACGACGAGGTAGCGAATACACCAGTTGTCGTCGTCGAAGTAGGCCTGGTTAATGTGCCCGATATCGCCGTCCTTCGCTCGAACCGTGTCTCCGTGCAACCTTCGGATGCTTCGCAACATGATGTCCTCGTCAGAGCGATGCCCGGCACTTCGGTGATCCGGCTGACCTGCCTGCCGTGCAGTGGTATCCAGCCGTTCGCCCGCCGATGCGGAGCGATGCCTGCCAAGCGCGTCCCCTCGGGTGGCCGGCATGATTGAGACGCTACACGCGACGAATGCCCGATGCGGTACGAAACCGTACAATGCGCGCACGGGCGCGAACCGCCCCTCCCGGCATGTCGCGACACCTCCTCGCCAGCTTCGTCATCAGGATCACGAAGCAGTGAGGATCGCCACATCCACGTGCCGCCAGGTGTACCCGTCCGCCGGACTGGATTCGTACGTCAACGCAGCCGCAGCGGGATGAACAGCGAGACGCCGGGCGCCGGTGCCGGCTCGTAAACCATCGGAGGCGCGGCATAAGCGTCATCCTCGCCATCGTAATAGCCGTCGCCTCCATGCCGGTGATGGTCGTAGTAGCGACCGCCCTGATGCGTCATGCGCGCGTGATTGCCCTTGTCCCAGCCGTGATTCATTCTCTCCGCATGCAACTGCGGTGCAACGACAAGGCAGCCGAACGCAACGATCATGCCGACGAGCCGCGTGCCTGATCTCGGCGCCACCGTGTTTCGACGTGCGTGTCCGGCAGAAACGTCCATCATGTTCTCCCGTGTACGATCCGCAATCTGCCGGTCAGCGGCTGTCATCGACAGTCGGTATCGGCAGAAGGTCCGGAACTATTGCTCCTTGATCAGGTGGCGACCGTTGCCACGGAAAATCGCATTCGCGTTCTGCTTTTACGTATCGGACATCTTGTCGTAAAGCGGCTGAAACGCCGTGGTCAGCTTTTTGACGCCATCTGCGTGCACGTTGGTGACTTCGCCATAGGAATGAAGATCGCCCATCGCGCTCATGTCGTTCGCGTGATCGCTACGTGCCTTCCTGAGCGATTCCATCGCGTTCGCGTTGTCGCGCATCACCTGCGCCACCGGCTGCCACAGCGATTCCTGGCCAGGCGTGATGCCAAGCCGCTGGTGCAGGCTGTTGATGCGCCCGTCGATCGACCTTTGCGCCGCCACGGGCATGATGTGGGGCGGTGCTTGATCCGGTGCGGAGCCGCGGGCATTCGAGAGTGAGGGGAAGACGGCCGCGCCGAGGGCGACTGTCGCCGCCACGGAGAACTCGCCGGCAATCTGTCGGGGGAGAGCGAGAAGAGCGAGTGTCGTGGCGGATCCTGGTGAAAAATTGGGAAGAAGTCGACGTACCGCGACGCATCCGGTCGGCGGCGAATTTCGGCCCGGTAGCCCAGCTATACGCGGGATGCGCGGGCTCAGTCTGTCCGATGCCGGACGGTTTGCCGGTGTACGTGGCCGTTTCGCGATGTCCGGCGGATCACGCTCGCACCGGGCGGAATATTCCAATCGGGCCTATGCTGGCATCGTGACCGGAGGCGTTTCACGCTGGTGGGCCAGATGAATCCGGCCCGATCCGACCATCAACTCCACGGAGGCGGTTATGCGCAGCAGGTATCGAGAGCAGCATACGAACGGTGGCAAGAGCGAGCGCAATGTCGACGAGGCGGTGGAGGGGACGTTCCCCGCCAGCGATCCGCCGTCGATCGGTGGTGTCACGAGGATGATCTCCCGCCCGGCCCATCGAAAGCATCACCGGAAGTCGTTGCACATCAAGCACCGCTAGCGCAGGGGCAGCGCCCTGCGAGACTACGAAGGATCGAGTCGTCGCCGGTATTCGGCGATATCGATAAGCGTGGCGGAATCGGTCGGAGCGTCGGCGAGCCAATATTCCCGAGGTGCTCGGGTACGGAACCGTACCGACTTCCAATGCCGGTGCGCGCAGCGTTTCCTCGTGCGTCGAGTGCCGCTTTCGATGTCGAGGCCGTGTACGAGACGGATATTCCCGGAACTTGTCCAAGGAGGACATCATGAGGATGCTCCACACCCCCGACCGATCCGGGGATGACGGCAACGGGGGCAAGCTCGTCGAACGCGATGCTGGCGATGAACCCGGTCATATGGTGACGACCGCCGATGTCCTGAGGGGCAGCAAGATCATCGCGTCGGACGGTGAGGATATCGGCAACGTGTTCGACATCGTGCTCGATTTGCACCACGGCAAAATTGCCTACGCGGTAGCGTCCAGCGGCGGCATGGGCGAGATGCTTTGTGCCATTCCGTGGAGTGCGATGAAATACGATGTCGGTGACAAATGTTTCCACCTGGACGTGACCGCCGCGCATGTCAAAAGTACCCCTGGCTTCGACGACGAGCATTGGCCGGTGATGACGCAATCGCAGTGGGGATTGTCGCTTCACCAGTACTACAACCGGGCGCCGTACTGGGTCGTCGGATGAGGCGAGGTTGGCGGCAAGGTGTCGATCGGCCGCTTCCGGGCCTTCTCGGACATCGAGGGCAGTTGCGGGAAAGGCCGGCACGATGCGGCTCAGTAGCGGCTAGAGTCGCTTCAGATCGGGAAGCAGGCGGTCGAATTCGCGTTTGACCACCGCATAGCATTCGCACACGCGCTTTTCGAGCCCGGGTCGGTCCAGCACTTGGATATGGCCGTAGTTGTAGCGGATGAGGCCCGCGTCCTGCAGCTTCAAAGCAGCCTCCGTCACGCCCGACCGCCGCACGCCCAGCATGTTGGCGATCAGTTCCTGCGTCATGCGCAACTGGTTCGAAGGCAGGCGGTCGAGGCTGAGCAGCAGCCAGCGGCACAGCTGCTGATCGATCGAGTGATGACGGTTGCATACCGCGGTCTGCGCCATCTGCGTGATGAGCGCCTGCGTATAGCGCAACAACAGACGCTGCATCGAGTTGCCGCGCCGGAATTCTTCTTTCAGGACGCTCGCGTCGAGCCGGTAGGCCTGCCCAGCGCTTTGCACGACGGCGCGACTCGGCGTCGTTTCGCCGCCCATGAACAGCGACACGCCAATCATGCCCTCATGCCCGACGATCGCGATTTCCGCAGACGAGCCGTCCTCCATCACGTACAGCAGCGACACGATCGACGTGGTCGGAAAATAGACGTGATGAAGCTGGCCGCCCGACTCGTACAGCACCTTTCCCAACGGCATGTCGACGAGCGTCAGGTAAGCGGCGAGGTGAGCGCGTTCGTTTTCCGGCAGCGCGGCAAGCAGGTGATTTTCGGTGATGGGCGGGTTGTCCTGCATGCGTGGCTCCTGCGCTCGCGCTCGGGCGACGATGAAGAATCCAGCCATTAGGGGCGCAGTGGGAATCGGCGGGAGAGGCCAATCCTCACACTTTACCGATCCGACGACCGGACGGGATGGCGGCAGCAATATGCCCCTTTTCTCGATGAGTTCGGGAGACCGTTCGAGCGGGAATCCTGCATCAAAAATTATAGTGCCGGCACATGTCTCATCAAGGTGGGCGCAATCACGCGCACTCGATACGGAACCGATATTTCACGGAGCAGTTGACGGGAAATCGATCGCGGTCGGCAGGCCTGAGCGGTGTCGACCGCGGAAGGATGAGCCGCGATGAAGCGCGCGCGCGTCCGCTCCGTTTCCGGACAGGTGCCACACGAGCACGGTTACGCGCCGTTCAGGCGAGTCGAATTCAGATCCGCCGCCGCGTCCTCAGGGCGCCGCGTCTGCCGGCTCACGCTGAGCACTACAGTGTCTTCAGCTTCGAGATCTTCGTTCCTTCAAGCGTCACACCCGCCATCAACCCGCTGTTCGTCAGCACGAATGCTTCGATCGGCGCGGTCGCGGTGATGGTGTCGACATTGCCGTTCGCACCAACTTCAGGACTGCAACTGATGCGTCGCCGCCTGCCGACCAGCCTTCGCTGCTACGGAACCGATTAAGCGCGTCCTCGGTCATGAACAGGAAAATGATGGCTTTCGATTGTGCGCCGATCTGCAGCCCGATCGAGCCGGTCGTGGTGCTGTAGTACCCGACGGTGCTGCCGGCCACGCGCAGCGAGCCTTCACCGTACTGACCGCCGATCCAGAAGCCGGCCGCGATGACCGACGGGAACACCAGCACGCCACGCGCCTTGCCGACAAGTTCATGTAAGCCGTTGGCGCTGGAGTAAAGACGTGCGAGGGTCGAGTCGACACCCGCATCGATGGTGTGGCGTTTGTCGGTCTGGTGGCCGCTGGCGTCGGATGTTCCGGTCATCGTGCAACCTGAAACCGCGAGGGGAAACAGCCAGGATCGATCCCGGCGTACCCCATAGAAACGTTCGTCGTAGCATCATCGTCTCCTGATTGCTGCTCGAGCTTCCGAGGCTATGCCAGGACGGCCACGGATGCGGTACGACAGCGTACAAAAACGCGACATCCGCGTTGTCCCGCGTCGCGTTCGCGGCACGTGCATCGTGTGTGGGGTGAATGGCGGTCGATGCCGCGCAACCGGTACGTCTCTGCAAGCGTCCTTCACCGTACAGACACGCAATCTAGTTGACGGGACGATGTCCCCTGCAACCATCCGTTCGTTCGTGCGTGACTTGTTCACGCACATCGGCATGGTTCACGTCAGCGGTGAATGATTCCGTCATTCGTCTCCGGTCGATCAAACGAAGCAACGTGCCTGGATGCGACCGGCAAGGAGAGCAACATGCGTGCGTCTGTCTATGTCTGTCTTGCGGCTATTGCGACCGTGCTTGCCGGATGCTTTTGGGTACCTGGTGACGGCTATCGCGGCGATCGAAACGGGGGGTATGGCGGTGCGTATGGCGGAAATCACGAAAGCGGATGGAATCGAGGCGCCACTTCGCGCGACCACGTGAATCATTCCGGGCGTTCCGATGACCAGGGGCCGCATGGGGCAGGGCAACGGGAGGGATGGTAGGTCAGGGCAGCGAGCATCACATGAAAACAGCGTCCTTCCGGTGCGCTTCATCATGACCGATGCCGCGGCTTGGCAACGCACACGTCGCCGTGTCGAAGTTCGCCTTTCATATCCCGTTGTACGGCGATTCTCCCAAACAGATCGATCGGAAGAAACGACCGGCAGTCGCCATGGATGGCCGGGCCGCGTCGTTCGCCATTCGATCGCGTCGTTTCGCGAAGCTGGCGCCCCGGATACCCCATTGCTCACGTCCTGCCAGACTCGAGCAGGTTCTTCAGCGCCGCCATTTGTTCCTTCTGCATGTTCAGCAATTCAGTCCATTGCTCCTCGCGCAACCCGTCCAATTTTTCATGGAGCAACATGATCTCGAGTTCGGCCTTCAGATTGATTTCGTAATCGTGTTCGGCAGAGACCCGGTCCTTGTATGACTGCCGGTTCTGCGCCATCAGGATAATGGGTGCCTGGATAGCTGCCAGCATCGAGAGAAACAGGTTGAGCAGGATATACGGGTAAGGATCGAAGGCCTTGCTGTACGTTGCCAGAATCAGCGAATTCAGACTGACCCAGGCGACCATGACGACGACAAAGCACGTGATGAATATCCACGACCCGCCGAAGGCGGCAACGGCATCCGCTGCGCGCTGGCCGCGCGTTGCCGCTGCATCCAGTTCTTTCGTGGGGTCTCTCGCGATGTGCTTTCGCTCCGAGATGAGATGTGCAACATTCTTCGTGCGCTCGTCCAATGATTCATAGGGGACGCCAAAGAATTTTTCGGCAAGCTCCGCAGGTTTACGCATGTTGCTCTCCGCGCGCGGTCGCACAATCAGAACAGAATAGAACCGCAGTCAGGTCATTGCAAAAGGCTGGTTGCTCGGCAACCGCGAAGCAACGAAACCGAAACGGCCCGAACAGCGGCCTCTCCCGGTTTCGTTGCCATCCGACCAAGTGGACAAACTCCCGCGCGATCCCGCACCCTACCGGAACCGGAGCAGTATGAACGGGCTGACGCCTGGCGCCGACTGCGGCGCATAAACCACGGGTGAGAGCGAAGTCCGAGCGTGGCCGACAGCCAGGAACAAATTGCGATAGAAACGGGAACAGCTTTACGGAAAAGAGCGGCAGCGGCTCGCGGATTCCATTTGAATAATTTTAATTTAACATAAGCTAAACTAGCGATCTTTTGGGGTCGCAAGGAAATACCGCAACGTGAGCGCCGCGGCTCGTTTTCGTTCCGACACCATTCTTAGGCGACCGACACCTGCAGCCGCCATCCCGACTTTCCCCGTAGCACCTCATTTTTTGCCTCGCTACGCTTGGCCGCTCTCGTCATTGATGCGGAGTCGCTGATGGACCACTGGCGATTGGCTTATCTCGGGATCCGGCAGGTGCCGCGCGAGCTGAGCGAGTTCGAGCTCGCCACATTCTTCACGTTCTCCAAGCGGGAGCGTGTTGCCATTGATTCAAGACGCACCGATCTCTTTCGACTCGCGGTCGCATTGCACATCGGTTTTCTTCGCATGACCGGTCGGCCGCTCGGCTCGTACAAGCAGATTCCCACGGTTCTCTGGCGACATCTTGGACGACAGCTGAATGTGAAGCCGCCAGACCTTGGCACGTTACGTTCCCTTTACGATCGCAACCTCAAGACCTTATCCGACCACCAGCGCTTTGCTCGGGATGCCATCAATTTTCGAGCCGTCGCGGAACATCAACGTCGGTATGTCATCCGTTGGCTCAAAGAACAACTCACCGGCCGCCCCGAACGCGGCCAGTTGACGAACGATCTCAAACGTTGGTTCTACGACCATCGCATCGTGATACCACCGGAGCGCATGCTCAGGCAGTTTGTCGTCCAGGCCGTACGCGACATTGAGGGACAACTGCATGGCGCGCTCGAGCATGCCGTCGGTATGGAAAAACTCGAGAGTTGGGCGAGAGTACTGGCTCAGCCCCATGGAGAACATTCAAGTCTCCAGCGATGGCTGTGGGCCGTCCCGCTGCGCAACTCGACCCATCAGATGAGCGAGATCCTCGACAAAGTCAATTTGCTCACGATGCACGAGGTGGCAACGCGTTTTCCGGTTGAATGCAACGATGCCATGGTGCGCCACTACGCCCGCCGTTGTGCAAGTCGCCCGCCATCGATCAGCAAGCGAATCGAACCCCAAAGCCGACGAATCGAAGCCGCCTGCTTCATGCGGTATTCCCTCTGTGTTGCGACTGATCAGGTACTCGAGATGCTCCGGCGATGGGCACTGAAGGTTGTCAACGACACGTCACGTGAAGTGGATGCGATGCGGATGAAGGCCGCGGATCAACTCCGCGAGTTCGCGCTTGCCGTCAAAGCACTTGCCAATGATGAAACCCTCTCGCGCGAACAGCTCGGGGAGAAGCTTTGTCTGCTTGCAGACGATGTTTTGCAACCGCATCCCACCAGCCGTCGGAGCCAGATACGGCAGTGCTTGGTCCGAAAGCGGTACTACGCCCGTAACCTTTTGAATCGGATCGTGCAGCTGCCGTTCGAGGCCGAGGGCGCTCATCCTGTAGTCGATGCTCTCTCGTTACTACGTGCGCTATATCGACGTCGCGCTTATCTCCTGCCCGACGGGGTCAATATCAGGCTTGGGCGCGCGTGGCGCGAGGCGATCGATGGTTACGATCGGCTGCGGGCCATGGTTGCTTTCGAGTGGGCCACCCTCTTTGCGCTCCGTGTCGCCCTGCGCAACGGCTCGGTTTTCATCGACCACAGCTTCTCGTTCAGAAGTCAGTCGCATATGCTGATCTCGGCCGAGCAGTGGAAGGCGAAGCGGAACAATCACTATGGACACCTCGGCCTGCCCCAAGACCCGAACGAATTTCTCGGACCAATCCTTGAACAGCTCGAACAGCGCCTCGCACTACTCGATGATGCCGTGGTCAATGGTTCGATCCGAGTTGATACTGCTGTCCACCTCGACCCGATGGCTGCGCAGGATCCAGACCCACAAGCCGATCAACTTCGCCGTCAGATCTTCGAAGCTCATCCGCCAGGCCAATTTCCCGAGATCATCCTCGAGATCGATAGTGCGACACGCTTCAGTTGGACCCTGCTTGGACGCGAGCCGCGGTCGCGCACCGAGTTACTGATGGTGTATTCGGCGATCCTGGCTCACGGCACATCGCTGACGGCTGCTGATATTTCTCGGATGGTCCCGGAAGTGTCAACTGAGGCGATTCGTCAAATGATGAAGCGTCTCGCGGACGAACGAATGCTGCGTACAGCGGCCGACGCCGTCCTTGAATTCATGCACGAACACCCGATCGCCGCCCACTGGGGGCGAGCCGATCTAGCATCGTCCGACATGATGTCGCTGGAGACAACCCGGACGATTTGGCGAGCGCGTGCGGATCCACGTCGCCGGACTGCATCCATCGGGATGTACACGCATGTGCTGGATCGTTGGGGCATTTTCTACGACCAGCCAATCATCCTGAATGAGCGACAAGCAGGCGCAGCAATCGAGGGCGTCGTCCGGCAAAGCGCCACCAAGGACATAGCTCAACTCGCCGTCGATACCCACGGTTACACCGATTTCGCGATGAGCGTGTCCCGGGCACTTGGCTTTGATTTATGCCCTCGCCTGTCACACCTTCGTGACCGACGTCTTCACGTGCCTCGCAGTCAGGTTGTGCCGGCGCGGCTCGCAGGGGTCACGGATCGGGACGTCCGACTCGGCCTCATCGTTGACGTGTGGGACGAATTCGTGAGGATCGCCGCATCGATTCGCTCTGGCCAATGCACGGCTGTCGAAGCGATTGCGAGATTCGGATCTGCTGCTCGCGGGCAGGCTGTGTACGATGGCGGCGTTCACATCGGCCGCTTATTCAGAAGCATTTTTTTGATCGACTACTTCACCAATGCCTCTTTCCGGTCGGAGTTGCAACATGCCCTAAATCGGGGAGAAGCGGTGCATACCGTGCAACGCGCAATTCACATCGGTCGCATTCCGGTGGAGCTAGCTCGGCGCCAGGAATCGCTCGCGGCAGTGTCATCGGCGTTGACCCTGCTCTCGAACATCTTGATGGCCTGGAACACCACCCATATGCAACGAGCCCTGGAGAACATCGAAGCTAGCCGGGGGCAGCCGATCGCGACCGAGCAACTCCGGCGAATCGCCCCAACTCATATCGAGGGCATCAACTTGCGCGGAACCTTCAATTTTCCCGTGTCGCTGTATGCAAAGCGGATTTTGCCGAGCATCGCGGCCGACAACCCCATTTCGTCAACCAGTCGGAGCGCCTAACGACGGGGTGTACTGGTACCGCCGGTCAAGGGACCGCTCATCGTCAATGCGATCACGTCTGGAGATGCCCTCTGCTTCGTTAGCAAAGGGTAGACACTAACCCATTGTTTTGTCGGAATAAATATTTAGGGCCGCAAGGCAAGGCCTTGCCAGGCCTAAAGGCGCCTAACCGGAAAAACGCATGGAAATCAAAGGCGCCCCTGTTAATGCGTAGCCCGCGGTGTTTACCGCAAGCATGCATCTGCTATCCGGCTGACGTCATTTTTTCATGACAGGGAACGCGGGTTCCCGGAAAGATGTATCGGGTCGGTCGATTATTCTGGATTTCGTGTTCGATCAGCGCGATTGCTTCTAAAAATCGCTTGAAAATCGACGACGGCTCATCCGCTGATCGAGCAGTTGGCTGCGGCAAATTGTTGCATTGTTCGAATTCCCGCTTCACCCGATCGGCCGCAGCATCTGTTACTGCGCGGTTCCCGCCATTTGTCACGGCGATAGTTCGCGCGATCGCAATAACGAATGCAATCGTGAATGCACGGTTCGCATGCGGCAAAGTTTTAGCCCATGACCAGTTCCTGATCACGACGGCGATCGATTATCCTATTCAGGATCCGCCACGCGCACGATCCGCAATCGAGATGCGCGAAACCCTCGTGGACAAACCCGCCCGCGCTCGCTCGCCTGCCGCTGCATGCTACTCTCGCAACCGGCACCGGCCAGGACAGTACAGTGGTGCGCGACCAGTGAACATTGTGGATTCACGCATCATGTACTCGATCTTGCCCGCGTTCGTCTCTGCGCTGTTTCTCGGGTTCGGCCTCTACGTGCTGGCCACCAAGGGCCTCACGCGGGTATCCGTCCCGTTCGTCTTGATGTGCGCGGCGACCTTCGTCTGGCAGGGAACATGGGCCTTCCTGTTCCAGACGACCGACGCGGACGTCGCCAACTTGCTGGTCAAGGCAGGTTATCTGTTCATCCTTTTCCTGCCGACGACCTTCTATCATTTCGTGACGGAGATCGTGTCGCGTCGGGACGAGCGGCCGTTCATGTTCGCCTCCTACGGCCTCTGCGTGCTGCTGGCCATATTGCTGGTCACGGGCAATGGGGTCGTCGATGGATTCCGCCTGCATTTCTTCGGCCCGTATCCCAAGGCGGGCCCACTGCATCCGCTGCACGTCGTGCAGACCGTCCTCCTGGTCGGCCGCAGCGGCTGGCTCCTGATCGAGGCACGACGACAGACGCGCGCGCGGGATGTCCGGCAACTGCTCACGCAATGTCTCGTCAGCCTGGGCCTCTACTCGCTCGCGGCCACCGACTACGCGGTGAACTACGGCGTCGAGTTCTATCCGGTGGGGGTACTGTTCATTGCGATGAGTCTCGGGATTCTCGCGACGTCGATCGTCCGCTATGGCCTGATGGGCCCCTATCTCCTGGCCGCGACGGTCGCGCACGAAGTGGCCACGCCGCTGGCGGCGATCGGCCTGCATGCGGACGAGCTGCGCAACGTCCTGCCGGCGCTGCTGCGCGGGTATCGGCTGGCGGTGGAGCACCGGTTGTGCGCCGACAGCTTGTATCCGGGGCAGCTGGACCGGCTGCCGACGCTCGCATCGTCGATCCGGCGCCAGGTCGACACCACGAGTACCGTGGTCGAAATGTCCCTGGCGTCCTTTACGCTGGACCGCCTCGATCGCCACGGCTTCGCGGCCTATCCGATACGGGCCTGTGTCGACGCCGCGGTGGATCGCTTTCCCTTCCGTCCGGGGGAACGCGACCGCGTGTCGGTCGGCGCGATCGATCCGGACCTCCGGTTCTCCGGAACCGACTCGCTCGTGATCTTCGTCATCTTCAACCTGCTGAAAAACGCCCTGTATGCGATCGACGCAAGCGGCCGTGGGCAGATCGAGATCGACGCTCATCGCAGCAACGGTTACTGCGTGGTGCGTTTCAGCGACACGGGCCCGGGCATCGCTCCCGAGGTGCTCCCTCAAATCTTCGACGCCTTCTTCTCGACCAAGTCGCACGGGTGCGGCGCCGGCATGGGCTTGAGCTTCTGTCGTCGCGCATGCGAAGCGCTCGGCGGCGCCATCGCGTGTGAATCCATCCCCGGCGTGCGGACCACGTTCACGATTCGGCTGCCGGAGCCCGGTTCGCCGGCGGACCAGGCATTGCGCGATCCACCGGCGCCCACCCGGCACTATCGCATCGGGTAAGGCAGTCTCACCTTCAGTTCGCGGCGGACGGCAGGATCAGTTCATACGCCTTGACGCGCTCGATGATGCCCGCCGGAAACCGGCTGATCCGCTTGTCTGGACCGGCAAACACGATCTGCTGGTACCCCAGCGACACCTGTCGCCCGTCGACGTAGAAGCGAAACAGCAGATACGCCGAACACTGCCGAACCTCGAACGTATTGAGGAAGCAGTCGACCCGCTGGAACGGAAACGTCTCCTGGACGTATTCCTGATGCGCGCGCTTCGTCACGAACGACCCGCCGGCCGCCAGCAGGTTGTTGTGGATGCATTCGTGAAACCAGCGTTCACGGCACACGCCCTGCCATTCGAAGTAGCGTGCGAAATAGGTATTCATGAAGGCATTGGAATCCTTGAGGTAAATGTCGACCACGTGGTGGAAGGTTTTTTCGGACTGATGTGCCGTTTCGTTGGAAAGGACGTGAAGAATCGCGTCTTGCGTCAACATGGATAACTCCTTGAATCGCTACTGGCGGTAGCGGCGCATTCCTTCAACGAGAAGGAATGGCCAGATTCTCGCCGTGCAATTCTGTTGAGCGCTTCGGTCAATACATGCCAAATTAGTGGTTGACAAATGGTTGATGTAAATCCCACTTTCGCCGGATAATTGGCGCGGTCATGCAACGCGGCCGTCATTTGTGGAAACGCGTCTCCGTTATCGAATCTTTTTCTGCTGATTTATCGACACTCGTATGCAAACCTTCGTCAGGCAGCCGGTGCTCTATCCCGTGTCCGTGGTGTTTGTCGACGACAATCCGGATTTCCTGCAGGCGCTGCGGGGCGCATTTCCGGACGAACACCTGAACCGCTTTTTTACACAACCCCGGGTGGCGCTCGACTTCGTGTCGTCGCGTGACGTGGAGATGCCGCCAACGGCCGCGGACTATTTCGGTGCGGAGAAAAAAGGCGGCAATGCGATCGGCGAGGATGCGCTCACCGATCCCGCCCGATTCGAGGCGGTGGGCGCGGTGGTCGTGGACTTTTCAATGCCGGAGGTCGACGGCATCCAGCTTCTTTCCTCCATCCGCAACGCAAACTGCATGAAAATCCTGCTCACCGGCGTTGCCGACGAGCGCGAGGCGGTGGACGCGTTCAACGCGGGACTGATCGATTGCTTTCTGAAGAAAACCGACGTCGAGATGCCACGCAAGCTGGCAACCGTGCTGGACAACGCGAAGCGCAAGCACTGCGCGGCTCGCGGGCACATCAGCCTGCATGAAGCAGGGTCGACCTACCGCGATCCGAGGATCGTCAAACTGATCGACGAGGTGGCCGCGCGGGAAGGCATCGTCGAATACTACTGGCGCCCCAATCAGGACGCGGTGCTGATGTTCGACGCCGCGGGCGCGCCGAGTGTATTTCTCGCCTGGAACGAAGAGGATTGGTCGTTTCACTGCGATATCGTGGCCGACGCGAACGGTCCGGCGGAATTGCGCCAAGGCATGGAGGCGCGCAGCATCATGCCGCTGTTCTGGCCATCGCAGGCCTATCGGCCCGGCCTCGCCGACGTCAAATGCGCGGCGCCCCTGCCCGTTCCGGGATGGAACGGCACGTTTTACAGCTGGACCCGTCTGGACGATACGGCCACCGAACACGAGCTGCCCACGTTGGCGAAATGGCGTCACGCTTGAGGGATCATCTGCCTGTCTTCAATCAGGTGGTGCTGTCGTCGAGCCGGCAAGAACTCGATTTGAAGCAATCCCTGTCAATGTTGACAGTTATCGGCGGCACGGACTTTTGTTTCAATAGCGCCCTATTCCGAGGGCCACCCACTATTCCAATCAGGCGGCACATTCATTCAGGGCAGGTATCAGAATTGCGGAAGGGCCATTCAGCAAGCGACTGATACCGCTGAGTATTGTTTCAGGTGCCGCGTGGTAAGCCTTGGCGGATCTGGTTCGATCTACGCCGATAAAACGCAGCAAAATCAAGGCTCCCTGATATCCCCGCGCGACCTCGATGGGGCGGCGGCACGTTTCCGGCCGGCGCCCATCGCGGTCGATCGTGATCCCGTGACGCGCGTATCGCCGCGCGGCGCTTGCCCGGCGAGACCGGGTGAATTCTGCCCCAGACATTTCGATGTGCTCGATCTGCGCGTGCGTATTGCACGTGTCGTCGCCCGCGAGAACGTGATCCGCTCAGGACCTGCTGTATGAGGGCGATTTCTGATCCAGAATGTCGTCGAACGCCCCTTCCGATACCGAGACGAAGGACTCGAAATGCAGATCGTCTGCGCGTCCAAACGCTCAATAACGGGTTCGTTCCTTATAAATTCTTCTGAAACCAGTTCATATTTGATTACGGCCGAAAACCCGGCGACGGCGGAGCCGTATCCGGTGCGGGTGTATGACGCAGCCCGAGCACGTCGAGATATGTGTCAAGCGAGCGTTGTGCAGATTCGGCAACCAGTCGCGTAATGTCGCCGTAATCGCCACTAACACACGCTTTGTCGAGCGCGTCGTAGTAGGCAAGCCGATCCTCTTTGCGGATGATCGCGGGCGGATAGCCTGCCTTCATCAACTCGAAGTTGAGCAGCAGCCGCCCCGTCCGCCCGTTGCCATCAATGAACGGATGGATCTTCACGAATCGCGTGTGCAGTTCCGCCGCCCGCTCGACCGGATGCCTGTCTCCGGCCGCCTCATACCAGTCGATCAGCGCGGCCATTTCAGCAGGCAGATGCATGAAATCCGGCGGGGTTGTACTCGCACCCGCGATCACCACGTTTTCGCGGCGATACCGGCCCGCTTCTTCAGCATCGATGCCCTTCAACACGAGACTGTGGATGTTGCGAATCTGCCATTCCGACAGTGCCTCCGCTTTCGCCACGATGTCCTCGACATAGACGATCGCGTCACGATGGTTTGTCGCCTCGAAGTGCTCGCGAAGGGATTTTCCGCCGACCGTGATGCCTTCGAGCACCACCTTGGTTTCTCGCAGCGTCAGCGTGTTGCCCTCGATCGCGTTCGAGTGATACGTCCACTCGAGAAACAACTTTTCGCGCAGCGAGGCAACGGTGTGCTGTGGCAGCGGACGCGCGGCGTCGAGTGTCGCCTTGTCGGCGTCGATCGTGTTCAGCAGCGCGGAAGTTTGATTCGGCATTTGCTTCTCAAGGCGAGGTTCACTATTCGTCAGTATATATCCCCAATGGGGACAATCAAGCGGGTTTCCGCATTTGCTGCCACTGCAGGATTTCCAGCACGTATGATCGGCCCATATCGGGCATGGTGCGCGAGTCTGGCGAGTCTGCCGGCAGAAGCCACTTGTCCAGCGTCCGCACGGCAATGCTCAAGCGCGCGGCAAACTCCGCTCGCGTCATACCCAGTCGATCCATCGCTACGCGCAGCAGTTCCTGCTGGGGAAGTGCTGCGAGATCTTCCTTCGTAGTCATGCGTCAATTCAACGGTCAAAGTCACTTCCGGACTTATATCCCCAACGGGGATGACAATCAAGCATCAGCGAAATATCCGTCGAGATCGGCCATCGCCTTGCGCCTCGCCTTCTTCGAAATCTTGAGATATGGAGCGAAATGATCAAGATGGATGTGGCCGAGAAGTGACTGCACCGTTTCGATTGAGTGACGCTGTGCAATAAGGCGATTCGCGAAGGTCCGGCATCTTGGGTGGCTTGAAATCCCTCGACCGAAACCAGCGGCGCGGTACAGTCCGGTTACATCGTGCTGAAGGCTGTCCACCGCGAGATGTTTGAACGTTTCGCCGTCGTCGTTGACGGGACGCTTCACGTTCAACTCGTGGCGTGTACGCTTGTACGTCAAGATGAGCGGCACGGCAGGCATAGTCCCCGCCACTTGCTCCGGTCGGGCGTCGTTACTTTGCTGCGCTTCCGGCGCCATTCGATGTATCGGTTCATGGTCGCGACGGTTTTCGGGTGACTCAGGGAGACGCATTGGTGATCACACCTCGAAGGCCCACTTCCTCGCAGCGCCCACCGCCATCGCACGACATGGCCGATTTTCGGTGGATCCTCGGGCAGCGTTAGAATAGCGCCCCTTCTCATGGGAGACGAAAATGTCCTGGTTCGTTTACGAAGTACCCGAATACCACGAAGACGCTGCGCGCATCGAGCCCTTCAGCGACCTGCGCAACCGTGTGTTGAAAGTCGGTGACCCGGCCATGGCTGAAGAACTGGAAAGCGTTCGCGAGAACGCCGCGGCGACCGCCGACACGCCCGAGCGCCCCCTGCGGACTCCGGAAAATCCGCACGTCTTTCCGATTCCTTACGCCGAATCCATGATCCTGGTCGGGTTCATCTTCGATCTGAAACGCGAATTCCGGCAACTGGTCGTGTCGCCCGTGGAGATGCCCTGGCTGAAAGACGCGTAAGAGGCGGTCGGAACGGAAGCGCGACCTCGCGCTCGCGTGCGCGCTACCCGTTGACGTTTGGTCAGGCCCGGCACTCACTCGCGGAAGAAACCGGTGCCGGCGTCGGGCATCGACGCAGGAGCGAACGTCGGCGGCAACGCGAAGGCGCGACAGACGCAAGGTGCCTGCGATCGGCGGTTCTCTACAACAACGACAACTGAGCCGGCATGCTTGTGCGACCTGCCTGATCGCTTTCGTTTACCGCCAAGTCCTGCCGGTCCGTTGACTGCGCATCGCCGTCGTCCTGTCGATATTTCCGCGCCCAATCGACGCCAAGCACATCAGATGAGAACACAACGCCGGGCGCAATCTGAACAAGCTGGCTCATGTGCGGATTTTCCTAAGCAGTCTGAACGTCGAAGTGTGCGGCTGCATAGCGTGCACTGCAGTTCCACACTTCGACGCCGTCACGGGTAAAGGTAGCCCATCCGTCCTTGACGATCACCTCTGCACCGGGAAAGACGTCACCATATCCATTTGCCGTGGCCGCGAAAACCGTTCGCTCGCGACACGTCGCCCAGTATTTCCCGTTTTCCAGGGTTAGCGGCTTTGTGCTCAATCGTCGACTCGACTCATTGTTTGATCAAAAAAACGATCGCGGCTCTTTGCTCCCGCAATCCATTGAGGCGCCCTGTCAGGGGCATGAGCAAGGTAAGCGCAATTCCCTATCATAAGCCGTGACGTCATGACATCTCTTGTTATCGGCCCGGTATTGACCCTACCCTTTCCCGTCGCTTGTATTCACGGTCGCTAACCGGCCGTAGCCATCGGAACCGGGAGCGAATCGCCCATCAATTCCGCAGGCGCCTGCTTCGCGCCCGGCCCTCGGCTTTCGACCGGCACGCTAGATCCGTCGGACATACCGCTCCGAAACGACCGAGCGTTGCTGGATCCATGCGACGGCAAGCTCCAGCGCTTCGTCGCGTGCCTCCTGGGCGTTGGCGAAATCGCCATCGACGCCGAGCGTGCGTGTCTCGCCAGCCCGGTCGGTGACAATGGCCGCCGCCGCGTAGCGGCTGTTTCCGGTGGCGGTTACCACCGGCCGGACCTCGCAGCCGTGATACTCCATGACGTTGTCCGTTTGCATATGACACCTCCTGCAGCGTGTTGCACCCGAAGCGAGCCCGGCGATGCGGGATCTTTACGTGCTTGCCCTAGCCGATATCGATCGAGCGACTGGCGGACTGCACCGGTTCCGATTTCGGCACGGTCAACGTGAGTACACCGTTATCAAACTTTGCCAGGGTGTGGTCGGGATCGGCGTTTTCCGGCATCGGGATCGTGCGCACGAAGCTTCCATGGGCGCGCTCCAGCCGGTAGCAGCCGTTTTCCTCGCTGCGCACATCCTGCTTATTCTCTCCACGCAGCACGATTGCTCCATCCTCGACGCTCAACTTCAGATCTTCGCGCTCCATTCCGGGCAGTTCGGCGGTCACGCGCAGCACCTGCCCCTCATCGACGACGTCGATGCGCGGCTGGAAGCGCGACGAGCTGAAGTCGCCAAACCAGCGTTCGAGCGCGCCACCGCCTGCAAACGGGTCGTGAAAGAACGCCTCCATTGCACGCCACGGGTCACGTGAGAACAATCGCGGGATGTCGGGCCACGAAGCCCGCCACTGTTCGCCTGTCGGCGTGCTTTCCGCGCCTTCCGCATTGGACTTGCGGGCAGTTCCGCGAAGGAACTTGAAGGGGTTCCACTTTTTCAAATCGGTATTCATGGCGTCCTCCGATTCAGCTTCAATCTGATTTCACCGCGTACTCGACCGCAT
Organism: Burkholderia cepacia ATCC 25416; assembly: GCF_001411495.1. NCBI lineage: Bacteria > Pseudomonadati > Pseudomonadota > Betaproteobacteria > Burkholderiales > Burkholderiaceae > Burkholderia > Burkholderia cepacia. Next base: position 761,771 of record NZ_CP012983.1, on the reverse strand, counting down.
CGCGCCGCGCTTCGCCCGCGCTTGTCCAGCGTTTGCTGAAACGCGGCAGATGCCGGTCGGCCAACACCTCATCGTTCCGTTCGATTCGGACCATCCGGACGATAGCGATGTAGCCGTCCAGTGCGGACAGGCGGGTCACGATCGGTCGCACGGGAATAGCGCGGAGATCGATCACGTGTCCTTTCCAGGACTCCTGCATAACATCAGACACCCGCCCCCCGCTGCTCCTGGTCCGCGCAGGCGGCAGCGCGATCGCTGCCGCCCTGGTTGCCGACCTGCCGTTGCCGAAGGATCAGCTGGTCCTGACTTCAACGCGCCGTGGGCGCGCCTCGTCGCGGCGCGGGATTGTCAGCTTCAGCACCCCGTCGTGAAGGCTCGCCTCGATCCTTGACGTATCGAAGTCCGGTGACAGCGTGAACGTCCGGGCGAAATGCGGTTCGCGGACCTCGGCATGCTGCAGCCGCAGATTTGCCGGTGTCGGCACCGCCGCCTCGGCCTCGATCGAGAGGCTGTTGTCGTGAACCTTGACGTCCAGCTTGTCCCTCGTCACGCCGGGCAGATCCGCCCATAGCGTGACGACCTGGCTGTCCTCGTATATGTCGACGGCCGGGACGAGCGTGATCCGGCGCTTGGGCTGTTCCGTGTCGCGACGTGCCACGGTGGACGGGCCGCGTTCGGCCAGTTGGGTCGTGTCATTCATGATCGGCTCCTCGGATTACCGGATAGTGATGGCGCGCGGCTTGGACGATTCGCGCCTGCCGACACTGATCGACAGACAGCCATTTTCGTAGCGCGCCTGGACCTTGTCGGGATCGGCGGTGTCGGGCAGCTCGATGACGCGCCTGAAGGCGCCGGCAAAGCGCTCCTGCGCATACGTACGCGTCTCGCTGCCAGTGCCGGGCTGTGTCGATTTGCGTTCGCCGCTGATGGTCAGCAAGCCCTTGTCGATCGATACGTCGAGTTCGGCGGCGTTGATGCCCGGGGCGAAGGCGACGATCTCGATCGACTCGTCGGTCGCACCGATATTGATCTGAGGAAACGCGCCAAGCCGGCCAGCGCGGATGCTGGACGGAAAGCCGCCGAGGAGTTGCGCCATCTGCTGCTGCAGGCGGTCGAACTCGCTGAAGAGGTCGGTTCCGAAGTAAAGATCGCTCATGATCGTATCCTCCTTGAATGCAGCCGGGAGGCGAACGGGCCTACGCGCTCCAGTTCGCCTGCCAGACTGTCGGCAAACAAATCGAAACACGCAGCGCGCGGGATCCAGAGGCCCGCGCATCTGCCTGAGCGAAACCTAAGATAGGCACTCCGCGAAAAATTTCAAGGTGCGTCGGCAGATTTTTGCACTTGAAATTCCGGTGCTGGAACCTATCATCGCAGCGGCTTGGAACTGCATGCGGAGGACGCCATGGAATTCGACACGGACTGGCTTACGCTGGGCAGGCATCGTATCCGGCTGCGCTCGACGAAGGGCTTTCCGACCGAGACGATGCGCACTGTGACCGAGGTCGTCAGGCTCGCGATCGACAACAACATGAGCGCGCGGGCGCGACTCGTCGAGGTCGTCTGCCGGCACGAACAGACCTACGACGTGCTGGTCGGCACGACGATGGCGGAGGACAAGGTTTGTGCACCGCAACTTGAAGCCGCGGTTGCGGTTGTGCTGGGCCTGTTGCCCGACCAGATCAACATCACGGTCACCCCGGTCACGCAAAAGGAGGTCGATCTGCACTTTGGCGTGTACGAGCGGATGCTGTCGGAGAAGCTGAGTACGGCCCCGCCGACCCGCTGACCGATCGGTCCAGCGCTCGGCCATGCGTCGACGGGGTCGTGACCGACATTCAGCTCGGCCAGGCCGGCAGCACCGTGCACTTGCTGTTGTTGCCGTAGCTTAACCAGCGGGTCGCGGTGAAAGGACGTATTACCTGGCCGGATTCCGGAACCCGGTTTGCACCGACGCCGGACTTCGCATTTCCGGTCGGCTGCCCCGGCGGGAACGCTTCCAGGGCGCATGCACTACCGTGCGCGGCGTCCATTTCATCCGCATCATCGCCTCCGATCCGGATCATGCGACCGATGACATGCGAGTCGTCCGATGCACGGATGAATGGCGCTGCTGATCGGCCGGCGTCGCGTGTACGCCATGGCCCCTGAAATACGCCGGCGTGCCGACCACCGCCATCTCCAGTGACGGCGTGATGGAGACGGCAATCATGTGCGGCGCGAGGCTCTCGCCGATCCGGATGCCGACATCGCATCCGTCCGCCCCGATGTTGGCCAGGCTGTCGTCCATGACCGGTTCGAGGCCGAGCGCGGAAAAACGCGTGCCGCACTCCTTCAGATGCGGCTCGATCAGGGTCTTGGCCGCGACGCGGGCGGCCAAGACCAGACGCGCCAGACCTGTGCCGTCGGCTACGACTACCTACGTGGACGGAGCCCGAACACGTCGCCTCCGGCACGCGCCCGACCGCGCCCGTGCCGATCGCCCGGCCGTTCCCCTTCCCGGTCTACTCGACGTTGTCCGACACGTCCGTCATCCGGATCATGTGCGGCTTCACACCGTCGTCGTCATCGGCAGGCACGGCCTCCTTCGGATGAATCAGCGCTTCGAGCCGCGCCTTCGTCGCGACGAACGCCGGCGAATTGACCTGAGAATAATCGCGCGGCCGTGGCACCGGCACCTCGATCAACTCCTGCACCGCCCCCGGATTCGCCTTGAGAACGAGAATGCGATCCGCCAGGAAAATCGCCTCGTCGAGATCGTGCGTGATGAACAGGATCGTCACGTCGATATTGCGCCAGATGTCGAGCAGATGCGTCTGCATCCGCGCGCGCGTCTGCGCGTCGAGCGCACCGAACGGCTCGTCCATCAGCAGGATGCGCGGGCGGTTCGCCAGCGCACGGGCGATCGCCACGCGCTGCTTCATCCCGCCGGACAACTGGTGCGGATACACGTCGGCGAAGCGCGTCAGCCCGACGAGATCGAGCCACTGCAGCGCTTCGCGTTCGGCCTCGCCGCTGCTGCTCCCGTTCATCCGGAGACCGAACATCACGTTCTTCTTCACGGTGAGCCACGGAAACAGCGTATAGCCCTGGAACACCATCCCGCGATCGGCGCCCGGCCCCTGCACGGGCTTGCCGTCCAGCAGCACTTCGCCGCTTGTCTGCGCTTCGAGCCCCGCCAGGATGCGGATCAGCGTCGACTTGCCGCAACCGGACGGGCCGATCACGCACACGAATTCGCGGCGGTGCGTACGGAAGCTGATGTCGTCGAGCGCGACGCACTCGCCCTGCGGCGTCGCGAAGCGCTTGCCGACGTGGCGCACGTCGAGTATCACGTCGCGGGTTTTCAGTCGTGCGAAGCGCTCGCGCACCGCGTCGGACTGCATCAGGTACTCGGGAACGGCTTGCGGATTCTGCATGATGCCCTCTGCGGAAATCGGTTGACGGTTGCGAATCGAAGGGCATCACGCTTTCAGCGTGCGGTCCCACGGAAACAGCTTGCGGCCGAGCACCCCGAGCACGATGTCGGTCCCGAGGCCGATGACCCCGATCATCAGGATCGCCGCATACACGTTGTCGAAATGCTGGTAGCGCGCCTGCTGGCTGATGTACCACGTGATGCCCGAACTCGTGCCGACGAGTTCGGCAACGATCAGGTAAGTCCACGCCCAGCCGAGCAGGATCCGCTGGTCGCGATACAGGTCCGGCAGCACACCGGGAATCACGACGTGGGTGAGCAGCTTGAGCTTCTTCGTGCCGAGCGTCATCGCGGCCTCGAACAGCCCGTATTCGAGCTTGCGTGTCGTGTTCGCGATGATCAGCACCTGCTGGAACAGCGTCCCGATCACGATGATCGCGATCTTCGGTGCGTCGTAGATGCCCAGGATCGCGACCATCAGCGCGCCGAAGGCCGGCGCGGGCAGGTAGCGGAAGAACTCCAGGAACGGCTCCTGAAGTCTCGCGAGCGCGCTGAAGGTGCCGCAGACGATGCCGAGCGGCACACCGATCGCGGACGAGATCACGAAGCCCCAGAAAATGATCCGGATGCTGTGCCACAGGCTCTCGTGCAGCCATACGCCGTCGCGGGATGCGGGCGGGGTCGTGAATGCGGTGTAGAACGCGCGCAACACCTGATGCGGCGCGGGCAGGTAGACCGGATTCGCGCGCACGCCCTCCGGCACGGCCGCATGCATCTCCCGTGCATGCGCGAGCTCGTCGTCGAAGACGTCGCGATCGATCTGCATGCCGGTCTGGAAATAGTCGACGCTTCCCGGATTCGTGATGCGCATCTGCGGATGCCAGACGAACGGCACATAGCTGATCAGGCACCAGACGGCGAACGGCAGCAGGAAGGACGCCAGGCCGAGCGTCCATTTGCCGCGCGTCGTCAGTTCGCGGCGCACGGCCAGCCATCCGGTCGTGTTGCGGGTCATTGACATGGGGATCTCCGTATCGTTTCGGGTGCCGGTCGCGCGGTGCCCATGGCATCGCGCGACCGGACGTTCATTGCGAGGCGCTGCTCGCGGCATGTGCGCGGTAAGCCCGCCAGCCGCCGAAGCGCGTGATGTCCGTCGCCTCGTCGAGCGCCGCGCTTTCGCACAGGAAGCCCTGCACGCGCGACCCGTCGGCGAGCGTCAGCGTGCCGATGCCGAGCGGCGCCGCAATGCCCGCGACGAAGCTGCCGTACGCGTCGACCGGCATCTCCCAGATCTCGACCGCGATCGGCGCACCGCCGTCCGGCACGCGCACGAGCCCCGGCTTGGCGACGCTGCCGCCGGATGCCGCGCCGGACAGCGCGTAGAGACGGTACGTGGCCGCCGTCGTCGTCGCCGCGACGAAACGCGCGCGTCGTTGCGTGAGCTGCCCGTTCAACGGCTCGCCTCGCAGATGCGCACCGACGACGGCCACGCGCACGACGCCGGTGGATTCCGTCGGCGCCGCGTCCGCCGTTGCAGCGTCCCCGGCCTCACGGACAGCCTGATCGCCGTCGACCCACGCCTGCGCGAGATCGAGCAGCCGCGCATCGTCGTGCGCGCGGCCGACGAACGTGATCCCGAACGGCAACCCCGCGTGCGACCCGGTCTTGCAGACGCCGGCAGGCACCGCGATCGCCGACAGGTCGAGCAGGTTGACGAAGTTCGTGTAGTAGCCGAAGCGCGAATTGATGCCGATCGGATCGGCTTCGAGCGCGTCCACGGTCGCGGTCGTGGCCGAGGTCGGCATCACGATCGCGTCGAGCCCGGCCCATGCGCGGCCCGCCTCGACGCGCAGCGTCGCGAGCCGGTCGAACGCGGCGAACGCGTCGGCCGCGCTGAAGCGCGACGCGCCGCCGACGATCGTGCGAATCACCGGATGGAGCGCATCGGGCTCCCGCGCGGCGAATGCGCCGAGTGCGGCAAGCCGCTCGGCAACCCACGGGCCCTCGTAGAGCAGCCGCGCGGCGGCCAGGAACGGGCTGAAATCGATCTCGACGATCCGCGCGCCCGTCGCCCGCAGGCGTTCGAGCGCCGCCTCCCAGGCCGCACGATACGATTCGTCGCCGAAGAATTCGAGCTGATCGGCACGCGGTACGCCGAAACCCCACTGGCCGAGCGAACGCCCCCGGTCGACATCCGGCAGCGGCTGCCATGCGCGCCCGTAGGGATCGCCTTCGGTCACGCCCTGCGCGACGGCGAACACCGACCGTGCGTCGGCCGGCGAGTGCGCGAACACCGACACGCAATCGAGCGACCGGCAAGCCGGCACGACGCCGAGCGTACTCAGCACGCCGCGGGTCGGCTTGAGTCCGACGAGCCCGTGAAACGCTGCCGGCACGCGCCCGGAACCGGCCGTGTCGGTACCCAGCGAGAACGCCGCGACGCTGAGCGCGACCGCCACCGCCGACCCCGAACTCGATCCGCCCGACGCATAGCGCGGATCGAGCGCATTGCGGCACGCGCCGTACGGCGAGCGCTGCCCCGACAGCCCGGTCGCGAACTGATCGAGATTGGTCTTGCCGACCGGAATCGCGCCGGCCGCGATCAATCGCTCGACGACGGGCGCGCTGCGATCCGGCGTGTACGCATAGGCCGGACAGGCCGCCGTCGTCGGAATGCCGGCGAGGTCGATGTTGTCCTTGATCGCGAACGGCACGCCGTAGAGCGGCAGCGACGCGATGTCGCGCCCGGCCAGCGCGTCTGCGTAGGTCGTCATCTCGGCGTGCGTCAGCGGCCGGATCCACGCATGATGCGGATCGCCCGCGTCGAAATGCGCGGCGATCGCGTCGACGAGCGCGTGCGGCGTCAGGGTGCCCGCCTCGTAGCGCGCGCGCAGCGCGGCGATCGAGCCCGGCCCGGGCAGCGGCGAACGTTGTGTCGTGCTCATGCCACCTCCTCGGCGGCGCCGGTCTTCTGCACCATCAGCCGCTGGCCGGCCACGACCGCCGCGCCCGGCGCGCAATCGATTGTCTCGATCGTGCCGTCTTCCATTGCCGTCACCGCCACCTCCATCTTCATCGATTCGACGATCGCGACGACCTGCCCTTCGGTCACGCGCTCGCCGGGTTCGACCAGCACCTTCCACACGCTGCCCGACACGTCCGCGGCAATCGCGCGCTGCGTATCGTCGAGCGCGGTCGTTTCCCGCGCCGCCTGCGCGTCGCCCTGCTCCGCTTCGCCGACGTACTCCGCGTGCCCGGCCGCCCGCCACCGCTCGCGCTCGGCTTCGAACGCGGTTTGCTGCGCGGCCTTGAACGTCGCGATCGACTCCGCCTCGTCGCGCAGGAAGCGGTTGTACGCGCCCAGGTCGAACACGGATTCCTCGATCTTCAGCGACGCGCGGCCCGCGATGAAATCCGCGCGCAGCGCAGCCAGCTCGGCCTCGCTGACTTCGTAGAAGCGGATCTCGTCGAAGAAGCGCAGCAGCCACGGTTTGCCGGCTTCGAACTCCCGCGTGGTGCGGTGACGGTTCCACATCTGGACGGTACGGCCGACGAACTGGTAGCCGCCGGGCCCTTCCATGCCGTACACGCACAGATACGCGCCGCCGATGCCGACCGCGTTCTCGGGTGTCCAGGTGCGCGCGGGGTTGTATTTGGTCGTCACGAGCCGGTGCCGCGGATCGATCGGCGTCGCGACCGGCGCACCGAGGTAAACATCGCCGAGCCCCATCACCAGATAACGCGCGTCGAACACGATGCGCTTCACGTCGTCGATGCTCGCCAGCCCGTTGATCCGCCGGATGAACTCGATATTGCTCGGACACCATGGCGCATCGGGCCGCACCGACTGCATGTAGCGCTCGATCGCGACGCGCGTCGACGGGTCGTCCCACGACAGCGGCAAGTGCACGATGCGGTTCGGCACGCGCATGTCGGCCACGTCGGAGAGTTCCCGCTCCGCAGTCTGCAGATGCGCGAGCAGTGCATCGAGCGGCAGCACGCGTGCATCGAACTGCACCTGAAGCGAGCGGATGCCCGGTGTCAGGTCGAGCATGCCGGGCAACCGGTGCGCGTCGAGCCAGCACATGAGGGCGTGCACGCGAAAACGCAGGTTCAGGTCGAGCACGAGCGGCCCGTATTCGACCAGCACGTTGCGGTCGCCCGAGCGCCGGTAGACGACACCGATGCCGCCGCCCGCCGACGGATCGCGATGCAGCACGCATTCGCCGGGCGTAGCGGAGGCAGCAGTGGCGACGTCGCGCGTCGGTTGCGCGACCGCAGCAGCCGGCTTCCCGGCCGACGCGGCCGCGCGCACGAACTGCACGGTATCGCCCGGCCGTAACTGCCCGAGCTTCCACAGCTCGTCGCGCACGACCGTCACCGGGCACACGAAGCCGCCGAGGCTCGGGCCGTCCGGGCCGAGGATCACCGGCATGTCGCCGGTGAAATCGACCGCGCCGATCGCATACGCGTTGTCGTGGATGTTCGACGGATGCAGGCCGGCCTCGCCGCCGTCCGCGCGTGCCCATTGCGGTTTCGGTCCGAGCAGCCGGACGCCGGTGCGGCTCGAGTTGTAGTGGACCGTCCACTGCGTGCCGTAGAGCATCGCGATGTCGTCCGGCGTGAAGAAGTCCGGCGCGCCGTGCGGCCCGTCCAGCACACCGAGCGTCCACGCATGCGTCAAGGCGGGAATGTCGTCGTCGGCCAGCGTCGCGCCGGCATCGCCGCGCCCCGCGTCCGCGTGCAGATGCAGCACGTCGCCCTTGCGCAGCGCGCGCCCCGCGTGACCGCCGAACTGGCCGAGCGTGAAGGTCGCCTTGCTGCCGAGATAGTCGGGCACCTGCAGCCCGCCTTTCACGGCCAGGCACGCGCGCACGCCCGCGCCCGTCACGCCGCCGAGCTTCAGTACCGCGCCCGGTCGAGCGCGCAGCACCTGCCAGAACGGCGCGGGCTCGCCGTCGAGCGTTGCCGCGAGCGGCGCACCGCCGAGCACGAACAGCGTCGCGGTGTTGAAGCGCAGCGTCGCGCCGACCATCGTGAATTCCAGCCCGGCCGCGTCGCGTGCGTTGCCGAGCAGCGCGTTGGCGAGATCGAACGCGCGATCGTCCATCGGACCGGACGGCGGCACGCCGACGCTCCAGTAACCGATGCGCCCGGGCGTCTGCTGCACGGTGGTCTGCACGCCGCTGTCGAGCACGTCGATCGTGTGCGGCGCGAATGCGAAGCGCGACAGGAACGCCGTCGTCGGCGCGCCGCGCGCGAACGTGTCCGAGCCGGCAATCGCGCGCAGGTAGTCGAGGTTGGTTTCGATCCCGTACAGCTCGGTCCGCGCCAGCGCGGCCTGCAGTGCCGCCAGCGCGTCGAGGCGCGTATCGCCGCGCACGATCAGCTTCGCGAGCAACGGATCGTAATGTGCGCTGACCTCGGTGCCCGCGTCGATCCAGCCGTCGACGCGCACGTCGTCCGGAAAGGCGACATGCGTGAGCACGCCGGCACTCGGCTGGAACTGCTTGTGCGGATCTTCCGCATAGAGCCGCACCTGGATGCTCGCGCCGCGCGGCGCGACGGTGAGCGTGTCGAGCGGCGGCAGGTCGCCTTCGGCCTGCAGGATCATCCATTCCACGAGATCGATGCCGGTGACTGCTTCGGTCACGCAATGTTCGACCTGCAACCGCGTGTTCACTTCCAGGAAATAGAAGCGGCGCGCGTTCGCGTCGAACACGAACTCGACCGTGCCGGCCGACGCGTAGCCGACCGCGCGGGCGAGCCGCACCGCGCTCGCGTGCAGCGTGTCGCGCTCGGCATCGGTCAGGTCCGGCGCGGGTGTCTCCTCGATCACCTTCTGGTTACGGCGCTGCACGGAGCAATCGCGTTCGCCGAGCGCGATCGCGCCGCCGCGGCCATCACCGAAGATCTGCACTTCGATATGCCGCGCGTGCTCGACGAATTTCTCGAGATACACGCCCGCATGCGCGAAGTTCGCGTTGCCGAGCCGCACGACGGATTCGAAGGCCGCCTCGAGCTGCGCGGCGTCACGGCACAACGACATGCCGATCCCGCCACCGCCGGCCGTACTCTTCAGCATCACCGGATAGCCGATCGCATCGGCTTCGGCGAGCGCCGTCGCCACGTCGTCGAGCAGGCCCGTGCCCGGCAGCAGCGCGACACCCTGAGCGGCCGCGAGCGCGCGCGCGGTGTGCTTGAGGCCGAACGCGCGCATCTGGTCGCCGCGCGGCCCGATGAAGCGCACGCCGGCCGCTTCGCATGCATCGGCGAAACCGGCATGCTCGGACAGGAAGCCGTAGCCGGGATGCACGGCCTGCGCGCCCGTCTCGCGCGCGGCTGCGAGGATCGCCGCGACGTTCAGGTAGCTCTCCGCCGCCGGCGCGGGGCCGACCCGCACGGCTTCGTCGGCGAGCGTCACGTGCCGCGCGTCGCGGTCGGCGTCCGAGTAGATCGCGACCGACGCGATGCCGAGCCGCTTCAGCGTCCGGATCACGCGGCACGCGATTTCGCCGCGGTTCGCAACGAGGACTTTGGCGAATCTCATTCGGCCTCCCACACGGTGAGACGCACGGGCGTCGGGTTGTAGCCGTTGCACGGGTTGTTCAGCTGCGGGCAGTTCGAGATCAGCACGGTGACGTCCATCTCCGCGCGCATCTCGACGTACTTGCCGGGCGCGGAAATGCCGTCCTCGAACGTCAGCCCGCCGAGCGGTGTGACGGGTACGTTCATGAAGAAGTTGACGTTGCCGACGAGGTCACGCTTGGTGAGCCGCGCGCCCGTGCCGCACGTGCAGTGCGCGATTGCATTGAGGAAGCTGTCGCGGCAGTTGTGCATGTGCCGCTTGTCGAGCGCATAGCGCACCGTGTTGCTCTCGGCCGCGCATGCGCCGCCGAGCGTGTCGTGACGTCCGCACGTATCGGCGACGATCGTCGCCATCGCGTTGCCCCGGCTCGACAGCAGCACACTGCCGGCGCTCAGGTACAGGTTGCGCTGCGCGCGGATCGTGTCCTGCGCGCTGTAACGCTCCTCGGGGTCGTCGGACCGGTAGAACAGCGTGTCGACGGCCTGGTTGCCTTCGAGGTCGAGGATACGGAAGACCTGCCCGCGCTTCAGGTCGTGCAGCCACGGTTCGCCCGCGTTCAGCGTGATGTCGTGGATCGCGTCGCGCGGGTCGAGGCGGCTTTCGATGATCGGCATGGTGCGGCTCCTTACGCGAACAGGCGGTCGGTGTTGGTGAAGCCGCGCATGTTCTCGGCGCACGCGCGCCGGCACGGATCGTCTTCGGGTGCGGCGGCGTCCGCCGGATACGCGCGGTACGCGATCAGCTTCACCGGCTTCGGCGCATAGTCCGCACGCGGATCGAGCGGATGCGGCGCGGTCGAGAATGCCGCGAGCGTGTTCATCTCGAAGCGCAGGTCGACGGCACTGCCGGCCGTCGAATGGCCGGGGACGAAATCGAGCGTGCCGTCGTCCCCCGTCTCGAGCTTGCTGAAGAAATTGACGTTCGCGGCGAGGTCGCGCGCCGACAGCCCGTATTTCGCGAGTTCGAGCACGAGGCTGTCGCGGCCGTTGCGGATCATCGCGTTGCGATCGGCCTGGTACGTCGTCGTGCCGTACTTGTGTGCGAACAGGCGCGCATCGCCGACGCCGCCGAGCGGGTCGTGCCAGCCGAGCGTGTCGGCCGTGATCGACGCGATCACGCGCCCCATGTCCGTGTACAGCGCATGGCCGCGCGTGAGATGCGCGGTGTGCTGCGCCTTCAGCGTATCGGCCATGTTGTAGCGTTCGAGCGGGTCTTCCTGGCGATGAAATACGGCGGACAGGTTCGCGCCGCCTTCGACATCGACGATGCGCAAGGCGAGGCCGCGGCGCAGGATGCCGGACCAGTGGGTCCCGGCGGGAATCAGCGTTTCCCACGCGACGTGCGGGGGTGGGGCGAGGACGGCTTGGGGGCTCGGCGACATGGCGGCTCCGTGGTCGGTTGGATAAAAGGCGTGAGAGGGCGACCGAACGACATCGCGACCTCCCGGGCTTTTATCCCTCCGTGGAGCCTCGCCGCTGCCTCGTATCGAGGCGAAGGCAAGACCGGATTGCTCTCGGACCAGGCATCGTGCGGCGCGAACGCCGCATGACCGGAACCCTAGCGATCCTGAAGATGATGCAAATTGCTTCGCACCTCTCGGGCAACGATCAAGCGAGTTGCGTGCCAGCCTCGACGAAACGGCTGCACAACGCGGTGCGGCGGCCCGCGCGTGCGCCGCGTGCACGACATGCCGGCGGCCCCGTGCCCTCGCGGCGGGCGTGCCGCGCACCAGGCGAACGCGATCCCGCACCGGCGCAGTGCGTGTCGCATGCGCATGCACGGCACGATCCGCAGTGGCATGGGCATTGCATCGATGGCGGCACCTACACTCGACATCCGACCGCTCATGAACAAGCTCGACCTGCTCCGGCGCGCGCTGACAGCCCTCTTCTCCGCCCGCTTCATCGAACTGCAACGCGCCGCTCGCCGCCGCTGAGCCGCCCTCGTCGCACGTCGTTGGCACGGTTCTCGCTCGGCATGACGCCGAGAGGTGCGGCGGCGTCGCATCTTAGGGATGCTAGGGTTCCGGTTCATCGAACGTCTGGTCCGAGAGCAGCCCGGCACGGGTTCGTCCGATCGCGAGAGCGGACGCGCACGCGCTACACGGCGGGACAAAAGCCCGGGAGACTGGCGATGGCAACGGCCATCGCGCCTCTCCGTGGCCGCTTCGTTCGTTCCGCATCCGCAGGAACCGGCTACGCAGCCGGACCGTGCTCCTGCACGGTCCGTATCGACGATCCCGATCCCGGTCTCCTGGAGAAACACGATGAACCGTCCCGCCTCGGCACTCCGCCGCCTGCTGTCCTTCCGTTCCGCCCGTCGTGCATTGGGTGCCGCCGCCACGGCCGCGGCGCTGCTCGCGGCGCCCGCCGTTCACGCGGCGGCGCCGCTGAAGATCGGCTACAGCGACTGGCCCGGCTGGGTCGCGTTCCAGGTCGCGCTCGACAAGGGCTGGTTCAAGGAGGCCGGCGTCGACGTCGATTTCGAATGGTTCGATTACTCGGCGTCGCTCGACGCGTTTTCCGCGGGCAAGCTCGACGCGGTCGCGGCAACCAACGGCGATGCCCTCGTGACGGGCGCATCCGGCGCGAAGAACGTGATGATCCTGCTGACCGACTATTCCGCCGGTAACGACATGATCATCGCGAAGCCGCCGCTGCGCAGCGTCGAGGGGCTGAAGGGCAAGAAGGTCGGCGTCGAGCTCGGCCTCGTCGATCACCTGTTGCTCGAAACCGCGCTGCAGAAGCACGGATTGAAGGATGGCGACGTGACGCTGGTCAATGCGAAGACCAACGAACTGCCGCAGGTGCTCGGCTCGTCGACCGATGTCGCCGCCGTCGCCGCATGGCAGCCGAACGCGAACGAGGCGTTGAAGCGCGCACCGGGCGCACGCGCGATCTTCACGTCGGCCGACGCGCCGGGGCTGATCTACGATGCGATCACGGTCGCGCCCGCGAGCCTCGCCGCGCGCCGGGCAGACTGGGCCAAGGTGATCAAGGTCTGGTACCGCTGCGTCGCGTACATCAATGACCCGAAGACGCAGGCTGATGCGGTCAGGATCATGTCCGCGCGCGTCGGGCTCACGCCGGAGCAATACCTCCCGCTGCTGAAAGGCACGCACCTGCTCGACGAAGCCGCCGCGAAGCATGCGTTCCGCAAGGGCGACGGTCTCGATTCGATCTACGGCTCGACGCGCAACGCGAATGCGTTCAACGTGCGCAACGGCGTGTACAAGCAGTCGCAGAACGTCGATGCGTATATCGATCCGCGATTCGGGATGTCGAACTGACCGTTGCGTGCGGTCGGACCTTTGACGGCGCTGTCAGGCTGGCGAGGCGCCTCCCCGGTTCATCGAGCACGGGGAGGCGCATTTTCGAGGATGTCGAGGCATGCGTCACCAGTCAGCGGTGCTTGCGCAGCTGATCGCGCGCTTCACCGGTCGCGTGTTCGGCAATCCGAAGATGATCGACGATTCGATCGGGATCCCGTGACTTTTACCGCCACGAAATCCCCCTTTCCCAAGCCCGCCTCTTTTCCATCATTGCGCTCATTCTCCTCGATCGTTTCTCAAACAAAAATTGATTGATTTGGCGAAACCGCATTCGCATACTGCGCAAGCTTCGTTCGCAATGCGTTGTCGTTGTCCTGAATCGGTCCCGACGCGCTGTGCCAGCGGCAAGCGGGATCGATATCGCGCGGTTTCCACTCTCTCGATGGAGAAACGTCATGGGCGTTACCGTCATTCCCCGGCTGCTCGGCCTGAAGGACGAGAAGAAGATTGCCACCACCGTTGGTGAAGCCCGGTTGAGCGGGATCAACTACCGGCATCCCGATTCCGCGCTGGTGTCCTATCCGGTCGCCGCCGCCGCGCCGTTGGGTACGCTGCCCGCCGGCAACTACAGGATCGCCATCGTCGGCGGCGGAGCAGGCGGCATCGCCGCACTCTACGAACTGGGCCGGCTCGCGGCGACGCTGCCGGCAGGAAGCGGCATCGACGTGCAGATCTACGAAGCCGATCCCGATTCGTTTCTTCATGACCGGCCGGGAATCAAGGCGATCAAGGTACGCGGGCTCAAGGCCGGAAGAGTGTCGGCGGCGCTCGTTCACAACGGCGATCCCGCCAGCGGCGACACCATTTACGAAGTAGGCGCGATGCGCTTTCCGGAAATCGCCGGATTGACCTGGCATTATGCGTCCGCCGCATTCGGGGACGCGGCACCGATCAAGGTATTTCCGAATCCGGGCAAGGTGCCGACCGAATTCGTGTTCGGCAATCGGGTCGATCGTTATGTCGGGAGCGATCCGAAAGACTGGGAAGATCCGGATTCGCCGACGTTGAAGGTACTGGGCGTCGTTGCCGGCGGGCTGGTGGGCAACCCGCAAGGCGAGAATGTCGCGATGTATCCGATCGCCAATGTGGATCCGGCCAAGATCGCGGCGATCCTGAATGCGGCTACGCCGCCGGCCGATGCCCTCGAGCGGATTCAGACGAAGTACTGGCCCGAGTTCATCGCGCAATACGATGGCCTGACGCTCGGCGCGGCCGTCCGCGAGATCGTGACGGTTGCGTTCGAGAAGGGAACGCTGCCGCCGGTCGACGGTGTGCTCGACGTCGATGAATCGATCAGCTACTACGTCGAACTGTTCGGCCGCTTCGGCTTCGGCACCGGCGGCTTCAAGCCGCTGTACAACATCTCGCTGGTCGAGATGATGCGGCTGATCCTCTGGGACTATTCGAACGAATACACGCTGCCGGTCACGGAAAACGTCGAGTTCATCCGGAATCTGTTCCTCAAGGCCCAGGACGTCGGCGCCGGCAAGCTGGCCGTCCAGGTTCGTCAGGAACGCGTCGCGAACGCCTGTCATTCCGGCACCGCGTCGGCGCGCGCACAACTGCTGTCATACGACAGCCATAACGCCGTCCATTCCGAAGCCTACGATTTCGTGATCCTCGCCGTCCCGCACGATCAGTTGACGCCGATCGTCAGCCGCAGCGGCTTCGAACATGCCGCCAGCCAGAATCTGGGGGACGCGGGCCTGGGCCTCGAAACGCATACGTACAACCAGGTCTATCCGCCGCTGCTGCTGAGCGATAGCAGCGCCGCCGCAAACGCCCGGATCGTCACGGCGATCGGCCAGCTTCACATGGCGCGCTCGTCGAAGGTGTTCGCCACCGTCAAGACCGCCGCGCTCGACCAGCCGTGGGTCCCGCAATGGCGCGGCGAACCGATCAAGGCCGTCGTCTCCGACAGCGGCCTCGCTGCGAGCTACGTGGTACCGAGCCCCATCGTCGAAGACGGCCAGGCGCCCGAGTATTCGAGCCTGCTCGCCAGCTACACGTGGGAGGATGATTCGACCCGGCTTCAGCACGATTTCGGGTTGTATCCGCAAAACCCGGCAACCGAGACCGGTACGGCGGACGGGATGTACCGGACGATGGTGAATCGCGCGTATCGGTACGTGAAGTATGCGGGCGCGTCGAACGCACAACCGTGGTGGTTCTATCGGCTGCTCGCGGAAGCACGCACGGCGGACCGCTTTGTCTTCGACTGGACGACCAACAAGACGGCCGGCGGCTTCAAGCTCGACATGACGGGCGACCATCACCAGAGCAACCTGTGCTTCCGGTATCACACGCATGCGCTCGCCGCGTCGCTCGACAACCGCTTCTTCATCGCCAGCGACAGCTACAGCCACCTCGGCGGCTGGCTCGAAGGCGCGTTCATGAGCGCACTGAATGCGGTGGCGGGCCTGATCGTGCGCGCCAATCGCGGCGACGTGAGTACGCTGTCCACTGAGGCACGTCCGCTCGTGATCGGTCTGCGGCCCGTCGTGAAGGTCCCCGCAGCGGAGCTGGCCACCAGCCAGTAATTCGCGAACGAAGAGACGCGCGCATCGCGCGTCATCATGCGCCCGCCGTCCGGCGGGCGCGTTTCACATCGATCGAAACAGGGGCGCGCGGCCGGACGGCGGAATCGGTGTATCCGGATTAACGCTCGCTCACCTTCACGCGCGGCAGCCATTCCGCCTCGGCACCCTGCGTGCCTTTCAATTGGGCGGGAATCGCGTCTTGCACTTGCGCGTCGTAGCGGCGTACCGCCTCGGTGTCGAGATGACGGCCGTCGAACGTCGACTGGCGACGGGTAATCATGTTGATGCGAAGGCGTTTTGCCGCCATGGTCGGTCTTCCTTGAAAAATCGGCACCCCGCCAACTGGCGAAGTGCAATAGATGTACGTGAGAAAGATGTCGCCAAGATGACGTGATGTGAAACGCACGTCTCCCGCCATCCTACGGCGGCTGCGCATGCACCGCAATGACCTCGAGCAAGCATCGCAGTTCACTTCTCCGCGATCCGCTTGCCGTCCGGCTTGATGGGTCGTTTCAAAGAAGGCACTCGAGGCGCGCCGCACGATCGACACGCTCCGCACTGGGTGCGGCGTCGAGGTACAACGGGTCGAAGGCCTGCCGGACGTGACGCCGTTCAACTTCGACCGCATCTGACCTCGCAGGCCGGGCCGTGATCGGGCCGCCGTTATAATCGGTGCGACTCTACGGCGGCCGCGCGTGTCGGCTGCCGGCTACACGCCGGGATGATTTCCCTTTCGGGCGCGACGCGCTCGATGATTTCTTTCTCCCCGAGCGTGAAGCGCCTTGCGCCATTCCCCGCGCCTGCCATTCATGCTCGGCCGGGCAACGGATGGTGACTGCGCGAGTTGCTTCAAATATGACGGTTTCCCGTGCTGCCACCGGGTTCACGGGGATCCTCGACAAAAAGACAGAGGGCCTCGCCGATGCCGGTTTCCACTGGTTTTGACCGCAATGCATTCAGGGCGTATCCGCTGGACGGCGCGCTGCTGCGCTTTCACCCCGCGACAGGAACGCACGTCCGGATCGAGAACGCGGCGACCCGCCACTTGCGGCGCCTCGCACCCCGGGTCGTGATGTTCGGGATAACGAACAAGTGCAATCTGTCCTGCGACTTCTGCTCGCGTGATGTGCAGCGCGACAGCGCCTGGTCCGTCCAGTCGGCCGCCGGCGTCCTTCGCGGCCTCGCCGCGGCAGGCACGCTGGAAGTCGCCTTCGGCGGCGGAGAGCCGTTCGCGTTCCGTGGATTCGCCGAGCTGATCGACATCCTCCATCACACCACGCCGCTTGCACTGAACGTCACGACCAATGGAACGCTGATCCGGCGCAACACGTTCGCGCCCTACGCGGGCCGCTTCGGCCAGGTCCGCGTCTCGCTCTACGACGACGTGCGCTGGCGCGACGCAGGCACGGTCCTTTCGGAATACGGGCAAAGGTGGGGCGCCAACCTGATCGTCGACGACGCCGTGCTGCCGGGCCTCCCCGCCCTGCTGGCCGAACTGGCCGCGCTGGGTTGTCAGGATGTCTCGTTGCTGTCCTACATCGGCCCCGATTTGCGCAGGCACCTTTCGCCGAGGGGGCGCGCGCAGCTCGCGGCCATCGTGCAGGATTCGCCGATCGCCTGCCGCCTGTCGGTGTGCTTCGGCGACGCGGTGCCCGTATCCAGATTGTTCGACGGAGCCGATGGCAGTGGCGACTGCGGCGCGGGGCTGGACTTCGTCTCCATCACGCCCGATCAGCGCATGCAGGGCTGTTCGTTCCAGGACGGCGGCCTGCCTGCCGCCAGTGCGGAGGACATCCTGCACGGGTGGCGCAACGCGCGTGCGCATCTCGAGCAGCCCAGTGCGCGGCGCGGTTGTGCACGTCGCGGCGCAGATGCCGGTCGAACCCGGTCAACGCCGCCGGTCAGCGTGTGGCAGGCATTCTCCGGCAACAACAGCGGTGAGTGCGTGATGGTCGCGAAATTCGAGACCATCGCGGATGCGGACGCCTACCTCGCACAACTGCTGCCGTCATGGGCGCCCGATGCCGAGTATTCGTCCGAGTGGAAGCGCCTGTTCAAGGAGGAAGCGGTCGCGGGGCCGGGCTTGTCGGGCGGAGGGTCGCCCCGCGAGCTGGCGGCGATCGGCCGCTCGGTGATCGCAACGGGATACGAGGCGGACGACCTGTTTCCGGAATTGCGTGCGCTGGCCTGGAAGAAAGGCGCATACGTGGTGCCCGGCGGCATCCACGCCCACGACGTGTTCCTGCTGGCCGCGGTGCGTGCGTCAGGCGCGGATGACGCACGCGATCTGGCCGCCCGGAAGCCCCATCCCGCCGCCAGGACCTGGCTGCATGGAGAGGTCGTCCTCGTCACGCTCGAGCTGCAGGGTGACGGCGCGCCAGGTGAGCTCGTCGAGATCCGGCAACTGCTCACCGACTATTGCGCCGGTCGCCCGCTCGCCGCGGAACTCGTGTTCGACGACATCGACGACGCGGCCATGCTGTCGGTCAAGAAGCGGCTCGGCGCGGAAATCGGTCGAACGCCAAGGCTTGCGCTGCATTTCGGCTCGCGTGAGGATTCCGGCGAGCGGGCGGTTCGATTCGCGCAAATGATCGCGGAAGGCCAGACCAACGTCGCCGGCACGTGTGTCCTGGTATCGGGAATCGAGCGGCGCAAGCGGCTCGCGGTGCTCGCCTATCGGCAAGGTGCGCATGTCGGCGCCATCGACGGCCCGGAAGTGCGCGTCAGCGCCTGTTTTTTCGTGCGTGATGTCACCCCTCGGAAAGGCCGGCGCGCGGAACCCGGCGAGATCGATATCGGCCTGGTTCGCGAAGCGCTTCACCAACGGTTTCCGGGCGGCGTTCGCATCGATGTCAAGGCGGGATATCGCCGGGGTATGGCCTTCGTGACCATCGTCACCGCGGACCCCGGATACGCTTTCGGTCAACTCGAGCAGCTTGCGGCGTCGTTCGATGCAAGGCTCAGCATCGGGGTGCACGAGGTCGATCCGCTGGCGTTTGCCGTTCGACGCGTGATCGCGGACGTGTATTCCTGACCTTCAACGCAACCCGCCCGGCGCACGCATTCGTCATCCCGGAATGCACGTTTTCGGCCTTCAATCGATCCGGGTATCACTCAGTCCGGCCGCGTCGCCGTCGCTCACGCCCGCCTGCCCGTCGACTGCGCAGCCAGCGCGGCCCGCTCGATCCAGCGAATGGCCGGCGCATCGTGTTCGCCCGGCGCGGGCTTGCCGATCAGGAAGCCCTGCACCTCGCGGCAGCCGGCATCCGTGATGCACGCCAGTTGCTCCTCCGTCTCGACGCCTTCCGCGACGGTCGTCACACCGAGACGCTTGCCGAGATCGGCCACCGCGCACACGACGGCCGCGCAGTCCGGTCGCGAGATCGCATCGCGCACGAAGCTGCCGTCGATCTTGATCTTGTCGAACGGAAACGCGCGCAGATGCGCGAGCGACGAGAAGCCCGTGCCGAAATCGTCGAGGGCGACGCGCACGCCCATCGAACGCAGCGCGCGCAGGTCCGCGATCGCCTTGCCCTCGTCATGCAGCAGCGCGGTTTCCGTCACCTCGATTTCCAGCCGGTCGGGCGTGAGGCCCGCGCCGGCCAGCGCCGCCGCGAAGGCCGGCACGATCGTGCCGTGGCCGAGCTGCGCCGCCGACACGTTGACGGCGACGCGTGCGCCGTCCGGCCAGCGCGCCGCCTCCCGGCATGCATGGTCGAGCACGAAGCGGCCGAGCCGGTCGATCAGGCCGCCGCGCTCGGCCACCGGAATGAAGTAGCCCGGCGAAATCCAGCCGGAGCGCGGGTGATGCCAGCGCAGCAGGGCCTCGCGCGTCGTCACCTGGCGAGTCCGGACATCGACGATCGGCTGGTAGAACACGTACAGCCCCTGGTTCTCGTCCAGCGCGACGCGCAGCTTCGATTCGAGCGCGATCCGCTCCTGCGCGCTCGTTTCCATGTCCGGCGAGAACATCCGGTACGTCCCCTTCCCGGCTTTCTTGGCCGCATAGAGCGCCATGTCCGCGCGTGACAGCAGCACGCCGGCGTCGTTGCCGTGATGCGGCGCCAGCACGCAGCCGATCGACGCGCCGATGCGGAACTGCCGCTCGGGCGACGGCGCATAGGGCGCGACGAGCGTGTCGACGAGCCGCGCGGCCGCGCCCATCGCGCCGTCCGCGTCGGTGTCGCGCAGCAGCACCGCGAATTCGTCGCCGCCGATGCGCCCGAACATCGTCCTCGCTTCCGGGCACTGCCCGCGAAGGCGTTCCGCGACCTGGCGCAGCACCTCGTCGCCCGCCGAATGCCCGCACGCGTCGTTGATCAGCTTGAAGCCGTCGAGGTCGATGAAGAGCAGCCCGAGCGTCTTGTCCGAGCGGCGCAGGCTCGTGTCGAATTCGGCGAGGAAGGTCGCGCGGTTCGGCAGGCCGGTGAGCGAATCGTGATGCGCGAGCTGGTGGATGCGCGCTTCCGCCTCGGCCTGCTGCGTGACGATCGACCACGACAGCATCGGGCCGATGTAGCGCCCCTCGGCATCGCGCACCGCCGAGACCTGGAGGTCGAGCACTTCCGGCCCGAGCCGCACGCGGCCGCGATGCGGCAGGTTCGCCGGATCGGCGAGCAGGCGGCGCTGGTGCTGCGGGTGCGGATGGAAGAAGTCGATCGACGCGCCGAGCGCATCGTCCGCGCGGATCGGCAGCAAATGCTCGATCGAGCGCAGCAGGTTTCGCGACGCCGTGTTCAGGTAGTTGATGCGGAACGTCTCCGGGTCGGCCGTCATCACGGCCACCGGCATGTCGTCGATCATCCGCATCAGCCGCGTCTGCGCCTGCTCGCGCATCCGCGATTCGGCCTGCGCGTCGACGGTACGCACGAAGCCCCGGTAGTTGACCGAGATGACGGCGATCAGCGCGGCCGACACGAAAGCCATGTTGACCGCGGTGGCGACGAGCGTCGGCTGGCCCGTCGAGAGGAAGAACGCGATGAACGCGGCGTTGACGATCACGGCCACGATCAGCGCGGCCGTGCGCAGGTACATCAGGCTGAAGATGCAGCCGATCACCGTGATCGCCATGTAGAACGCGACCTGGGCCTTTTGCCACGCGTCGCCGTACGGGAACAGCAGCAGCGCCCAGAGGGTGAACGTCACCGCGATCGGGATCACCAGCCAGTTCGTCATCGTGAGCGCACGCGACACGGTGTCCGGCGTCGGCTCCACCAGCCGCGCGCGGCGCCAGTGCAGCAGCCGCGCGAGCGACACGAGCGTCATCCCGGCCGGCATCGCGACCGACAGCCACCACGGCGTGCTGCGCAGGTGCGTGACGGCGAGGCTCCAGGTGCTCGAGACGAGGATCAGGTACATCACCGGGAGCTGGCCGGCGAATACCCGGAATTGCGCCGCGAGCAGGTCCGGGTTCCGGGCCGGCGCCGCGATGCTTGCCAGTCTGACCATCCGTGCGTAGTGGGTTTTCATGTGCGCCTGCCTGCTGCAACCTGCGTTCGGATTGCCGTATCCGGCGTTGTCGCTTACCGGCGCGGGCCCGGATCCAGCTCGGCCGTGACGGCCGATCCGGACGCGGGAACCGTCGCGCTGGCGCGGTTGCTGCCGGTCAGCGCGATCTGCCCGCTGCCGACAATCTCGTTGAGTGGTGCGGGCCTGCCGAGCAGGAAGCCCTGCGCTTCGTCGCAGCCTTCGTCGGCCAGCAGCACGAGCTGATCGCGCGTCTCGATGCCTTCGGCCAGGATCGGAATGCCCAGGCTCTTGCCGAGCGCGAGCACGGCGCGGATGATCGCGCGATCCTGCGGTTTCGCTTCCGCGTCCGCGACGAACGACTGGTCGAGCTTGATGCGGTCGAACGGGAACGAGCGCAGCGTGTCGAGCGACGAATAGCCGGTACCGAAATCGTCGAGCGCGATGCTCACGCCCAGCGCCTTGATCTGCCGCAGCGTATCCAGCGCGCGCTCGCGGCCGGCGAAGATCGTCGATTCCGTCAGTTCCAGCTGCAGGCGCGATGCCGGCAGGCCGGTTTCCTCGAGCACGTCCGCCACGAGCGCCGTCAGGTCCGCGTGCATGAACTGCACGGCCGATACGTTCACCGAGACCGTATAGGGCGGCTCCCACGTGGCCGCCCGCGCGCATGCCTCGCGCAGCACCCACGCGCCGATCTCCAGGATCACGCCGTTCTCCTCGGCGAGCGGAATGAACTCGGTGGGCGGTATCGTGCCGAGCGTCGCATGCTGCCAGCGCAGCAGCGCCTCGTAGCCGCGGATCTCGCCGGTCGTCAGCGACGTCTGCACCTGGTAGTGGACGCTCAGCTGGTTGTCGGCCACCGCGCGGCGCAGGTCGGCCGCGAGGCTGCGGCGCGCCCGGACGATCAGGTCCATCGCCGGCTCGTAGAAGCAGATCGATTGCGCGACGCTGGCCTTCGCACGGTACATCGCGAGGTCCGCGTTGTTGATGAGGATCGCCTTGGTGGCTGCGTCGTCCGGGTAGATGGCCACACCGAAGCTCGCGCCCGGCACGACCTCGTAGTCGTCCAGCCTGACCGGCTTGTAGAGCGCGGGCTCGAGCCGTTCGAGCAGGTCCATCAGGCGGGTGTCGTCGCCCATGCGGCAGAGTGCCGCGAATTCGTCGCCGCCGATGCGGGCGACGAATTCGCCTTCGCGCAACACGTTCGACATGCGCCGCGCGAGGATGCGCAGCACCTCGTCGCCGGCGTGATGGCCGCGCAGGTCGTTGATTTCCTTGAAGCGGTTCAGGTCGATGCCGATCAGCGCGAGTTTCGTGCCCTGCTCTTGCGCCAGCGCGATTTCGAGGTCCAGCCGCTCGTTGAAGCTCGCCCGGTTCGGCAGGCCGGTCAGCATGTCGCTCAGTGCCAGCCGGCGCAGGTGCTCGAGCGATTCGGCCCGCACGTTGCTGTCGATCACGTAGCTCACGAGCCCCGTGCAGACGATCACGAGCGACGTACCCGCGACCGCGAGCGCCAGCGGACGCAGCGTGTTCACGTCGGTCCACGCGCCGTCGAGCGTCAGCGGCGTGATGCGCAGCGCGGACATCCCGGTGAAATGCAGCGCGAGGATCGCGAGCGACAGCACGCCGGCCATCTGGTTGACCGCGTGCGGCGACGGCCGCATCGCGAGGTGCAGCGCGAGCGCCGCGAGGGTCATCGCCAGCAGCACCGACGCGACCAGGTAGCCGATGTCCCACGACACGATGCCTTCGACCCGCCACGCGAGCATGCCGGTGTAATGCATCAGCACGATCGCGACGCCGACGATCGCGCCGCCGAGCGCGGGCGCGATCCTGACGATGCGGCAGGTCGTCAGCGCGAAGCCGATCGTGCTGCCGCCGACCGCGATGAGCAGCGATACGAGCGTGAGCGGCAGGTCGAATTGCACGGGCGCGCCGGCGTCGAAGCCGAGCATCGCGATGAAGTGCGTGCACCAGATCGCCACACCGGCCGAAATGGCCGTCAGCACCTGCCAGCCGAACCGCTGCGTGCCGAAGGTGTTCACCGTGCGCTGGAACAGGCGCGCGGTGACCCACGAGCCGGCCCCGCACAACAGCGCGGCAAGCAGGACCAGCCAGTGATTGTGCCGTTGAACGATGCACCCTAAAACTGTCGCCAAAACCTTTCTTCCCCTATCCGTCGCATGCGTGGATGCCGTTCCCGATCGAAACCGCGGGGCGATGCCGCTTCGATCAGGCGCGCCTTCCGGATATCGGCATGCGATGAATAAACTGAACGCCGCGCGGCGGCACGCAAACGATTGCCCGGAAGATATTTTTTC
Source organism: Burkholderia cepacia ATCC 25416 (assembly GCF_001411495.1). Classification (NCBI taxonomy): domain Bacteria; kingdom Pseudomonadati; phylum Pseudomonadota; class Betaproteobacteria; order Burkholderiales; family Burkholderiaceae; genus Burkholderia; species Burkholderia cepacia. Next base: position 738,106 of record NZ_CP012983.1, on the reverse strand, counting down.
TGGGAAAAGTGCCGGAACGAGACGGGGCGGGATATCGAAGGATTGGCCGATGGTTTGCCGATCGACCGACGGGTGTGGGCGATGGGTGATACGGCTGGATTCCGCCGCGCTTCACCGTCAGGTTTCTTCCGGGTTCGTCACGGATGGCCAGGGAACGCGGCGCGGTTATCGAGGAAGGTGCGGCAGGCGCAACCATGTCGGCACGAAGTGCCGAAGAACGGGATATGTGGCTGGCGGGACAAAAACCGGATTCCAGAGATCGACCGCCCGCAATTGCAGGCGGTCGATCAACACGCGTCCGTCATTTGCCCGGGCGTCGCGTGGCCTCGATCGGCTCTCCGTTCTCCGACACGAAATGCCGTCACGCGATCGTCGGGCATTCAACGCACTGGCACAAACGCCATCAATTCACCCCGACCGCGCTCCAAGCACGAGCGACCGTCGCGCTTTCGGCCGAATTCGCGCCGTACAGGTCGTTCGCCGCCTGGATCGACGCACGCCGCGCGTTCGGGTAGCTGGAGTTGGCGTTCAGATACACGGTCAGCGTCCGGTACCAGATCTTGCCGGCTTTCTCGCGGCCCAACCCGGTGAAGGTCGTGTCGCCGTTGCAGACCAGTTTCGCCTTCGTCAGGCCGGTATCGGTCGACGGCACCGTCGGGCCTTCCGCCAGCAGGTAGAAAAGGCGGTTGCCGACACCCGACGTGAAATGCGGATCGTGGCGCGGATTCGACCACGAGAATCCGCCGGACGGGTAACAGCTGAACGACCTGCCATCGAGATCCTGCTTGTACATCTTGCGCAGGCCGCCGCTCACCACGCGCGCACCGATCACGTAGTTGCCGGGATCGTTCGGGTTGTTCGCGTAGTACTTGACGAGCGTGCCGAAAATGTCGGAAGTCGCTTCGTTCAGCCCACCCGCGTCGCCCGAATAGTTCAGGTTGGCCGTGGCCTCGGTCACGCCGTGGCTCATCTCGTGTCCGGCCACGTCGACCGACACGACCGGCTTCGGCAGGCTCGTGCCCGGCTGGCCGTCGCCGTACACCATGATGTGCGACGGCATCCATGCCGCGTTCGCGCCGGTCGTGCCGCTGCCGGTGTCGAACACCACGTGCGCGAAACTCTTCACGCCGCGCCCGTCGTTGAAGATGCCGTTGCGGTTGTGCGTCGTCTTGTAGTAATCCCAAGTTAACGCCAGACCGTAATCGATGTCGGCGGCGACGGTCTGCCGGTCGGTGGTCGCGTTGTTGCCCCACACGTTCGTGCTGCTCGTGAAGATCGGCAGGTCGGTCGCCTGCTCGACGTCCTCCGCGATCAGTCCGCGACCGTCGTACACGGAGCCGCCGCCGCGATTCGGATCGAGCATCCGGTACGCGTTCGTGCCGGTCTGGTCGGTGGTCAGCGTCAGGTTGCCGTAGTACAGCGAGCGGCCGGTGCCGGTCGCGGCGGCGGTCTTGATCAGGTCCTGCGCATCGAGCACGGCGCCCGTGCGTGCGTCGACGTAGTACAGCACCGCATCGCTGTGCACGTCGTTCGACTTGCCGTATACGCGCACTGCATAGGCCAGCGTCGGCGTGACGTCGCGTGCGAACACCACGAGTTCCGCGTCGTCGACGCGGCGCACGTCCGACTTGAAACGCGCGGTCGCGATGCGCTTGACCCTGGCGTTGCCGATGTCGGGCGCGTTGCGTATCACGGAGCGGTTTCCGACCTTGCCGATCGTGCCGGCGAGATTGATCGGCGCGAGCTGGGTGACGCTCGCCTGCTTCAACTGCCCCTTGCTCGAATGGACGACCACGTCACCGCCGATCACGGGCAGGCCCGCGTAGAAGCGGTCGAAACGCACGTGCTCGGTGCCGTCGGGATCGACGATCACGTCGCGCACCTCGAATTGATCGCCGTCCGTCGGCGCACTCGCCTGCGGCCCTGCGAACTTCAACGTGCGTGCTGCGCCGCCAGCGGCCAGACTGAAGGCGGACGGGTTCTGCTGGATCAGTTGCAGTGCCTTGTCGACCGCGGCCGACTGGTCGCCGGCCTGGGCAAAAGCACTGAGACTCGCGACGGTAATCGCGGTGATGGACAGCAGGCGAGACAGTTTCTTCATGTAATCCCCCGGTTATGTATGGGTGATGTTCGAGGAATGCATCAAGTACAGACTTTGATCCAGGACATGTCACGAACTGCAGAGGGATGCTAGAAGGTCATTTTTATAATTACAAGATATTTTCTGACAGATTAATATTTTCTGTCGTCGATGTTAATCGAGTCATGATTTGGTGAGAAATCTGAAATGATCTCGTCGGCTGCGATGCCGGTTTCGGCAACGCCGCATCGGCGGAATGTGCGTGCCGGGCCCGTCGTTACTGGGGAAAGGCGTGCGTGGCGCGGGTCGGGCGGGATGAAGGATGTGAAGCTCAAGGTAGCGCGGCAGATGCCATTTGCTTTATTAAATATTGATTTTGATTATTGCCATTCCGGGCGCGCCGCCGGGATTTTTAATGGCCTTCCGATTCTCGCCCTTGATGACACCGCCTTTTAATTCGTAGTAAAAGCCTCGCGAACGATGCGCGAGAACATGATTTTTACGAATCTTTTGTTTGAGCTGCGCGGCACAGCCGGCAGCATGAGCGCGTCACACTGCCTCTTGCATCGCCCTATCCGCGCAGCGTGACGCGAATGCGCGGCCGCACGCCGCTGTTTTCGCGAGAGATGCATACGGCCGATGAACCGTCCGTCGACGTCGGCCGCCTACCTGCCCCGCACCTTGACCTGCACCACCAGCCACGTCAGCGCCCCCAGCACGAATACGGCGAGCGTCCACGTGCCGCCATGGTGCTGCAGCACCGCAGCCGTCGCGGCGACGCCCGCCAGTCCCTGCTGCAGGAAACCGCACAAGGCCATCGCATGCGCGCCATGTTCATGCGCATCGCTGACGGCGGTCGCCATGCTGTTCGGAAACAGCACCGCCTGGCCGAAGATCGCCAGGCAATACAGCGCGATGAAGATCCACAGGCCGGTGAAATGGGTCAGCAGGCCGCTCAGCCACGACACCAGCATCAACGTGGTTGCGAACGCAAGCAACGCGGCACCGGCATGCATCAGCCGGGCGCCGCCATGCCGTCTCACGAGACGGTTGACCAGCATCGCCCCGCTGAAATAGGCCACGCCGAGCAGAAGGCCGATACTGCCGAAGCTCGTCACGGCCAGCTTGAAATGTTCCTGGAACACGAACGGGCTCACCTCCTGCAAGGTGACGGTCGTCGCGAACCCCAATCCGCCCGCGCAGGCTGGCCACAGGAAGCCCGGGCGCCGCAGCAGGAGCCAGTAGGTACCGGCCAGGCCCGACGGTTTGGCGGCTCGGCTTCCCGCCTTCAACGGCAACGCGTACGACAGCGCGATCGCCAGCGCGGCGACGACGGCCATCAGCACGAAACCCGTTTGCCAATGACTGTATCGGCCGATGAGCCCGCCGATGAACTGGCCGCCGCCCAGGGCCGTGATGAAGGCGATCGACAACACGGAGAGGCGTCGCGCCAGTTCGTCGCCGCGCCAGTTGTCGCGGACAATGATTCGGGCGATGATCGCCGCGCCGCCGCCGCCGATGCCCTGGATGGCGCGTAACACGAGCAGCGCCGGTGCGACCGTGCAGCCGGCGAGCAGCAGGCTGCTGCCAATGAACAGCAGCAGCGAAATCAGCAGCGGGCCGCGCCGGCCCCAGCGTTCCGCGGCAGCGCCCCAGAATGGCACCGGCAGCGCGGCACCGATCACATAGGCGGAGATGGATAACTCGGCGCCGCCTTGCGTCATCTTCAACTCGCGCATGACGACAGGCAGCGACGGCAAGTACACCGTCGTCGCCATTTGGGCCATGAATACGACCAGGCACGCCAGCGCCATCAGGGAAGCAGCCGACGCCGCAGGTTCGCACGGCGCACCGGCGGCAAGAACGGGTTTGTCGCTCATGCCAGCCCTCGATCCGATCGGGACGCGCCCCCGGTCGTTACCCATCCGGGCGCACATGACGGGCTCCCGTCGCGGGCGCTATCCGCGTACATGCGCGTCTGAAATCCGGGTTCGGTCGCCATCGTTTCTCTCACGTTATTTTTTTCGGGGTTTGCCGCGGCAGTGGGCGGCAGGACTGAAGCGGCTGATTGTACAAAGGTGCGGGAAACGAATGGTAGACGCCGAATTCAAATGACCGTTGCGGAGCGGCGAGGGGCTCCCGGCTTCGCCCGCCCCGACAATGCAGGAAGTGTGGTGGGGCAAGCAGGGCCATGGCCGATATTCAATGACGAACCGCAGTCGAGCGACCGCTTCGTGCATGAGGCACAATAGCCGGCTTCAACATTCAACCGCGATCAAACCCATGCGCTTCGTCGTCGTCGGAACCAGCGGAGCGGGGAAATCCACCTTTTCCAGCGCACTGGCGGCAGCAGCGGGCTGCCCGTACATCGAGCTGGATCGACTCTACTGGGGCCCCGACTGGACTGCCGTGCCGCCGGAACAGTTCGAGCGCGCCGTGCTGGCCGCGACGGCCGGCGACCGATGGGTCGCCGACGGGAACTACAGCGCCGTGCGCGACGTGCTCTGGTCGAGAGCCACTCACGTGATCTGGCTCAACTTCGGGCGGCGGACGGTGTTCTCCCGGGTGCTCTGGCGCACGTTGAGCCGCGGGCTCATGCGCACCGAACTTTCTCACGGCAACCGCGAGTCGCTGCGGATGGCATTTTCGCGAGAGTCGGTGCTGCTGTGGTCGTACACCACGTTCGCCAGGAATCGTGTCAAGTTCGCCGGCCTGCGTGACGACCCGAAATACGCGCATCTGCACTGGACGGAAGTCACCCGGCCTTCGCGCACCCGCGCGGTCATCGACATGCTGGTTCGCGCCGGCGGTTGAGCGCGGCGCGACGCGCGTTTGCGGCGATGCGAATTCACTTCACGGCCGCATTGCCTCCGTCGGCGAACAGGGCCGAGCCGGTAACGAAACTGGCCATCGGGCTCGCCAGAAACAGCGCCGCGGATGCGATCTCGTCGGGGCGGGCGATGCGCTTCATCGCGTGGAGCCCGGCCGCCCATTCCTTTTGCTCGGGGTCTCCCCCCATCGCGGTGTCCACACCGCCCGGCAACAGTGCGTTTGCCCGAATCCCCCGTGCCGCGTAGTCCGCGGTGATGCCCTTCACCAGTCCCATCAAGCCGGCCTTGGACGCACCATACGCGGACATGCCGGGTAGCCCGACGCTGGTTCCGACGAAGCTGGACGTGAAGACGATCGAGCCGCCTCCGCGTTCGAGCATCGCGGGAATCTGGTTGCTTGCGCCCAGGAAGGCGGCCGTCAGATTGGTAGACAGCGTGTGCTGCCAATCGTCGAGCGAGATGTCCGCGAGCGGTTTGAGCGGCCCGACGGTTCCCGCGTTGTTGATCGCGATGTCGAGACCGCCGAACTCGCGCAGGGCCGTCGCGACGAGCCTTCGATGCGTATCGACGTGACAGACGTCGCCGGCGCAGGCGAACGCCTGCCCGCCGTGACGACGAATCTCGCTGGCCACCTGATTCAACGTGGATTCACTTCGCGCGCCCAATACGATTGACGCGCCATGCGCCGCGAACATCAGTGCGATCGCCCGGCCGATTCCGGTGGAGGCACCGGTGACGATGGCGACTTTCCCGTCGAGTAAGGTCATCTTCTTCACATCCCGTGAGTGAGGTCAGTCACGGCAATGTAGGCGACCGTTTGCAGGCAGACACTCCGTTTCTTGCTGTTGAAGTCCGGTGCGACGGCATCGCGGGTGGTGCGGCACGGCCATGTCGCGCGCTGCGGCGATCTGCACGTGATGGAGATGCGCAGCCTTCCCGACCTGCACGGTCATTGAAATGGCGGCCCGCGCCGGCACCCGAACGCGGTACGACGCTTGCCGGCGTCAGTCGTCGAACGTGCCTTGATATTCCGGCGCGGCATCCGCGCGCGTGTTCAGCTCGAACATCACGCCGCCCGGCGCGCGGCAGAAGAAGCGCGAACCGCGCCCGTTGTTGAAGACGTCCGTCACCATCTCGACGCCCTCTTCCCTGAAGCGTTCGAACAACGTGCGAACGGCATCGAGGCTCGGCAGTTCGAACCCGACGTGGAAATTCGTCGGCCACGCGGTCTCATCGTCGCCGGCGTGATCGATCACTACGTCGAAGCCCGGGCGCTTGAGGATCCAGGATTTGTCCCAGCTTCCCGCGATCGTGAAGCCGAGATGCCGCTCGAAGAATCGGGCCGTCGCCAGTGTGTCGGCGGAGGGGAAGCTCAGGTGATTGAGCTTCATGGTTTGCGTCATGGCAGTCATTGCGAGTCTCCGTCATGCGTCGATCGGCGGAGGCCCCATGCCGTTCCGCCCGACGCACCCAGAATACGAGCCGCGGCTCGCATTCGACAATTCGCATTCGCCGCCTGGCTCGACAGCGCGCGAACCCGCGAGAAATCGCGGATCGGGGCGCGGTTGCGAGCGCTGCGGATCGCGCCATTCGCATTTGTCCGTGATTTGGCTGAGCCACGTCACTTCCGGCAGCCGCCCACCTTGTTTCTCGAGAGAGCCATCTCCATTGGCTCCTCTTTCTGGACAGGTGGAACCATCGTTGAAAGCGACACGCCCCATGCCGCCCTACGTCTTCACCGCTTCGTAAACCTTCGTCTTCGGATTGAACCGGTATTCGACGACATCCGCGGCGCCGTCGGTCTTTTTCCGGCCGGCGTTGTCGATGCCCGTCCCGGTCATCGCCACGCGAAGGCGCGGCCAGTCCCGGCCGTCTGCCGGCAGGAAGGTCAGCGTCGACGAGCTTTCCACGCACGGTATCCGGTTGCCGGTACCCGCGGCATCGCATGCCGCGCCGCTGTCGTTGCCTCGAAATACGTTGCCGGCATAGGTCCAGTCGGTATCGTCAGGATTGCTGGACGCGTCGGTGCGCCGATAGACGAACATGCCAAACGACTTGATCCGGGTACCGGAAGCCAGGTACCAGGTCGGCACGGCCAGCACGATCCGCCCGTCCGGCAGGGTCGTGCTCACGGCCGGTTCCCTGTCGTCGATCGTGTCAGCCTTTTCGTAGCGGCCAAACTCGCCGATCGAGCGTTCCGACTCGACCATGTTCCAGCCGGCCACGCCACCGTCCGTGATCCATTCGAAGGTCGCCTCCGTGATCGTCACCCTGGCATCGGGCGCCGGCTCGGCGGTGTTCTCCTGTTCGGCGTACTTGTTCGGCGTCTCGTACGCGAAGCCGGTGAAGTAGTGGCCGCCGTTCAGGTCGAACGCGTGGCCGTACCAATACGTGGCCTGGCTTCCGTTGGCGATCTCCATCGTCGCCTCGCCATGCGCGTCCTTCTGGTAAATGCCCTCCAGCACCTGGCCCGGCCTGGGCGGCACAGGCGAGTCGCGCCCTTCGCGCTGCGAGGTAACGGCCTGCGTCGCCGACGCGGCCGCCGGCTGCGCATTCGATGCGGTATCGGCCTGACCGGAACGATCCCCGCATGCCGCGACCAGAAGCGAAACGACGGACAGCCATGCAAACTTCCCGATCATGTGCCTTTACCCCCGTGGATTGTCCGGGCGCTCAGCGGTACCTGCCGCCGTAACCGGGCGGAAAAGCCGACGCGATGGCGGCGCTCGCCGCGAAGGCGTGCCGCCGAATCTGACGCGGCAACGCGAAGCGTTGCGCGGGAAGCATCCTCGGGTTTCATCGTTTTCATTTTGTCGTTGTCGGCGCCAATACAGGACTGGAAGACGTGCTCGGACACGCTCAATGCGGAGTGCATTGCGCCAGCGCCGATTATCTCCACAATCGGCGAATAAATCATCCATCGACGGCATCGCCTGCCGGACGAGCCCGGCGTAGCCATACCGCTCTTCGCGACGCCTCAAGCGTCGATGGCCCGGGGTCGACAGACACACCCCGGGCCACGGATCTCCCGCCGGTGCCGGGCATCACGACCGCTGCCCGACACCACCGTTCGATCGATACTGCGCGGACAACGTCAGAACTGGTAACCCGCGCCCACCACCGCGCCAAAGTCCGAACGCGTGTTGCCCGTCACCGACGCCTTGACGACCCAGCGGTTGCTTTCCGTCACGTACGAGTACCCGGCGGCGAAACCCTGCTGGCCGTGATAGTTCGACGTCGCCGCCGAGACCATCGAGCGGCCCGCGCCCGTCGGTTGCGGCAGGCCAGCCACGGCCATTGCCGATGCCACGCCGCCGTACATGTCCTTCTTCAGGTCGTTGAACGAGTTGTACACCTGGCCGATGCGCTGGTCGGTGTAGCCCTTCGCCTGCGACGTGGCGGTCGACAGGTTGTCGTTCAGCTGCTGCACGTTCACCGCGTCGGTCGGCGCCGTGCCGGCCGCGACGTTCGTGACCTGGCGCTCGCTGCCCTTCGCACCGACCGAGAACGAATTGTCGCGATCGGCGACGGAGCCCTGGCCGACCGCCACCGCGTTCTTGCCGGTTGCGGTTGCCGTCGACCCGATCGAACCCGCATCGGCACGTGTGATCCACGTCGTGTTCGCATCGGTCGCCGCCGCGCGGATCTGGTCGTTGGCCGCCGCGTTCTTCAGCGCGTTGTTGAACTGGCCCATGTTGACCGCGTCGTTGTCCTTCACGCCCGCCGCGACACCGGTCAGCACGCGATCGCCCGACGTGCCGGAGAAGTTCACGCTGGTGCCGCCGGTGTCCTTCCCGACCGTGATCGCGCCGTTCGGATCCTGCTGCTGCACGAGGCCGGCCTTGCCGTTCGCGATGTTGTTCACGTTCCCCTGCAGGTTCGTGATGTCGGTCGTGTTCTTCGCGACCTGCTGGTTGGTCGCGTAGAGCTGCGAGCCGTTCACTGCATCCGTGCTGGTTGCGCTGAGCGTGCCGGCCTGCACGTTGGTGATGCGCGTGCCGCCCGCGCCGCCGAGCGTGATCGAGCTCTTCGACGCGTCGTCGTACTGCACCGCGAGCGCACCGAGCTGGTTGAGACTCGACTGCACGCCCTTCAACTGCTTGACGTTCACCGCGTCGGTATCGGCGGTGCCCGCGGCGACGTTCTTCAGCACGACGGCCGCATTCGGGTCGCCGCCGATGAGCGATACCGAATTCAGCCGGTTGCCGTTCGCGTCGACGTCGTACTTGACGACGTTCTTCACGGCCTCGCCCGCCTGGTTGGACACCTGCGTGATCTGCTGTTCGAGCGACGACTTCACGCCCGACAACTGGCCGCCGTTCACCGCGTCCGTGCTGCCCGCGGCGACGTTGCCATCGGCCACGTTCGTCAGCTTCGTCGGTGCACCGCCGCGCGCCGCGTTGTAGGCACCGAGCGTCGGGTCGAACTGCAGCGCGTCCTGCTGCAGCCCCGCGATCGCGGCCGTGTTGCCCGCGATGTTCGTTTCCGCATTGCCGAGGCGCGTTTCGTGATTCTCGAGCGTCGTCGTGTTGTTGAGAACGCGGCCGTCGAGATTCGTGAGCGCGTCGCCGACATTGTTGAACGAACCGCCGCCGACCTTATAGTCCGGCGCGCTGATCGAGCCGTCCGGATTCGCCGTCGCACCGCCGCCCAGCGCGGCCGCCGTGCCGTCGGTTGCACGGCGCAGTTGCGCGCCGTTCACCGCGTCCGTGCTGCCGGCCGCGACGTTGCCTTCCGCGACGTTGGTCAGGCGCACCGGGCTCCCGCCGTTGCCCGCGCCGAGCGAAACCTGCTTCTTGCTCGCGTCGTCGTACTTCACGGCGAGTGCGTCGAGCTGGCTCGTGCCGTCCTGGATCGCCGCGTTCAACTGGTCGACGTTGACCGCGTCCGTGCCGTTCTTGCCGGCCGCGACGTTGCCGATGCGTTGCGGGCCGTTGGCGCCGTGGCTCGCGTCGTAGGTGCCGAGGTTCGCGTTCCACTGGAGCGCGTCCTGCTGGAGCGCCGCGATGTTGCCCGTGTTCGTCGTCACCTGGTTGCCGAGCGTCGTCACGTTGTTGCTGACGTTCGTAATCGACTGGTTCAGCGAGTCGGTTGCCTTGCCGAGCTGGCCGACGTTCACGGCGTCGCTCGCGGCAGTGCCGTCCGCCACGTTGTGCAGGCCGACCGGCGACTGCGCGCCCTTGCCGCCGAGCGTCACGCCGCTGTGCGCATCGTCGTCGTACTGCACCGCGTTCTTCGTCGCGTTGCCGATCTGGTTGTTGATCGACGTGCTCAGGTTGCCGAGCGTCGTATTGATGTTGTTCGTCACGCTCGTGCTGAGCGACGACAGGCCGCCGTTCAGTTGCCCGACGTTCACCGCGTCGGTGTTCGCGACACCGGCCGCGACATTGTGCAGCGTCGTGCCGTTCGTGCCGGCGAACGTCACCGAGTCGAAGCCGCTCTGGCCGTCGTACTTCACGTTGCGCGTGTCGGCGGCCTGCAGGTTGCTGATGTTGGTGGTCGCCGTGCTCAGCGATGCGTTGATGCCGGTGACGTTGCTCTGCAGGTTCGTGATGTTCGACGCGGCGGTCGAGATCGACGATTGCAGCGGCGCGATGCTGCCGTTCAGCTGACCGACGTTGACCGCATCGGTGTCAGCGACGCCGGCCGCGACGTTGCCGATGCGTTGCGGGCCGTTGCCGCCGTGGCTCGCATCGTATGCGCCGAGGTTCGTGTTCCACAGAAGCGCGTCCTGCTGGAGCGCCGCGATGTTGCCCGTGTTCGTCGTGACCTGGTTGCCGACATTCGTAATCGACTGGTTCAGCGAGTCGGTTGCCTTGCCGAGCTGGCCGACGTTCACGGCATCGCTCGCGGCAACGCCGTCCGCCACGTTGTGCAGGCCGACCGGCGACTGCGCCCCCTTGCCACCGAGCGTCACGCCGCTGTGCGCGTCATCGTCGTACTGCACCGCATTCTTCGTCGCGTCGCCGATCTGGTTGGTGATCGACGTGCTCAGGTTGCCGAGCGTCGTGCTGAGGTTGTTCGTCACGCTCGTGCTGAGCGACGACAGGCCGCCGTTCAGTTGCCCGACGTTCACCGCGTCGGTATCGGCGACACCGGCCGCGACGTTGTGCAGCGTCGTGCCGTTCGTGCCGGCGAACGTCACCGAATCGAAGCCGCTCTGGCCGTCGTACTTGACGTTGCGTGCGTCGGCCGCCTGCAGGTTGCCGATATTCGTGGTTGCCGTGCTCAGCGATGTATTTATGTCCGTGACGCTGCTTTGCAGGTTCGTGATGTTCGATGCCGCCGTCGAAATGGACGTCTGCAGCGGGGCGACACTGCCCTTCAGCTGGCCGACGTTGACCGCATCGGTGTCGGCGACACCGGCCGCGACGCCGCCGATCGTGGTGCCGTTGCTGCCGTCGAGCGCGATCGCCGCGTGCGAATCGTCGGTGTATTTCACGACGTTCTTCGTCGCCGTCACGATGCTGGTGCTGAGGCTGTTGCCCACGCTGGTCACACGCTGGTCGACGTTCGAAATCGTGGTCGACAGCGAATTGCCGACCGACGTCACGCGCGCGTCGACGTTGGCGATGCTCGTGCTGAGCGTGCCGTTCACGTTCTTCAGCTGCTGGACGTTGACGGCATCCGTATCGGCCGCGCCCGCCGCGACGTTCTTGAGCTGACGCTCGGCGCCGATGGCGCCGAACGACACCGCGCCGCCGACCGGCGCGGCCGTGCCGCCGAACACCGGCGTGCCGCCGTTGCTCGCGCCGACGCTGCCCGAGCCGATCGCCACCTGGTTGTTGTCGTTCGTCTGCGCGCCCGCACCGATCGCCACGGATTGCGTGCCGCCGGCGCGCGTCTGTGTCGCCGCGTCGTACGACGCGCCGGCCGACACGCCGTCGCTCGAGGTCGGGTTCGCACCGCCGATCGCAACCGAACGGTCGCCGCTTGCCAGCGCCGAGTGGCCAAGTGCGATCGAGCTCGTGCCGCGCGCATCGGCGACGTTGCCGAGCGCCATCGAGAAATCGCCGACCGCGGCCGACTGGCGGCCGACGGCCAGCGACGTATTGCCTTGCGCGACGGCTACCGTGCCGATCGCCGTGGCCGAGTTTGCCAGCGCCTGCGAACCGACGCCGATCGCAATCGCGCCCCCGCTGCTGGTGCCGCCCTTGCTGCTCGCATTCGACTGGTCGCCGATCGCGATCCCGCTGGTACCGGCCCTGGCGTTCGTCCCCATCGTGACGTTTGCCGTGCTCACCGCCACGTAGCTTCCGCTCTTGGTCGACACGCACAGCGGGTTCGTCCCGTCGATGCACTGGCCGTTCAGCGCGTTGTCCGGGTTGCCGCGGTCGACGAAGTTGTCCGCATGCGCGGCCCCCGCGATCAGGACACCTGCACCCGTGAACATGGCGGCGGCGAGCGCCGAAATCTGCTTCCTCTTCATGGTCTTCTGCTCCGTTTTGTAGCGTCTGGTTTGTATACGGACTACTTAATTTGCTTGAAGGATTCAGATGCGATTGCGACTGCGATTACGATTACGACTTCAGTGCGGAACCCGATTCCGATGCCCGGCCCGAGCGTGCCGAAGGCGACACGCATCGCCCGCCCGTAGCGACGGGACGTTCGAAAGCCCGGGCACGCCGTTGGTGTGACGGCCCGTTCCGTTAATTCGGTTAATGCATTAGGAATGCATATCGTTTTATATGGGCGAATTCACCCATCGACTGAATCCGGAGATTCAACCCGCCGTTATGGACACCCCTGATTTGATGTCGCGCCGACCGCGACCAACCCCGCTTCTTTTATTTCATCGACGGCAACCGGACGTGCGCCTGAGCGCTACGGACATGCGTTCGGACGAGCATCAATTGATGCCACGGCCCCGAATCACGCAACGTCCGTCACAACCCTCCGTGCCTTGTGCTGCCCCGTGCAACCCTGCGTTCAAAGTTCGGACGAATTATGAGACACGCACTTAAATTATTGAAGGCGACATTCTTTATAGATTGTAAAATCCAATATATTCAATAAGTTGCGTTAAAAATGCGCATCTCGCAAACGATTTCGCGGCGCCGGAATTAATCCGGATGTTTTGTAGAGCGGACAAATGCTTTGCCGAAGCGGATTAAAAACAAATTCCAGCGAAAATATTTCCGCAGAAAAACCACCGAGCCGCGCGATCGCGTGCGGGCAAGAATGAAAATGGCGGAAATGGACAGGCATCAGGGTGCCACATCGCTAACGCAAATCACAATATCTGATTAAGAATCAGAAAACTGGAATGAAGTAAATAGAGTCAATGCGTCTGGCAAGAATCGAAATATCCCCCTACAATTCGGCTCGCATCGACACGGTCAGCCGCACCCTTTTCCACGCGCGGCGGCGGCAACGCTTCGCGTCCTTACCGGATCAGCGATCAATACAAGCAACGCCGGGTATTACGCCGACCGGTCGTCTGTCGCGCGGTTCGCGCGAAATCCGAATATCGATGCGCTTGTGCGTTGCCATAGAGCAGTTTCCAACGATTATCCGAACCGGGCCGGCCACCCGCAGGAACGCAGCCAGCAGCCATTCCAGAACAGGTGCACGATGCATCCATCGACCTCCGCATTGGGCGACGCCCATATCCTGATCGTCGACGATCAGCCCGACCAGCTTCGCTTGCTGATCGACATCCTGCGCGGCACCGGGTGCCGGATCAGCATTGCATCCGACGGGCTGCAGGCGTGCCAGCGTGCGCAGGCGCTCATGCCCGACCTGATCCTGATGGATGTCCGGATGCCGCGCATGGACGGCTTCACCGCGTGCCGGCTGCTGGCCGCCGATCCGCTGACGTGCGCGATTCCTGTCATCTTCCTGACCGTGGCGGGCGCGTTGCACGAACGCCTCGAGGGGTTCGAGATCGGCTGCGTCGACTACGTGGTGAAGCCGTTCGAGCCGGCCGAAGTGCTCGCGCGGATTCGCGTGCAGCTCGCGCGGGCGACGCGCGAGCGGCCCGTCGACACGGAAAGCGTGTTCGTGACCGGCAAGGACGACGACATCATCGTGCGCGCGGCCATCCGCCACCTGGCGCGGACGCTGAACGATCCGCCGACGGTGGAACAACTGGCACGCGCGGTCGGCACGCATGAAAAGCGGCTGTCGCGGGCGTTTCGCGACAATCTCGGCCAGACGGTGTTCGAGTATCTGCGGCACGAGCGGCTGAGGATCGCGCAGGATCTGCTGGATTCGACGTCGCTCAGCATTGCCAGCATCGCGAAGGAGATCGGTTTTTCCACGCCGGCGAATTTCGCCACCGCATTCCGCGAACGTTTCGGCCTCACGCCGACCGAGTGGCGGCGCCAGCGCCACGCCGGTGAACGCGCCGCGCGCCGGGAGCCGCAACGCGACGCGTAGGACGCGTTCCGCGCGCTCGCGCCTACCAGTTGTATTTCGCGCTGGCGAGCACGGTCCGCTCGTTGCCGAACACACACACGTTATACGACTGGCAACCGCTGACATAACGCCGGTCGAACAGGTTCGCGACGTTCAGCGCGAACCGCCAGTGCGGCATCTCGTAGTGCAGCGCCAGGTCGACCAGCGTCACGCTCGGCACCGTCAGCGAGTTGTCGGGCGCGCCCGCCGACGCGCTCTGGTAACGCACGCCGCCGCCGAGCCCGAGGCCCGACAGCGCGCCCGTGCGCCAGGTCCAGTCGGCCCACATCGAAGCCATCTGCCGCGGCAGCGGCACGGCCACCGGCCAGTGGTTCAGCGACGCGTCGTTCGCCTGCACGTTCTTGACGTCCTGATGGACGTACGACGCGACGACCGACAGCTCGCGGGTGATCTTGCCGACCGCGCTCAGCTCGATCCCGCGCGAGCGCACCTTGCCGGTCTGCACGGACGTCGTGCCGGTCGGGTCGAGACTGACCGGCGTCGGCGTCACGACGTTGATCTGGTCGATCTGGTAGAGGGCCGCACTCAGCATCAGGTTCCGGCCCGGCGGCTGCCAGCGCAACCCGGCTTCCGTCTGCGTGCCGCGTGTCGGCTTCGGCAGCCCGCCACCATACAACCGCACGCCGATGACGGGATCGAACGACGTCGAATGGCTCACATACGGCGACAGCCCGGCGTCGCCCCGATAGGTGAGCCCGACGCGCCCGGAGAATGCACTGACGTCCTGCCGCGCCTGCTTGCCGGCCGTCCGGTCGTCGAACCGCGCATTGACGAAATCCTCGCGGCCGCCGAGCGTCAGCGTCCAGCGCTTCCAGCGGATCTGGTCTTGCGCGTATACACCGAACGTGTTCATCGCCGTGTACTGGTCGACGTGGCCGAGCGACGTCGGGCCGGAGAAAATCGCGTCCGTGACGGGCCGGTACACGGGGTGATACAGGTTGAGCGACGGCGCGATCGCAAGCCACACGCTGTTGGTCGTCGTCTGCCGGTCGTATTGCGCGCCGAGCAGCAGCGTATGTTCGAGCGGCCCCGTGCCGAAGCGGGCCTGCGCGTGGTTGTCGATGTCGAGCCGGCTGTAGTTGAGCTGGAACAGCCCCGCGGTACGCATCATGTTGGTGGTGCTGCGGGGCGCGAAGCCGTTGCCGAACACCGTCGCGTCGTCGAGCGACAGGTGCGACCAGCGCACGTCCTGGTGCAGCGACCAGATCGCGTTCACGCGGTGCTCCAGCGCGTAGCCGAGCGACCACTGCTTCTTCCGGTAGTCGTTGAACCCGGGGTCGCCCATGTAGATGTCCTGCGACAGGCGGCCGTTCGGGTTCGGCAGCACCGTGCCCGACGCCGGCAGGAAGTTCGACGAAATATCGCCGCTGTCCTGCAGGAACGTCGCCGAGAGCGTCAGCGACGTGTCGGCGTTCGGCCGCCAGCGGAACGACGGCGCCAGCGCGACGCGACGGTCGCCGTTCGGGCCGGTTTCCGCGTTGCCGTCGCGCGCCACGCCGGCGAAGCGATACGCGTACCGGCCGTCCGGGTCGAGCGTATCGCCGACATCGACCATGAATTGCTTGCGCGCGTCGTTGCCGATCTGCACGCCGGCTTCACGGACGCGTTCGCCGTCGGCGAGCTTCGTGTGCGCGTCGACGATCGCGCCGGGCTCGCCCGCGCCGTACAGCACCGACGTCGGCCCGCGCAGCACCGCGATCGAGTCGATCGTGTACGGGTCGACGCGCCAGTCCGCGATCACGGCCGTATGCGGCGCGGCCACGCCGTCGACGTACAGCGTCGGCGTGAAGCCGCGCAGCGCCGCATACGAGTCGGTGCGGCTGTCGGCGCCGAACGTCGCGAATCCCGGCACGTAGCGCAGCGCCTGGTTCAGGTCGGTCGCGCCGGTCATCTCGATCTGCTGCGCGGTCACGATGTTGATCGTCTGCGGCACTTCTGCCACCGGCGTGTCGGTTTTCGTGCCGGCCGTGGTGCGCAGCCCGACGAGCCCGCTCGACGAGCGGTCGCCCTTCCCCGTTACGTCGATTTCCGGCAGCACGGTCGCCAGCGGCGCTGCCGCACCCGATGCCTGCGCGTGCGCGCCGCCCGCTGCCGCCACGTACAACGCGCTTCCGGCGGCGATCACCATCGCGCGTTTCGCCGCGCCCGTCCCCGTTACCATCGTTCCATGCTCCGTCGTGCTGGTGGCCGATTCGACCCGATCGCGGCCCGATCGCGACGCGACGCACCGCCGGCGTCCGCCCCGTGTTGTCATGCTGGCGATGCTGGTTACGCGCGAGTCGGCATGCAACGGCCAATGGCGTCGTTCGCGAGCGCAGCGATCATACCGGGCGAACGTAACGGAGTCTTTAAAAAAAGTGCGCCAGCGGGAAAAGCCGGCGTTTGGCGCGTTGGAGGCGGGGCCGGCGCGGGATCGATCCGTGCGGCGGCCCGCGAGGAAGGCAGATGAAAGACGGGAACGCCAGGCTGCATGCGCCCCGGGAACGGCCGTGGGCTGCCGTCGGCGGTACTAGGCGCGCACGCGCCGCATCCTGAGCGTCGCCGACGGCGACTCGCCGAACGCCCGCTTGTACTCGATCGCGAATCGCCCGAGGTGCGCGAAGCCCCATTTCAGCGCGATGTCCGTCACCGATGCGAGCCCCGGCGACTCGTCGGCCAGCAGTTCCTCGCGCACACGTTGCAGCCGCAACTGCCGCACGAAGCCCATCGGCGTGATCCCGTGGCGATGGCGGAAGCCGGCGAACAGCGTGCTCGGGCTCACGCCGGCGAGGTCGGCGAGCCGCTCGATCGTCAGCGGCTCGTCGAGATGGGCGCGAATGTAATCCTCGACGCGCCGCACATAGAACGGTGCGAGCGCCACCGGCAGGTGCCGCGTGCCGTTGCGCGCGCTGTTCGGGTGGCCGTGCAGCAGCAGGTTGAGCAGCGTCGATTCGAGCGGCTCGAACGCGAGCGGATGACGCAGCGGATGCGCGTCCGTCGCGATCGCGCCGGCGAGGACCGGCAGCAACTGCGCGAGACACGCCCCTTGCGACGACGACAGGTTGAATGCCGGTTCGAATTCGACCGGTGCGCGCCGGTCGTCGCCGAAATGCCGCTGCGCATGGCGCTCCATCACTTCGCGCTCGATGCGCACGATGACTTGCGGACACGCGTCGCCCCAGCGCATCTTCAGCGGCAGCGTCGGCGAGATCAACGACGCGGTGCCCGGCGACGACACGAAACTTGCCGATCCGCACTCGATCTCCGCGTCGCCGCGCAGCGGGATCTGCAACAGGAAGAAGTGCTCGAGCGGCCCGGGCTCGATGCTGACCCCGCCGCCGTAATCGAGCAGGTTCAACGACAGGTTGCCCCAACGCGCATGATGCATGCAGCTGTGCAGCGCGCGCGATTCGCCGGTCGGCGTGAGCCGGTGCGGCTTGAAGACGTCGGCGACACGCGCGCGCACCTCGTCGACATCGTTCGACTGCAGCAGCAGGTTGTCGTGATTGAAACAGGCGGTGTCGGCCAGCCAGCCCGTTCCGGAAAATTGCGCCATCGATGTTCTCCCGTCATGCTCGGTTGCACTCGCGCCGTGCATGCGTTCCCGGTGCGGGGGCATTCGCCGCACGATCCGGATAGCGCCCGGAGTATCCGGACAGTCCGGCCGCCAAAGCACGCAAGTCCCGCGCAAACGACGCAAGAAACGGACCGTTCGCGCATCGTAGAAAACTGTGCGGGCTTTCCGCATCCGCACATACCCGCAGTCGGCCGCGCGCCTGCCCACGCGCGGCGGCCGGTGCCGCAGGTTTCCGGAATTCGCGGATACCGGCCGAAGAAAGCGGATAGAAGCGCACGTTTCGTCCGCCAATACTGGGCTCGTCGCAGCAATGAATTCAACGGAGGGACAGATGAAAGGACGTCACATCGACATTCCGTCGCCGGACGGCGGAACGTTTCGCGCCTACCTGAGCACGCCGGCCGGCGGCAAGGGGCCGGGCATCGTGCTGTGTCACGAGATCTTCGGCGCGAACGCGACGATGCGGGAGGCCGCCGACTACTACGCGGAGGAAGGCTATACAGTGCTCGTGCCCGACCTGTTCTGGCGCCAGGCGCCGGGGATCGAGCTCGGCCATGCGGCAGCCGATGTCGAGCGCGCGATGGCCCTGTATCGCGAATTCGACGAGGACAAGGGCGTCGAGGACATCGGTGCCGCGCTGGACGCGCTCAGGCAGCAGCCGGAATGCACGGGCGAAACCGGCGTGCTCGGCTACTGCCTCGGCGGCAAGCTCGCCTATCTCGCCGCGTGCCGGCTGCCGGGCGTGGCCGCGGCGGTCAGCTACTACGGCGTGGGCATCGAGCAGGCGCTGGACGAGGCCGCGCACCTGCAGGGCCGGCTCGTGCTGCAGATCGCGGGGCTGGACCGCTTCTGCCCGCCCGACGCGCAGCAGCGCATCGCCGACGCGCTGGCCGGCCGCGACGGCGTCGAAGTGTATGTGTATCCGGGCGTCGATCACGCGTTCGCCCGCGTCGGCGGCGATCATTTCGACAAGGCCGCCGCGGTGATGGCCCACCAGCGCGCGATCGCCGCGTTCCGCGCCGCGCTCGGCCCGCACTACGACCTGTCCACACTGTGGGAAGCGCATCTCGAACACGAATTCGCCACGCGCAACGTCGATGCCACGATGGCGACGATGGTCGCCGAGCCGTACGTCAACCATGTTCCGACGCTGACGGGCGGCGTCGGCCACGACGAGCTCAAGCGCTTCTACACGCATCACTTCGTGCATGCGAATCCGCCCGACACGACGATCACGCCGATCTCGCGCACGATCGGCGCGAGCCAGGTCGTCGACGAGCTGCTGTTCTGCTTCACGCACACCACCGAGATCGACTGGATGCTGCCGGGCGTCGCGCCCACCGGCAAGCGCGTCGAGATTCCACTCGTCGCGATCGTCAAGTTTCGCGGCGACAAGCTCTATCACGAGCATATCTACTGGGATCAGGCGAGCGTGCTCGTGCAGATCGGCCTGCTCGATCCGGCCGGCCTGCCGGTCGCGGGCGTCGAAACGGCCCGCAAGCTGCTCGACGAAACCGTGCCGTCGAACGGCCTGATGCGCCGCTGGCAGGACAGCGAGCCGTCGACGGGTGTGCACTGACGCGCCCCCTCCCTCACCTCACGATTCACGGAGACACCCCATGACTGCCCTTGCTGGCAAAGTCGCGATCGTCACCGGCGGCGCCACGCTGATCGGCGCCGCGGTCGCGCAGGACCTGAGCCGCGCCGGTGCATGCGTCGCGATCCTCGATCTCGATGCGGACAACGGCGCGCGCGTCGCCGGTTCGCTCGGCGACAAGGCCATGTTCGTCGCGCTCGACATCACCGACGATCGCGCGATCGAACGTGCGATATCGGCCATCGTCGAGCGGTTCGGCGCGATCGACGTGCTCGTCAACCTCGCGTGCAGCTACGTCGACAACGGCATCCAGGCGACCCGCAACGACTGGCTCGCCGCGATGGACGTCAACGTCGTGTCGGCCGCGATGCTCGCGAAGGCCGTGCATCCGCACATGGCCCGGCGCGGCGGCGGCGCGATCGTGAACTTCAGCTCGATCTCGGCCGAGTGCGCTCAGACCGGCCGCTGGCTGTACCCGACGTCCAAGGCGGCGATCCGCCAGCTCACGCGCAGCATGGCGATGGATCTCGCGCCCGAGAGCATTCGCGTCAACTCGGTATCGCCGGGATGGACGTGGTCGCGCGTGATGGACGAGCTGACGCACGGCGACCGCGCGAAGACCGATCGCGTCGCCGCGCCGTTCCACCTGCTCGGCCGAGTCGGCGATCCGTCCGAGGTCGCACAGGTCGTGACGTTCCTGTGCAGCGACGCGGCGAGCTTCGTGACGGGCGCCGACTACGCGGTCGATGGCGGTTATTCCGCGATGGGCCCCGAACAGGCGGTGCCGGCCATTCCGCGGCTCGCGGAGTGACCGTTTCCCGCCGCCGCTTCCCGCAATCATTCCGGCCGGCATCCGGCCAACCAAGGACATCCCCATGAGACGTATCGCCATCGTCGGCGCCGGCCAGTCCGGCCTGCAACTCGCCTTCGCCCTGCTCGGCCAGGGCTACCACGTGACGCTCGCGACCAATCGCGACGCCGAACAGATCCGCACGGGCAAGGTCATGTCGAGCCAGTGCATGTTCCATACCGCACTGCAGATCGAACGCGACCTCGGCCTGAACACCTGGGAGGAAGCGTGCCCGTCCGTCGAAGGGATCGGCATCGCGGTACCGCATCCGGACGGCGGCGGCCGCAAGGCGATCGACTGGTCGTCGCGGCTGACCCGCTACGCGCAGTCGGTCGACCAGCGCGTGAAAATGGCCGACTGGCTCGACAGTGTGCGCCGCCGCGGCGCGGACGTGCGCATCGGCGACATCGGCGTGCCCGAACTCGAGGAACTGGCGCGCAGCCACGACCTCGTGCTGCTCGCGGCCGGCAAGGGCGAGATCGTCAACCTGCTCGGCCGCGACGACGCGCGCAGCGCGTTCGACCGCCCGCAACGCGCGCTGGCCCTCACCTATGTGAAAGGGATGACGCCGAGCCAGCCGTATTCGCGCGTGCGCTTCAACCTGCTGCCCGGCATCGGCGAGTATTTCGTATTCCCCGCGCTGACCACGACGGGCCCGTGCGAAATCATGGTGTTCGAAGGCATTCCGGGCGGCCCGCTCGATTGCTGGGCCGACGTGAAGACGCCCGAGCAGCATCTGGACCGGAGCCTGTCGTTCCTGCGGCAATACGTGCCGTGGGAATTCGAGCGCTGTCGCGACGTCGAGCTCACCGATTCGAACGGCACGCTGGCCGGCCGCTTCGCGCCGACGGTGCGCAAGCCGTTCTTCCGGCTGCCGTCGGGCCGCACGGTGTTCGGGATGGCCGATGCGGTGGTCGTCAACGATCCGATCACCGGGCAAGGCTCGAACAACGCCGCGAAATGCGCGAACGCATATTTCGATGCGATCGTCGCGCGCGATGCCGCGCCGTTCAGTGAAGACTGGATGCAGCAGACGTTCGAAGGCTACTGGGCTTATGCGCAGCATGTCGTGCGCTGGACCAACTCGCTGCTCACCCCGCCGCCGCCGCACATCCTCGAACTGCTCGGCGCGGCCGGCCAGTTGCCGTCGCTCGCCGCGGCGATCGTCGACGGCTTCGACGATCCGCGCCGGTTCTCGCCGTGGTGGTTCGAGCCGTCGGCCTGCGCGGCGTTCATCCGCGAACACAGTGCGCGTTCGGAGTAACCGGCATGGAAACGATCGCTACCGACCGCCCGACCCTCGACCCGATGCAGCTGCGCGCCGCGTTCGGGCAGTTCCCGACCGGCGTCACCGTGATCACCACGTGCGCGGCCGACGGACGCAAGGTGGGCCTCACCGCCAATTCGTTCTCGTCGCTGTCGCTCGATCCGCCGCTCGTGCTGTGGAGCCTTCGCAAGGTCGCGCCGAGCCGCCCGGATTTCGTCGCGGCCACCCATTTCGCGATCAACATCCTCGCGCACGACCAGATCGACCTGTCGCGCCGCTTCGCGACGCCCAGCGCCGACAAGTTCGACGGCGTGCCGCACGCGGATTCGGACGCCGGCGGCGTGCCCTGCCTCGACGGCGCGAGCGCGCGCTTCGTGTGCCGCAACGTCGGCCATTACGAAGGCGGCGATCACCTGCTCTTCATCGGCCAGATCGAGCAGTTCGACGCGTTCGGCAGGGCGCCGCTCGTGTTTCATGCGGGTCAGTATCGCGCGATCGCCGACCACCCCGATCTTTTTCGCACCGTTTGATTAGTTATACCGATAAACAACCAGGAGGTGGTGAACATGAAATTCGGCTCTCGCCTGCTCGTCGTCGCGGGCCTCTCGATCGCCGGCATGGCCGCAAGCGCGCCGGCCCGCGCAACCGACCTGCCGGCGGTCAATCTCGGCATGACCAGCTTCCTCGACGGCATGCCGCCGGCCGGCTCCGGCTGGTACGGCACGCAGTACCTGCAGTACTACACGGCCGGCCGCGTCAACGACAACGCGGGCAACAAGGTCGGGTTGCCGAAGCAGGACATCGACCTGTTCGCGGGGCTGAGCCAGCTCGTCTATCAGTCGCCGCTGACGTTCGCGGGCATGCATCCGGGCCTCGACGTGATCCTGCCGTGGGTCGCATCGGCGCGGACCGACGACGGCATCGGCAACGTCGCGCTGAATGCGCGCGCCGGCTTCGGCGACCTGCTGATCGGCCCGTTCGTCCAGTTCGATCCGGTGATGGGCGCGCAAGGCCCGCGCTTCGCGCAGCGCGTGGAATTCCAGTTCATCGCGCCGACCGGCGCGTACGATCCGTCGCGCGCGATCAACCCGGGCAGCCATGTCTGGTCGTTCGACCCGTACTGGGCGGCGACGCTGTGGCTCACGCCGAAATGGACCGTGTCGTGGCGGCTGCACTATCTGTGGAACACGACCAACCATCGGCCGGCCACGTCGCTCGGCCCGGACGTGACGTCGACGCAGGCCGGCCAGGCGATCCACGCGAACTTCGCGACCGAGTACGAGGTGCGCCCCGGCCTGCGGCTGGGGCTCAACGGCTACTGGCTGCGCCAGACCACCGACATGAAGGAAAACGGGCAGGACGTGCCGGGCACGCGGGAGGCCGTGTTCGCGATCGGCCCGGGGGCCATGTACAGCTTCTCGCAGCAGGATCACCTGATGTTCAACGCGTATTTCGAGACCTATGCGCGGAACCGGCCGCAGGGCACGCGGATGGTGCTGCGGTACGTGCATCACTTTCAGTGACGGCCGCGACCGGACGAACGGGCCCGGTCGGTTTCATCGGACGAATGATGCATGCTGCCCGCACCGGCGCGCCTGTCCTATAGTTTTGGAGAAGACAACGCAGGCAATACGTCACGACCACGGAGGACCCGCGCGATGAATCCTTCAGCAACCTCCCGGTTCTTGTCGAACGTATCGCGGCGGCTGGCGCACGGCATGGTGGCCGTCGCACCGGCCGTGGTCATCGGCATCGCCGTTTCCGCATGCGGCGGCGACAGTTCGCCGGGCTCGAGCGTGCCGGCGTTCGCGAACGCGGCGCGCCCTCAGATCAACGCACTGCTCGCGGATACGCAGACACCCGGCGCAGTCGTCTATGTGCAATCGCCGCAGGGGAACTGGCTCGAATCGTTCGGCACGGCCGTGCGGGGCACGAACACGCCGATACCGACGAACGCGCACTTTCGCGTCGGCAGCGTGACCAAGACATGGACCGGCACGGTGATCCTGCAGCTCGTGCAGGAAGGCCGGCTGAGCCTCGGCGACACCGTCAGCAAGTTCGTCGCGAACGTGCCGAACGGCAATACGATCACGATCGAACAGTTGCTGACCATGCGCAGCGGCCTCTACAACTATTCGACGAATCTCGCGTTCAACCAGACGCTCGACGCGCAGCCGGACAAGGTGTGGACGACGTCGGAACTGCTGGGTATCGCCGAAGGCCAGCCGGTCTATTTCGCGCCCGGCGCGGATTTTCGCTACTCGAATACGAACACGGTGCTGCTCGGGCTCATCATCGAGCAACTGACCGGCATGAGCGCGGCCGATGCGATGAACGCGCGCCTGTTCGCGCCGCTCGGCCTGGTCAATACCTTGCTCCCGCCGCAGCAGGATACGTCGCTGCCGGCACCGGCGCCGCAGGGCTATCAATGGGGCACCAATGCCGAGACGACCGACAGCGACGCGCTGTCGCCCCAACGCCAGGCGGACGCGAAAAACGGCACGCTGCAACCGACGAACGTGACCCGCGTGAATACGTCGTGGGCGTGGACGGCGGGCTCCGGCATTTCAACCGTGACGGAACTGGCCGCATACGTGCAGCGGATGGTGGGCGGCGGCTACCTGAACGCCAACCTTCAGGCGCAACGGCTCGCCAGTTGCACGCCGATCGATTCGTCCGACCCGAGGTCGGCCAGCTACTGCATGGGTCTGGCCGAATTCGGCACGTTCTACGGACATACGGGCGAGATCCCGGGCTTCAATACCTTCATGGGCTACGACCCGGTCACGAAGACGACGATCGTCACGTGGGCGAACACGGCGGCCGCGCCGGATGGGCGCGCACCGGCCAACGTGATCGCGCAGATCGTCATGGGCGAGCTCAGCAAGGCGGCCGAAGTGCCGAGCGAAGGGCGGCCGTGATGCCGCGCGAACACCGCTGCATCGCGTACAACGTGATGCCGGCAAACTTCGCCGGCATTCAGGTTAGCAGTAGGGGGCAGCCGATCAGGCGGTGGACTACGGCTACTTCCATGGCCGACCATGGGTCCAGGATGCATTGACGCCGCTATGGTCAACCTGTCTCGCGGCGCCGCCTGGGGAGGGAGCCTCCATGAAGCCTGTCGCCGTGCCGGCCGGCGGGGGTGGCCGCCCGGCACGCTGAACCTTCATCGACGTTTCCGTCGATCCCGGCACGACGCCGGTTCGCCGCTTACTGCGACATCCCGACGAACGTCGGCAGCAGCACGCGATAGACGTGAATCATCGCCGGCCCGAGCAGCACCAGCATCAGCGAGGGAAAGATGCAGAAGATCAGCGGGAACAGCAGTTTCAACGCAATCTTCGCGGCCCGTTCCTCCGCGCGCATCCGGCGCCGCGTGCGCAGCATGTCCGACAGCACGCGCAGCGATTCGCTGATGCTCGTGCCGAAACGATCGGCCTGGATCAGCATCGCGCAGAACGACTCGATGTCCTCGACGCCGGTACGCAGCGCGAGATTGCGCAGTGCCGTCTCCTTCGTGAAGCCGGAGCGCATCTCGAGCAGCAGCAGGTCGAGTTCGCTCGAGACCACCTCGCTGCTGAACCGCAGCTCCTCGCTCACCTTCATCAGCGCCGCGTCGAGCCCCAGCCCCGCTTCGACGCACACCGTAAGCAGGTCGAGCGCGTCCGGGAAATCCTCGAAGATCTTCTGCTGACGCACCTTGATCCGCTGCGACAGCACGATGTTCGGGATGTAGTAGCCGATCCCGGCGAGCGCGACGAGGATGACCGACAGGAGTTCGCGCTGATCCCCGAGCCGGGTCGTGATCAGCACCAGCAGCACCGCGCACGGCACGGCGAGCGCGAGCATCGTCTTCGCGGTGAAATACAGCGCGGCCGCGTTCGGGTTGCGCCAGCCGGCGTTCATGAGCCGGATGCGCAACGGCGAATTCTCCCACCCGTCCTTCGGCACCGACAGCCTGGAGATCGGGGTGGACAGCTCCACCAGCTTCGCGACCCAGCGCGAGGCCATGTCGTCGCTGTCGCCGGGGCCCGTGCCGGCGCCGCCGGCCTGCTGGATCCGGCGCTGGATATTGCGCGGCGCGAACAGCAGCATCCCGATCAGGGCGCCGCCGGCCACGAAGATGAACAGGCCGCCCAGCATCACGGCGTGGACTACGCTCAGGTTTTGCATGACAGTCTCGCTACGGTTCGTTATTCATCTCACGCGTCAGACGCGAATCCGGACAATGCGGCGGATCCACAGCAGGCCAAAGAGCATCGTCACCAGCATCGTGCCGACCATCCTGATCCCGGCCGGATCTTCCCAGAGCACCGACAGGAACTCGCGATTCATCACCGCGATCGCCCCGGCCGTACCGAACGGCAGCAGCCCGAGGATCCACGCCGACAGCCGCCCTTCCGCCGACAGCACACGCACCTTGTCGAACAGCTTGAAGCGCTCACGGATGAGCGCGGAGATGCTGTCGAGCAGCTCGGCCAGGTTGCCGCCGGTCTCGCGCTGGATCAGCACCGCGATCACGAAATAGCGCAGGTCCTGCACCGGCACGCGCGTCGCGAGATTCATCAGCGCGTCGTGCAGCGACACGCCGTAGTTGACCTCGTCGAACGTGATCCGGAATTCGCCGCCCATCGGATCGGGAAACTCCTCGCTCACCATCCCGAGCGTGCTCGTGAACGAATGACCGGAACGCAGCGCGCGCGAAATCATGTCGCAGATGTCCGGCAACTGCCGTTCGAGCTTGCGCATGCGGCGCCGGCGGGCACGCATCACATACATCGCCGGCAGGCATCCGGCACACAGCGCGATCGGCAGCGCAACCAGCTGCGGCAACGTGGCGAAACTCAGCGCGAGCCACGCGATCGCCGGAAACACCGCGCTGAGCACGATCAGCTTCGACAGCGTCCAGTCGAGGCCCGATTGCTGGATCAGGAGATCGAGCGCCTGCACGCGCGGCACGCGCAGCAGCAACTGGTCGAACGGCTTCGACTCGTCGAGCATCCGTTTCTTCAGGATCGACAGCCGCTCCTGCTGGACGTTACCGCCGGCCGACATCGCGCGAATGCGCGACTCGATCCGGCGCGCGGCAGCGCCGTGCCGCGCGTTCCACCATTGATAGGTGCCTTCGATCGTCAGCACGACCGCGACGAACATGAGAATCACAAAGGCGTAAAAGATCGTGTTCATGAGGTCTCCCCGGCGGTTAGCGGCGCCATGTCGTCAGTTCGTCTCGTAACGCTGCGACGGGTCGTACAGCGAATCCGGCAGGTTGATGCCGAACGCCTGCAGCCGCTCGACGAACTTCGGCCGCACGCCGGTCGCGCAGAAGTGGCCGCGCACCGAGCCGTCGCGGTCCACGCCCGTGCGCTTGAACGTGAAGATCTCCTGCATGTTGATGATGTCGCCTTCCATCCCGGTCAGCTCCTGGATGCTGACGATCTTGCGCTTGCCGTCCGTCAGCCGCGCCGCCTGCACGACCACCGAGATCGCCGATGCGATCTGCTGGCGCATCGTCTTCGGCGGCAGCGTCAGCCCGGAGACGCTGATCATGTTCTCGAGCCGCGTCAGCGCGTCGCGCGGCGTGTTCGCGTGGATCGTCGCGAGCGAGCCTTCGTGGCCGGTGTTCATCGCGTTGAGCATGTCGAGCGCTTCGGCGCCGCGCACTTCGCCGAGGATGATCCGGTCGGGGCGCATCCGCAGCGCGTTGCGCACCAGCGTGCGCTGCGTGATCTCGCCCTTGCCCTCGATGTTCGGCGGGCGCGTTTCGAGCCGCAGCACGTGCGGCTGCTGCAGTTGCAGCTCGGCGGCGTCCTCGATCGTCACGATCCGCTCGTTGCGCGGAATGTAGCCGGACAGGATGTTGAGCAGCGTCGTCTTGCCGCTGCCGGTGCCGCCCGACACCAGCACGTTCACCTTCGCGCGCGACAGCGCATCGAGCAGTTCGGCCATCGGCGGCGTCAGGCTGTGGTAGCGCACGAGGTCGTCCATCTTCAGCGGGTTGACCGCGAAGCGCCGGATCGACATCAGCGGCCCGTCGATCGCGGACGGCGGGATGATCGCGTTCACGCGCGAGCCGTCCGGCAGGCGTGCGTCGACCATCGGGCTCGATTCGTCGATGCGGCGCCCGACGCGCGACACGATCTTCTCGATCACCTTCATCAGGTGCGCATCGTCGTAGAACGTCACGTCGGTCAGTTCGAGCTGGCCGGCGCGCTCGACATAGACCTGCCGGTACGTGTTCACGAGGATGTCGGAAATGCCGGGGTCGCGCAGCAGCGCTTCGAGCGGGCCGAAGCCGAACATCTCGTCGTACACGTCGATCGCGAGCTGCCGCCGCTCGATGTCGTTCGCGGGCATCCGTTCGTCGTCGAGGATGCGCGAGATCAGCGCGGCGATTTCCTGCCGGACCTGCTCCTGCGGCATCCGCGACAGGCGCTCCAGCTCGACGCGCTCGAGCACCGCCAGGTGAATTTCGCGGCGCAGCTTCTGGTACGCGTCGCGTACCGACGAATGCGCCGGGCCGGCCGGTTCGTTGCCCGCCGCCAGCGGCTGGGCCCGGTGCAAGGACATCTGTTCGCGCAATGACATGATGGTTCCCCGAAAGATTTACATGGACTTGAGCTTCGGCGTGGCCTTGCGGCCGAACAGCCGGGACATCAGCGGTTCGCTGCGCGTGGCGCTGCGCCCCACGCGCACCTCCCCTTCGACGAGCTGCTTCGCGTATCCCTGCAGCGCACGCGCGACCGCCGTGCCGCGCGCGAGACGCGACACCGGGTGGCCCTGGTTGACCGCTTCGAGCACGGTGTCGACATCGTCCGGAATCGTGCAGGCCGCCTGCAGGCCGAGCACTTCCTCGAGCGCGGTGCGGGTCCGGTCGCTCGCGCGCGTCGCGCGGTTCAGGACGAGCCGCATCTGGTCGGTCGAGTAGCCGAGCGACACGAGGATCTCCAGCAGCCGGCGGCCCGCGCGCACGTGCGGCATCGCGGGCTGCATCACGAGCTGGATCTGGTCGCTGCGATCGAGCGCGACCATCGACAGCGGATTGATGCAGACGCCCAGGTCGAAGATCACGAAGTCGTAGCGCGGCGCGGCGACGCCGAGGATCCATTCGAGCGCGTCCTCGCGCATCTCGGCGGCCTTGACCGGGTCGCCGGCGCCCGCGAGCACGTGGAAGTTCTCCGTCACGCGCGCGACGCTCGCGTCGAGAAACGCGCTGTCGAGCCGCTCGATCTGCGCACACAGCTGCGGCAGCGTCGACGGCGGGGTTTCGTCGCTGACGAGGAACGCCGCATCGGCGAACTGCTGGTTCAGGTCGATCAGCAGCACGCGGCGCTTGAAGCCTTCCGCGATCTCGAAGGCGATGTTGCTGGCCGCGAAGCTCGTGCCGGCCCCGCCCTTGCACGACATGAACGACACGATCCGCGTATCGTCGGTGTCGCGCCGCGTGCTTTGCGCGGCCGCGCGTTCGAGCGCATTGCCGAGCGCCTGCAGGTCGAGCGGCCACTGCAGCACGTCGCGCGCGCCCGCGCGCATCGCGTCGAGCAGCACGTGCGGCGACGCATCCGCCGTCACGAGGATGCAGGTCAGCCCGGTGTGAACCCGGCAGATCCGCTCGATGGCCGCCAGCTCGGGCGCGTCGAGCGACGTGCCGTCGACCAGCAGGATGTCGAACGCGTCGAGCCCGTCGGTGCGATGCTCGATCTGCGACGGGCGGCCGGTCGCGCGTGTGGCGCGATAACGTCCGCAGTCGGTCACGAGGCGCGCGATCTGCGTGAGCCGCGCGGTATCGTCGGAAGCTACGAGGATGTTGATCATGTCGTGTGCCTCGCCTGTTCGATCAATTGCAGTTTGCACCGCCGGTCGCGGAAGTCAGGCTTTCGCGCGGCAGCGTCGTCGTGAACGGCGGCATCTTTACCGACACGTTCATGAACGGGATCATCGTCTTGACCGTGACGTTCGTGACGCTCACCGTCACGAACGCGCAGGTGTTTACGGTGCAGCTCGTCGGCGAGTAGTTCACCGACACGTTCGCGTTCGACAGCAGCGGCAGCAGCGCCGTCACGCGTTTCGCGACGCCGGCGGCATTCACGTCGCAGACCACCGCCGTGCGTGCGCCGAGGCGCACGGCCTCGCTTGCGGTGTTCCAGTAGAACAGCACGCGGCCGAATTCGAAGATGCCGAGCAGCAGCATGATCAGCACCGACGAGATGAGCGCGAACTCGACGATCGTCGAGCCGCGTTGGGCACGCCGGCGTGACAGGGGGACTGGGCGCGCGCTCATGACACTTGCCTCATCACGGTGACGATGTTGCCGAACGGGATCGACGTCAGCCCCGGATACGCGGGGATCGGCTGGTACGTGTAGCCCTTGATCTTCACCTCGACGACGTTGATCGCGCCTGTCGCCGTGCCGCTCGCCGCGTTGTTGTTCGAGTCGTAGGTCGGCAGGTTCGAGAATTGCGCCGGGTCGGACGCGTCGCTGCAACCGGTCGTATGCTGCGCGTCGCAGATGGTCACCATCGAGGTCGTGAGCCCCGGCACCAGCTCGGTGCCGGCCTGGCCGCACGTCGTGCTGCCGTAGACGACGAGGCACTGCGCCGCCGATACCGGATACGCGCTGTCGGTCGGCAGCCAGATCGACAGGTAGCGCGCCGCGTCGCGCGTCGCCTTGGTCAGCGTCTCATACTGGTAGATCGCGCGGCCGAACTCGGCCACGCCGGTCGCGAGCACGATCATCGGAATCAGCACGATCGCGAACTCGACGGCGGCCACGCCACGGGTGCGCGAACGGCGAAACGGGGGCCTTTTCATGATCGCTTCTCCCTATTGAACGAGCATCGGCACCTGGACCCCGGACGCGCTGCCGTCGCCGGGCAAGCCGTGCGTCGCGCACGGATTGTTGCCGGAGACGGACGAGCCGAGGTATTCGAGGTGCGCTATGACGGGGCCACTGCCGGAGCTGAACGGCAGGGGATCGAGCATCAGCACGCAATCCCATTGCGTGACGTGTACCTTGCCGCTGCTGCCCGTCAGCGACGAGCAGTCGCCTTCCGGCGCGAGCGCGACACGGCGGTCGCCGCCATAGGTCTGGTAGTTGCTCGCCGTCACGGTGCCGTTGGTGGAGATCCCGCTGCCCGACGGCGGCGCGCCGTCGCCCTGGTAGGGCTTGAAGGTCGTGCGGTCGGCGACGAACTGCGTGTACGCATCACCCTTGATGCCCGGCGTTCCGGGCGGCCCGTAGTTCGGGCCGACATACGCGTAGCCGGTGAAGTCGGGCTGGCCGCTCGAGCCGTTCGCGCCGTTCGTATAGATGCCGAAGCGCGTATTCCAGGCGCGGAGCGACGCCGACTTCAGGCCGGTGGTGCCGAGGTCGGGCGGGCTCGTGATATTGCAGGTGTTGCCCGACAGCTCGCTCGCGATGGCCGGTTCGTTCGTCGAGCCGTCGAGTGCCGCCCAGCCGAAGTTGCCGGGCCCGTAGGACGAACCGGACGGCGACGTGATCCAGTCGCCGACGTTGTAGGGCGGCGCGCCCGTCGCCCGGCACACGAACACCGGGATCGCGCACGCCGTCTGCCCGCCGCCGACCGTCGCGATCGCGCTCGCCGACACTGTGGCCGCGTTCGCGAGCTTGGTGCCCGGCAGCACGTTCAGCACCTCGATGAACCAGTGCGCGATGTTGCTCAATGTCGCGGTGCACTGCACGTACTTGATGTTCGCCGGCGTCGTGACCGAGTCCTTCGTCAGGAACGGATTGGTCAGCGAGTCGCTGAACGTGACGTTCGAATTCGTCGCCATCTGCACCGACTTGTTCTGGAAGAACACGAAATTCAAGTGCCCGGCGGCGATACCGTTCGCCTCGGCGACCGACAGGCTGATGGCCGAAGTCAGGTCACGCGCAGCCGACAGCGCGCACGCATCGGCGCTGTTCTGCAGTTCGCTGCGCGTGACGTACAGCTTGCCGAGATCCAGCGCGAGACCGACGAACCCGATCATCACCGCCAGTGCGAGACCGACGATGATCGCGACGGCACCGCGCTGGCGATGCAGGCTGCGACGCATGACTTTCGGATAGCGGGCTGCGCTGTTCATGGCGTTCTCCCTGAGCGTGCCGTCGTTACTGGGTGGCCTTGCCGATGCCGATCACGAACGCGTTCGTGGGCGGATCGACCTGCTTGAACGACTTTTCGTAGTTGTCGAGCGCCGACGCTGCCGCGCC
The DNA here is from genome assembly GCF_001411495.1 of Burkholderia cepacia ATCC 25416. Taxonomy (NCBI): domain Bacteria; kingdom Pseudomonadati; phylum Pseudomonadota; class Betaproteobacteria; order Burkholderiales; family Burkholderiaceae; genus Burkholderia; species Burkholderia cepacia. The sequence continues at coordinate 706,289 of NZ_CP012983.1, read as the reverse complement.
GCCGTCGACCACCGTCGTCGCGGCCGCGTGTTCGGCGGCATGCGGGTCGATGATCTGGGCCTGCGTCACGGCGCGGACCGATTCGCCGAAGCGGGTGTCCCACACCGGGGTCGACGACATGCAGCCGGCAAGCGCGAAGGCGAGCGGTGCGGCGAGCGCCGCACGGCGCACGAATACGAGGTAGGCGGATTTCATGAGTGTCCCCTTGGATGGCATCAACGATCGGTGGGCTCGGATTCCGAGCGTGCGACCTGCGCGTGGGCAGCCGCCGGGAGCCGGTGCGTCGACCGCGCAGGTGTGGCCGGCTGGGCCGGCCGGGCCGGTGCGTCGGGGCCGGCCGCCGCAATGCGCGCGGCGGCGGCTTCGATGCGCGCGACGCGGGCCGCGTTCGCCGCGTTGGCCCCGTCGGGCCGCGGCACGACAACCGCCACCGGCGCGGGCGTCTTCTGCGGTTCGGCCGGTACCGGCGGCTGCGCGTCCACGCCTTGCGGCACACGCGGTGCGGGCAGCGCGGCGGCCGCGGCGGCCGGGGCATCCGGTTGCGGCGCCGGTGCGGGTGCCTGAGCCGGTGCCTGAGCCGGTGCCTGCGGGGCAGTTGCCGCGCCGTTCGACGGCTGTGCGCCAGGCTTGCGGACGCCGCCGCGGCCTTCCATGTTGCCCGTCGCGTACACGTCGACTTCGTTCGGCTTCGAGAAGCTGTCGGTCGGCAGCGGCACCTCGGCGGTCTGCAGCGGCTTCACCAGGTGCGGCGTGATCAGGAAGATCAGCTCCGTGCGATCCTGCTGGAACGACGTGCTGCGGAACAACGCGCCGAGCACCGGCACTTCGCCCACACCCGGGAGCGCCTTCAACGCGCCCGTCACGTTGTCCTTGATCAGCCCGCCGATCGCGAACGATTCGCCGTCGCTCATCTGCACCGTCGTCGATGCGCGCCGCGTCGTGATCAGCGGCAGGATCGACGTGCCGCCGATGTTGGTCGAGCTCAGCGTGACGCCCGTCGCCGACAGTTCCGACACTTCCGGCGCGACCTTCAGGCTGATCCGGCCGTTCGCCAGCACCGTCGGCGTGAACTTCAGCGCGACGCCGAATTCCTCTTCCTGCAGCGTGATCGACGACGTGCCGTTGCCGCTGCTCTGTGGAATCGGGATGAAGATCTTGCCGCCGGCGAGGAACGTCGCTTCCTGGCCGCTGATCGTCACGAGATTCGGCTCCGCGAGGATCTTGACCAGGTTGTCGGTGTTCTGTGCGTCGGCCGCGAGGTTGAACGGCTTGTTGTTCGCCTTGCTGAACGCGACGCCGCTTGCGACGCCCGCGAGCAGGTTGCTGACCAGCGCCCCGCTCCACGAACCGAACCCGCCCTGGATGTTGAGCGCGCTGCCCATCTGGTTGATCAGCGTCTTCGACACCTCGGCCACCTTCACCTCGAGCATCACCTGCTGCGGCGACGTGACGGCCAGCATGTTCAGCACGCCGCTGCCGCTTTGCTTGCCGCCCGCGGCCGGGTCGCCGGCGCTGTCGCCGTAGGCGCGCGCGATCTGCACGGCCTGCTGCGCCGCCTGCGAGCTCGACACGGTGCCCGACAGCACGATCGTGCCGGCCGCGGTCGTCACGCGGATGTCGCGCTCGTTCGGCATCAGCTGCTGCAGCGACGCCTGCAGGCCGCCTGCATCCGCGCCGACTGCCACATCGATCACGCGGCACGCACCGCTCTTGCCCTGCACGATCATGTTCGTCGTGCCGACCGCGAGCCCGAGGATGTACAGCGTCTGCGGCGACACCATCGTGGCCTGCGCGACGGCCGGATTGCCGATCGTCCGGTTACGGACCGGCTCCGGCATCGGCACCAGCAGCGACTTGCCGAGCGGCACGCTGACGCTGGTCGATTCGCGCACGGCGCCGACGCAGTTCGGCCCGCGCAGCGGGCCCGCCGATGCGGCGGGCGCGGCGGCCGCAACCGGCCCCATGCTAATCGTCATCTGCATCGGCCCCTTGCCGACCGCGGCGGGCGCGCTGGCGCCGCCCTTCGTCAGCGCCGCCGACTCGACGCCTTCCTGTGCGAGTGCGCCATAAACCGTGAGCCATCCCGAACAAAGGATCGCGGCCATCATCGTGCCCCGTGCGACGCGTGTGCGCAGCGGGCCGGTATCCGTGCATTGCGGTTTGATCTTCATTTCGTCTGATCCCCCGAGAGACCGGCTCCGTGCCGGTTATCGACTTCCAGGGCCGCCGCGTTGCCGGCGGCCGTTTATGTGACTGTGTTGATCTGCTTCAGAAACACTCGATGCTGCCCCTTACGCCCGTCAGCACGCCGACGCAGTCGCGCCGCGCTTCCGGCGCCGCATGCGATGCGACGTGCACGCGTACCGTCCGTACGCGAGCGGGCGCCGCGGGCGCTTCGGGTGCGGGCTCCTTGCCGAGCAGCGTCATCTTGGTCGCCCCGTCGGTGTTCAGCGTCTTCTGGTCGACCTGGTTGCGCAGCACGAGCGACAGCGTGCCGACGCTGCGCGCGAGGTCGAGCCGCTCGGCCTGGTCGGGCGTGACTTCCAGCGTCACCGCGTTGACGACCTTCGGCGCCGTGTCGTCGCGGCTCACCTGCTGCGCGACGGCGAGCACGAGGATGTGCTCGAGCACGATCTTCGAGATGCTCTGCCCGTCGGTCTTGCCCTGCTGTTCCTGCGTGTTGACGATCACGTCGACGTAGTTGCCCGGCAGCGCGAAGCCTGCGACGCCGACCACGTCGTTCACGCGCACCGTGATCGCACGGCTGCCGTCCGAGATCACCGCGGACAGCCCGCCCTTCGTGCCGACCGGCGCGAGCTTCGACTCGATCACCGGCTCGTCCCGCGACAGGCTGGTGCGTACCACGCGCCCTTCGAGCGCCTTGGTATCGGTGAACGCGCCGGTCGGCACGCTGCCCGACGGCCAGCTCACCATGCGGATCTGGTTCGGCCCGAGCGGCTCGCCCAGGTTCAGGTCGGTGGCCGCCACCGCAACCGACGTGACCGAACTCGTGGATGTCTGCATGAGCCAGTGGGACGCGAACACGACCGCGGCAAGACCCGCGACCATCGCGACGACCAGCATCAGGATCGCTCGACTGTTTTTCATGGCAATGCTCCTCGACGAATCGTGAAAGAAACGGCTCAACCGGTGATGAAGGTGCGTCCGCCGCGCTCGACGGGCGGCGGATGGACGCCGTCCCGTTCAGGTCCCGCGCCGAAATAGCTCGCCCACGCGTCGTACAGTGCGTCGTGCGTCACCTCGGCCGGATCGCCGCGATAGCGCGCGCCGGCGGCGACGAGTCGCAGCAGGTCTGCCGGGAAGCACGCGAGAAACGCCTTGCCGGTCGGCAGATGCAGCCGGTGCAGCAAGTAGTCGAATGCATCGCTCGCCGCGACGAGTCCCAGCGATGCGCAGGCCGCGTCGAACACCGCGCGGTAGTTGTCGATCGACAGCGCGCCGACGTGGATCTTCGAGCCGAGGCGGCGCAAGAATGCGTCGTCGCAGAACTGTTCGGGCGCCAGGTTGCTCGAGAACACGGGCCAGACGTCGAACGGCATCACGAAGCGGTTGCCGGATTCGAGCGTCATGAAATCGACGCCGCGATCGAGCGGGCGCAGCCAGCGGTTGAGCAGGTCGCGCGGCTCGACGCGCTGGCGGCCGAGATCGTCGACGACGTACATGCCCATGTTCGCCTTCATGTGCGGCGGGGCCTGGTAGAAGCCCGCGGCTTCGTCGCGGCGCAGGTCGAGCTCGTCGAGCGTCAGTTCGCCGCCGGACATCACGACCGGCCGCTCGCACAGGCGCCAGCGGCGATCGACCGACTGGCCGCCGGGCTGCGATGCCGCGTCGACATGCACGAGCGGGTCGTAGATCTGGATCACTTCGCCGGCCGCGCAGATCGCGTGCGGCACCGGCACGTAACCGCGCATCAGCGAGCCGAGCCGCTCGGCGAGGAAGGTCTTGCCGCTGCCGGCCGGGCCGTAGATCAGCAGCGGGCGGCCCGCGTTGAGCGCCGCGGCCGCCGCGTCGAGCACCGACGTGTCGATCACGATGTCTTCGAAGGCGGCCCACACGTCGCTCTGGCCGATGTGCAGCTTGCGCACCGAATGAGCCGCCACGCATTCGAGATACGCGTCGAGCGTCACCGGCGCGGGCCCGCTGTAGCCGCTGCGCGCCCGTTCCTCGAGCGCCAGCACGCGGCCCGCGTCGGTCAGGCGGAACGTCACGTCGAGATCGGTCGCGCCGCGATGGGTGAGTTCGACGAGGTGCTCGCGCACCAGGAACGCAAAGACGTCGTCGAGCACCGCGAGCGGCAGGCAGTGCCGCTCGACCAGGTCGCCGTACGACGGGCGGCCGAGCATCAGCGTCGACTTCAGCACGAGGCCGGCAACGAACGTCTTGCTCAGTCCCGTTTCGTCGAGCGAGCGCGGCGCGGCCGGCAATTGCGCGCCCAGCTTCGTGTGAGCCTCCCGCGACGGCAACGGATCGGGCAGATGGGCCACCTGCGCGTCGCGTCTCGGTTCGGTATGGTTCGTGTTCATGGTCGTTCGATCCTCGTTGCGGGTGCGTCGCGCTAGGTGTGCGACGCGAACAGCATGGCCAGCGTGCCGGCCGCGATCGCTACGCCATACGGCAGCGAGCCGACCGATGCGATTTCCGCAGGGCCGTCGGCGGCCTCCCCGCGCGTTCCTCGCGAATGCCGCGCGATCAGCGCGCGGACGTTCGCCCACATCTGGCGCATCCGGCCGCGCAACAGCACGACCGCGAGCGCACCGATCCCGCCGGCCAGGAACGTGGCCAGCACGATGTAACAGGTCATTTCCGCGCCGACCCATGCGCCGATCGCGAGCATCAGCTTCACGTCGCCGGCCGCCATCCCGCGCAGCAGGTAGAACGGCAGCAGCAGCGCGAAGCCGGTCGCCGCGCCGGCAAGCCAGCCGAGTGCGCCTGCCAGGACGCCGTGCAGCACGCACTGGGCGACCAGCGCGCCCGCCAGGCCGAGCGCGACGAGGCCGTTCGGGATGCGGCGGGCCGCGATGTCCGTGCCGGCCGCGGATACCGCGAGCAGCGTCACGCACAACGGAATCGGGTAAGACGGCGCAACGAGCAACATGGCGAACCTCGCTGAGCGAATCGAAGGATCAGGAAACCATTGCCAGCGCAGTGGCCACGGCGGCCGTGACGGCCGTTGCGATCACCGCGTACGTATTGGCAAGCGAGCCTTTCGGCGTGACGACGCTGCCCAGCACCGCGACGGCGAACGTCGCCGCGACGGATGCATACCCGATCGACGTCGCGCCCTGCTCCGCGTCGATCCTGGGGCTTGCGACACGCACCCTGGTTTGCATGATGGTCTCCGGTTCCCGGTCATCCGATGCGTGGGAGCGGCTCGATCGCTGCACCGGCCGAGCCGTCCGCACGCTCTGCTTTTCAACGGCCTCACACGGCCGCGGTCAGGTCGGCAGCGATCGTGGTGAACACGGTCTTCAGCTGCGTGCCGACCGCCGTGACCGCCACGATGATGCCGACCGCGATCAGTGCTGCGATCAGGCCGTATTCGATGGCGGTCACGCCGTCTTCGTCGCGAACGAAACGGGCGGCTTGTTGAATGAACTTGGTCATGATGATCTCCTTGCGTGGTGACTTTCAAAGTCCTCGCGTGCCGGCTGGTCGGTTGACCGTGCATCGATACGTCGAGGTAGGGTGTTGTTGCCGTGTGGTGTCGACGAGCGATTCGAATGCTCCGTTCGTCGTACCGTCCATCAGAGTGCTGTTACCGCCGAGTCCAGACTCGAGGCGATCGTGCTGAACACGGTCGACAGGTCTGTACCGATCGCCGTCAGCGCGGCGACGATGCCGAGCGCGATCAGCGCGGCGATCAGGCCGTACTCGATGGCCGTCACGCCTTCCCGATCCTCGACGAACCAGGCGATCTTTTCGATGACTCTTGTCATAAGTACTCTCCTTTCGGACTGCTATTAAATACCCTTCGTCTTGTGCGACGTCGGGACGGGCACCACCGGCACTACGCGAAAAATCGGAACGCGACGCTCAGCTGCGGGAACGGGGATGCACATCCCTGTCCGCGCGAACGGGTATCAGTGAGGCAGAATGCGAGAGAGGCGTGTACGGTGCGAGGGGTCGGACAAGCCGGACAAGCCGGGCAATCCGGTCGACCGGAACGGCACGACTGCCGTTCGACGCATGGAATCCAGATGAACGGGAAACAATCTCCCGGATAAGCTGCAATATGTTTTTAATCCGGTTCTCGAACCGTGATGTGCTGTGGTCTTTCATTTTTATTCCCCATATTCGGCCATGCCGACTTTTTATTGCCCTGACGATACCTGGGCTCATTGGTCACTCGACGAAGGCTTGCACGGTTGATCGACCTGGAGCTGCATGTTCCCCGACGCGCTCCGGCCCTTCTTTCCGCCGGTGATTCCGATGCGGGTTCCGTCTGTCTTTTGCCGGAACCGCCCGGTCGTCACCTCGTCGACTGCCGTGCCAACGCTTACGCAAAGAGCAGGCCACCTCGAGCAGAATCGAGGCGCATCAAGGGTTACGGCGATGCCCGCGTTCCCCGGCCCGGGGCCCGGCGCGTGAAATGTTTCAAAATTGATATATGTTTCCCCGCAAGCGTTGCAAGCCTGAATGGCTGCCGCCGCGCTCCGCAAAGGAGCAAAAATTTTTACTCGGGACTTTCCCGCACACGCGAAACGACCGGCGTCTCGTGTGGCCGGCGGGATGCGGAGCCGGTCAAATTGGCCGAATGTTTCAAAGCAGAAACACGAAATCCGGAAACGTCGATTTCTCATACCTGAAAACACGGTTTTCACGTGCGTCACCGGTCAATCCGGATTCCGGATTTCAGCGGGCGATTTGCATCACGCGATTTTTTCTTCAACAATGAATTCACCGGACGACGCCATTTCAGTGCGATTCGATCCGCAGGCACGACAGAACATGAAACGGCTGCCACAAACCATGCAGCCTCTACACACATACGGGGAATCATGTACACAGCCAATCGTGGGTCGCGCGTTCGCGCAATACGCTGTGCTCAATGGCTCACAGCCGACCGGATCGTTCCGTACAGCTGCATCATGCTGATGCTCTTCGCCGCGTTGCTGATTGTCTGGGGCTTCGTGACGAACGGCTTCACGTCGAACGCCGCCGTCCGCCCGGGCGTCGACTTCTCCGTTTTCTGGACCGCATCGCACCTGGTGTTGCAAGGCCATGCCGCATCGGCCTACGACCCTTCCTTGTTCCTGCAGGCCGAGCTCGCACAATTCGACACGTATTTGCAGCACCGGTCGCTTCCCTGGCTCTATCCGCCGACGATGTTGCTGTTCATCGCTCCGGTTGCCCTTGTGCCTTTCCTGCCCGCATATTTCCTCTTTTTCGCGGGCAGTCTTTTATGCTACGCGTTCGCCGTCTCGCGGTTGTCGGGATTGCGCGCGCATCTTCCGGTGCCGCACGCCGCGGCGATCGTCGTGGTCGCGTATTCGGCCGTGTGCATGTCCGCGCTGTTCGGCCAGAACAGCATCCTGACCGCCGGCCTCGCCGCACTCGCGCTGCATCTGCTCGGCAAGCGCCCGGTCGCGGCCGGCGTACTGATCGGGCTGCTCGCGATCAAGCCGCAGCTGGCGGTGGTGTTCCCGTTCGCGCTGATCGCGGCGCGCGCGTGGCGCACGTTCGCGGCGGCGGCAATCAGCGCAACGCTGTTCGCGGCGGCCGGGATCGCGCTGACCGGTACGGGCGCACTGCATGGGCTGGGCGACGCCGTGGCGACGGTGCGCGGCCAGCACTTCATGCTGCCGTCCTACTGGCTCGCTTCGCCGACGCCGTTCGCCGCGCTGCGGCTCTCGGGCTTCCCGGTGCCGGCTGCCCTGGCCGCGCAGGCCGTGATCGCGCTGCTCGCGATCGCGGCGACCGTCGATGTCTGGCGGCGCACGCCCGACATGCGCTTGCGCGGCGCGGCACTGGCCGTCGCCACCTTGCTGACTACACCCTATCTGTGGCACTACGAGCTGACCTGGCTCGGGATCGCGATCTTCTGCCTGATCGCCCATGGCCTCGATGAAGGCTGGCTGCCCGGCGACCAGGCCGTGATCGTGCTCGCCTGGCTGCTGCCGATCTTCGAAATGCTGAACCGCTTGATGAAGCTGCCGCAGATCGGCCCGATCGTGCTGCTTGCGGTGCTGTTCGTCGTCGTTCGCCGCGCCGCGCAGTGCTCGCCCCGGAGCTCGCGATGAAAACGCCCCATTCCGTTTTCCACGCCCGTCCCGAGACGGATGCGCACCCGGAACTCCCGATCGCCGGCCCGCGCCGTTATCCTCACTGGCTCAATCGCGATCGTGTACGCGTCTATGCCGGCGCCGCGTTGCTGGCCGAACTGCTGTTCATCGGCATCTACATCGCCCGAATGTACTTGCAGCATGGCGCCGCGCTGGTGCCGCTGTCGGAGGATTTCTCCGCGATCTGGAGCGCGGCATGGCTCGCCGCGCACGGGCGTGCCGCCGACGTCTGGCATTTCAGCGCGTTGTTCACGATCCAGCAACTCGCCGTCCCGGGAATGAATCTCGAGGACGGCATGCTCCTGTGGCTCTATCCGCCCAGCATGCTGTTGCTGGTCCTGCCGCTCGGCTGGCTTCCGTACACGCCGGCCGTCGTGCTCTGGCTCGGCGTCACGTATGTGCTGTTCGCCGTCGTCATTCATGCGACCGTGCAGCGCGGCACCGCATGGCTGTGCGCGCTGGCCTTCCCCGCCGCATTCATCACCGTCGTCATCGGGCAAACCAGCCTGTTTACCGCGACGTTCGGCGGCCTCGGCCTGTTGCTTCTGAAGCGCCGGCCCGTCGTGGCCGGGATCTGCTTCGGCTTGCTGATGATGAAACCGCAGGTCGCCATCCTGTTCCCGCTCGCGCTGCTGTGCGCCGGCCAGTGGCGTACGTTGGCCGCGTGGGCCGCGACGATCGTCGCCTGCGTCGCGCTCGCCACGCTCGCGTTCGGCACCGACTCGTGGATCGCGTTCGCACACGGGATGCGCGATGTCTACCAGGTCATCAGCACCGGCCATGCGAAGCTCGCGCGGATGCCGACCCTGTTCGCGCTGGCCGCGATGGCCGGCCTGCCCGCTTACGTCGCCAACGGCCTTCAACTGCTGTCGGCCGCGGTCGCCGCGATCGCGGTCGTCTATGCGTGGCGCGGCGACTGCGCGTACGCGCTGCGCGCCGCGACGCTCGCGTGCGCGTGCCTGCTCGTCAGCCCCTATCTGTACGACTACGACCTGACCTGGTACGGCCTCGTGATCGCGTGGTACGCGCGGTACGCGTGGACGCACGGCTGGCGGCGCTTCGACCGGGAATGGCTGACGCTGCTGTGGCTGATGCCGCTCGCGGGCCTCGCGGTCGTGCCGCATCTGTCGTTCCAGTTCATGCCGCTCGTCACGCTGGCGTCGCTCGGGCTGCTCGTCAGCCGGATCGCCCGGGACCGGCGCGACGTGCCGTCGATGCCGGACGCACGCGACCACTCGACCGACACCGCGTTCACCCATTCGGCAAGAACGCACCACCGCCCGGCGTACGGATTGCGCCGCACCGGCCGACCGACCATCGGCGTGCATCGGTGAAGCGACATCACAGGGGAAATCATCATGCGGGAACCACTCTATATACCGCTCGTATCGCTGGTCGTGCCGTTCTATAACGAAGGCGAGGCCGTCGAGCGCTTCTTCGACGTCGTGATGCCGTTGATGACGTCCATCGACGGCATCCGGTTCGAGATCGTCTGCGTGAACGACGGCAGCCGCGACGACACGCTCGAGCGGCTGATCCGGATCGGCGCCCGCGAACGGCGCGTGCGGGTGATCGACCTGACCCGCAACTTCGGCAAGGAAGCGGCGCTCACAGCCGGTCTCGACGAAGCCCTCGGCGACGCGGTGATCCCGCTCGACGCCGACCTGCAGGACCCGCCCAGCCTGATTCCGGTGATGATCGAACACTGGCGCGACGGTGCGGAAGTCGTCGCCGCGAAGCGCAGCAACCGCGCGTGCGATTCGTTCGCGAAGCGCACGGCGGCCGCGATCTACTATCGCGTGCACAACCTGCTGTCGGACGTGAAACTGCCGGAGAACGTCGGCGATTTCCGGCTGATGGACCGCAAGGTCGTGAACGCGCTGCGCAGCCTGCCCGAGCGGCATCGGTTCATGAAGGGGCTGTTCGCGTGGGTCGGCTACCGGACGGTCATCGTCGAATACCAGCGTGACGCGCGTAGTGCCGGACACTCGAAATTTTCCGGCTGGAAGCTGTGGAATTTCGCGCTGGAAGGCATCACCAGCTTCAGCACCGTGCCGCTGCGCAGCTGGACCTACATCGGCGTCGGCATCGCCGCGCTCGCGTTCCTGTACGGCGCGTTCATCATCCTCCGCACACTGCTGTTCGGCAATCCGGTGCTCGGCTACGCGTCGCTGATCTCGGTCACGCTGTTCATCGGCGGGATCGAGCTCATCGGGATCGGTGTCGTCGGCGAATACATCGGGCGGATCTACGACGAGTCGAAGCAACGGCCCGTCTACCTGATCCGCCGCCGCTACCAGACGCACGGCAAGGTGGTCGAACTGCGGGTCGCGCGCGATGCGCGCCGCCAGAGCGCTCGCCGGCGCGTGCAGCCGACCCGTGCGCGGATCGGCGAACGCTGACGCGCGGCGACGGCCATGATCGGCCTGCTCGATGCCGAGCGCACGCGCCTCGTGCGCTTCGGCGTGTCCGGCCTCTGCTCGACCGCGATCCACACGCTGGTCGCGGCGGCGCTGTTCGCACAGTTCGACGCAACGCTGGTGACGGCGAACACGATCGCGTTCCTCTGCGCGACGGCGTTCTCGTATCTCGCGAACACGCTGTGGAGTTTTTCGTCGACGGTGCGCACGCGCAACGCGGTGCGCTTTCTCGCCGTCACGCTCGCCGGCTTCGTCGAAACCCTGCTGCTCGCGCGTGCGGCCGAAGCGCTCGACGTGTCCCGCGCAATGAGCATCGTCGCGATCGCGTTGCTGATTCCGCCGACGACGTTCCTGCTGCACCGGCTCTGGACCTACCGGTAAACGCCCCTCCCCGCCGCCCCCGAAAATAATCGGCCATTCAATTAACAGATTCAATGTCGACATATTTATGTCACGCATGAATCCGATTGATTCCGATTTTAAAATTACCGCCCGAAACAAATTAAATACCCTGTTTACTTTTACAGCTTCCAGAAACAACCGAACGGGATAATCTGCCTTCGCCATCTCGCCAGCACGGGCATCGAACGGCGACGGGCCTTGCAGGACAAGGCAATGGCGGCTGCGCGACGAAATTCGCGCAACAATAATTCCCATTCATTCAAACGGGAGCTTCTATGTCACGCGTTACCGATGTGCTCGTCTCTTTCGATACCGAAACCATCCTCAAAAAATATCCGAATCCCAGCAAGAATCCGAATAGCCCGACGCTGATCGACTGGAAGCACGTGTACATGGTCACCAACCAGGACAACGTGGTGTCCGGGCAGGCGGGCGGCGAACTCGACCTGAAGGCGCAGGTCGGCGACCTGATCCGCTGGCGTGAAACGAGCCTGTCGCTGGGCTTCGAGAACCAGGTGGTGTTCTACAAGTTCATCGGCAACGTCGGCAACGAACTGATCTCGACGCCGACGCCGCGCGTCGCGGAAGCGTCGATCCCGGTGCCGAACACCAGCAAGCCCGAGGTGCCGACCTGCCAGAAGGTCGCGAACTACTACTGGTCGTCGGAATGCCTGAAGGTCGGCCGCGTGACTTACCACTTCCAGTTCCAGATCATCGATCGCAACTGCCAGAGCCAGGGCTGCTTCTCGTGGGATCCGTTCATCTCGATCCATAACTGATCGCGGCAGGCGGGCGGCCGCGCGGCGGCTGCCCGCATCAACCCCTTGTTGCGGAGGAAGCGCTCATGCCTGGTCTTCGTTCCGATGTGCTCGTGATCGTCGACGCCGTCACGCTGCTGTCGGCCTACCCGGAGGCGAGCCGGGACCCCGACGCGCCGACCGTGATCGACGGCCGGCACCTCTACGTGGTGAGCCCCGGCGACGCCGCGCAGCTCGGCCACAACGACAGCCGGCTCTTCGCCGGGCTGTCGCCGGGCGACCAGTTGCGCCTGCGCGAGACGGCGCTGGCACTGCGCGCCGAGGCGAGCGTGCTGTTCGTCCGGTTCGCGTTGAAGGATGCGGGCATCGTCGCGCCGTTCGAAGCCGAAGTACGCGACGCGGCCGCGCCGGTACCCGATGCCGACGACCTGCTGCATCCGCCCTGCCATCCGATGAAGGACCACTACTGGCGCAGCGACGTGCTGGCCGCGGGCGCCACCACGTGTACGGCCGATTTCGCCGTGTTCGACCGCGACGGCACCGTGTCGGGCTATTTCCGCTGGGAAACGTCGATCGAGATCGGCGCCGGCCAGCCGGCCGCGAAACAGCCGGATTTCAAGCCGTCGTCGGATCGCAACGGCAACTTCACGCTGCCGCCGGATACCGCGTTCAAGGCGATCTTCTACGCGAATGCCGCCGACCGGCAGGACCTCAGGCTCTTCATCGACGATGCGCCGGAACCGGCCGCGTCGTTCGTCGGCAACAGCGAGGACGGCGTCAGGCTGTTCACGCTGAACTCGAAGGGCGGCAGGATCCGGATCGACGCGTTCGCCAACGGCAGGAAATCCGCGACCGATGCGCGTCTCGCGCCGCTGTCCGCGGGTGACACCGTCTGGCTCGGCTGGCTCGGCGCCGAAGACGGCGCCGATGCCGACTACAACGACGGGATCGTGATCCTGCAGTGGCCGATCACCTGAGCATCGCGGCGATCGGCACGCGAGCGGTTCAGGTGCGCGGCAGCCCCGGCGGATTGGTCTGCGACCGGTCGATCGCTTCGGCATCGAGACTCCAGCGGCCGAGCACCTTCCGGTAGCTGCCGTTCGCGATCAGCGCATTGATCGCGACCGTCAGCGGATCGGCGAGGCCGCTGCCCTTGCGCGTCGTGATCGCGATGTCCGCGGTGCGCGGCCAGCCGCCGCTCACGGTGCCGATCAGCTTCGCGTCGCCGCGCAGCGATGCCTGGTACGCGAGCATCGAATTGACGCTGAAGATCGTGTCGACGCGCCCCGACTGCAGCGCGACCCAGCGCTCCGCCGCATCCGCGTAGTACTGGATCTCGACCGGCGCGAGGCCGCGCGCGACGTTCTGCCGGTTCCATTCGAGCAGGATCTTTTCCTGGTTCGTGCCCGAGTCGGTCACGACGCGCAGCCCGGCAACGTCCTTCGGCTCGCGAATCGACGCGATCCGGCTGCCGTTCTTCACGTAGAAGCCGAGCTGATCCTTCCGGTAGGTCGAGAAGTCGAATTTCTCCTTGCGCTGTTCGGTCACCGTCACGTTCGAGATCACCGCATCGACCTTGCCGGACTGCAGCGCGAGCGGCCAGTCGGCCCACGAGAGCGGCACGATTTTCAGCTTGCGGCCGATGCTGTCGGCGACGAGCTGGGCGAGATCGGGATCGAAGCCGACGACCGTTCGCGCATCGGTCGCATAGGTGCTGAGCGGCGGCAGGTTCGGCGCGATGCCGATCGTCAACGTGCCCGCTTCGGCAAACCGGTAGCCGGCCGGCAATGCCTGCTCGACCGCCGGGTTCACGGTGCCGCGCTGCCGGCCCGGCTGCTCGGGGCTCAGGTCGAACGTCGCGGCCTGCGCGGCGACGCTGCCGCCGAGCAGGACGGCGGCCAGCGTGCGAGCGATGCGTGCTGCGGGAATTGCTGTTCTTCTCATGTCTTCCGGATTCCTTGATGTTTGACGAAGCGTCTGCCGAACGCGGGCGGCGCCGAACGATTCTCACCGCCCGTTCGCCGCCCTTCTCCTCCCGGCGTTCCCGGTACGCTCACGCGGGCGTCGCCTCGAGTTCGGCGGTAGCCGCGCGTTGCGGCGCCGGTTGCGCGACCGGCGACGGGCGCGTCGCGTGCGCGTCGCCCGCATACAGCGCCTTCGGATCGAAGACCCGCGCCTGCAACGGCGTGAACGCGCGGAAGTTCCACAGGCTGCGCGCGACGAACACGCGCTGCACCCAGCGGAATGCCCGGTCGTTCTCGTCGTATTGCGGATCGAAACGGTCGCGCGAATGGAGCGTGAAATGGTTGTTGATCAGCACCAGCTTGCCGGGCTGTACCTGCACGCCGAACGACACTTCGCGCACCGCGCGATACAGGTTGGCCAGCGCCTCCTGCGCACGCGCATTAACCGCCAGCACCATGTCCGGATAGAACGCGACCGTCACGCGCGGCGCGTCGAGCGGCCCCGACAGCACCGCGCTCAGGTCGGTATTGTCGCGCGGCGTCGGCGCGGCGCCGCGCCACCGGTACGGCACGCGGATGATGTAGTGCTCACCGTAGAGTTGCGCGATGTCGTCCGGCGACAGCAGCTGCAGCGCGCGGCGCGCGTCGGCGAGCCGCGTGTACGGGCCGCCGCCGGCTTCGCTGCGCACGCCGAGCAGCAGCAACGCGAACGGCGACGTGTCGCCTTCCGGCATGTGCGCCTGCGCGGCGTTCTCGATATGGAAATCGAGCTCGACCTCGGAGCCGAGGCCCGTATAGTCGCGTGCGGTCGCCTTGTGCGGCGTGAGGTTGTTCACGAGCTCGCGGCCTTCGTGCGCGATCGAATACGGCTCGCCGGCCAGCGTGCTCAGGGCGACCAGCACGTTCTCGCTCAACACGCCGGCCTTGAACGAGCGGCCGGTCTCCTCGAACCTCGGGCTGCCCTTCACGTCGTCGTCGATCGGCAGGTTGTCGATCTCGATCGAGCCGTGCGCGTCGGCGGTCGGTGCCTTCGCGCGATCGAACGCGTCGACGATCCGGTCGGGAAACGCGTTGTAGGCGAGCTTGCGCACCGCGCTGATGTAGCCCGCGCCGCCGGCCGGATCGTAGGCCAGTGCGCCGAGCGTCTTCCGGATGTGACCGGACTCCGCTGCCGTCAAGACGATGCGTTCATCTGCGAGATAGGTCATAGGTCTCTCGTATAAAGATCGGGGTTCGAAGAGCGGCATGGCACTGCCGCCGCGCGTTGCCGTCCTCGGGGCGCAGCGCTCGACAAGACTAGGAGACCGACATTGCATTGCGAAATGATATTAAGTCGATTGCAAACAAAAATTTTCGATATAAGTTCAGCAATCCCGGCGGCGTCAGGCAGCGTCGATCGCACCACGCCTTAACACGAAAAGTGGTTAAAAAATCGCTGGTTATTATTTGTATTCGTTAGCAGGTCGATGCTAGTTTTCTGTCGGATTCGACGATGCGGCCGGCCGTCGATCGGCAGCCGGCGCCCTTCCTCCGCCCTACGGAAATCTGCCCGATGACCCGATTCCGCCTGCTGCGCCGTTCGTCCGGTCACGACGTGACCCTGCCCGCGTCCTGCCTTGCGCGCCACCCGGCACGGAGGCCGCAATGAGCGATCGCGCTCCGGCGCTCGGCGGCGCGCCGGCCGCCATCGCACCGCCGCATCGCACGTCGCTGCGCGCGATCTTCCCGACCGTCGCGGCCGCGAGCCTCGGCTTCGCGATCGTTCAGCTCGACGTGACCGTCGTCAACGTCGCGATTCCGAGCCTCGGCCATTCATTCGGATCGAGCGTCCACGGGCTGCAGTGGATCGTCGATGCGTACACGCTGTCGTTCGCCGCGCTGCTGCTGACGTCCGGCACGCTGGCCGACCGCTTCGGCAGCCGCCGGCTGTTCGCCTACGGCCTCGCGCTGTTCCTGCTGGCATCGCTCGGCTGCGCGCTCGCGCCGTCGCTGGCCGCCCTGATCGCCGCGCGGGTCGCGCAGGGCGTCGGCGCCGCGATGATCCTGCCCACGTCGCTCGCGCTCATCACGCATGCGTGCGCGAACGATGCCGCCGCGCGCGTAAGGGCCGTCGCGTGGTGGAGCGCGACCGGCGGCGCGATCAGCGCGGCCGGGCCGACGCTCGGCGGGCTGCTGATCGATTCGCTCGGCTGGCGTGCGATCTTCTTCATCAATCTGCCGATCTGCGCGGCCGGGTTGTGGCTCACGGTGCGCCATGTACGGGATTCGGCCGCCGCACGCACGCGGCTGTTCGATCCGGCAGGCCAGCTCGTCGCGGTGCTCGTGCTCGCGCTGCTGACAGGCGGGATCATCCGGGCCGGCGCGCAGGGGCCGGGCGATCCGTATGCGGCCGGTGCGCTGGCCGCGTCGGTCGCGCTCGGCGCGCTGTTCGTCGCGATCGAGCGCCGCGTGGCCGCGCCGATGCTGCAGCTCGCGTTCTTCCGGATCGCGCGCGTGCCGGGCGTGCTCGCGATCGGCGCGATCACGAATGCCGCGTTCTACGGGCTGATTTTCTCGCTGAGCCTCTATTTCCAGAATGCGCGCGGCTTCACCGCGACCGAGTCGGGGCTCGCACTCGCGCCGCTCACGATCATCATGCTCGCCAACATCGCGAGCGCGCGCCTCGCCGTGCGCCACGGATTCCGTGCGACCGTCATCGTCGGGCTCGTCGTGTCGCTCGCGGGCTACGTGTGGCTGTGGCGGACGCTCGGCGCGCATACCCCGTATGCGCTGCTCGCGCCGGGGCTCGCGGCAATGGCGATCGGCGGTGGCATCGCGATTCCCGCGCTGACGTCGACGCTGCTCGGCAGCGTCGAGGCCGGCCGCTCGGCCACCGCGTCGGCGATCCTCAATACCGCGCGCCAGGTGGGCGCAGCGGTTGGCGTCGCGGCGCTCGGCGCGCTGGTCGCGGGCCAGGGCGCCGCGATCGTGGCCGGCGCGGCACGCGCATTCGCCGTCGCGGCCGTGCTCGTGGCCGTCTGCATCGTGCTGGCCGTACGCTGGCCCGGCGATGCGCCCGAACCCGGCACGCGGGCCTGAGCCCGCACCGGCCGCCTCCTTCAACCGATCCCACAGCCCAGCGAGGAATCCATGCCGCATCGTTTCATCGATACCGTCCTGATCGTCGACGGCGCGTCGACAGCCGCCTATCTGGCGCCCGCGTTTCGCGCCTACGGCATCCGTTGCGCGCACGTGATCAGCGACCCCGACCTGCCGGAGATCTACCGGAACCAGTTCGTCCCGTCCGACTACATCCGCCAGGTCCAGCATCGCGGCGACCTTGACGCGACGCTCGCGCAGCTGGCCGACCTGCGGATCGGCGCGGTGCTGCACGGCCTCGACGCGGCGCTGGAACTGGCCGACACGCTGGCCGAGCGGCTCGACGTGCCGTACCGCAATCCGCTCGCAACCTCGGCCGCGCGCCGCGACAAGTACGCGATGAACGAGCGCATCCGGCAGGCCGGCCTGCGCGCACCGGCCCACTTCCACAGCACGTCGGTCGACGCCACGCTCGAATGGGCCCGCGCTCACGGCAGGCTGCCGCTCGTGGTGAAGCCGGCCCGCAGCGCGGGCGTGGCCGGCGTGAAGATCTGCCGGACACTCGACCAGGTCGAGGCCGCCGCACGCGACGTGCTCGCCACCCGCTCGCTCTACAACCAGCCGAACGACGACATCGTGATCCAGAGCTATTCGGAGGGGCAGGAATACATCGTCGATTCGGTGTCCTTCGAAGGCCGCCATCGGGTGGTCAGCCTGTGGGAAGTGCACCGCGACCGCACACATGCACCGCGGCTCGACAAGATGCTGGTGCTGAATCACGCCGACCCGCGTTACGCGCCGCTGCTCGACTACGCGGCCGACGTGCTCGACGCGCTGGAAGTCCGCTTCGGGCCGACCCATCTCGAACTGTTCGATACGGCCGACGGCCCGACGATCGTCGAGCTGAACGCGCGGCTGCACGGCAGCCTCGATCCGCGGCTGACGAGCGCGGTCAGCGGCGAGAACCATGTATCGGCCGCCGTCGAGGCCGTGCTGCATCCGGAGCGGCTGTTCGGCGAAGCCGCCGCGCCGACGGATTTCCGCGGTTACTGCGGACACGTGCTGCTGCTGTCGTCGCGCAACGGCGTGCTCCGGCAAGACTTCACCTGGCAGGCGATCCAGGCGCTGCCGTCGTTCGTCGGGCTCAAGCAATGGGCCAAGGTGGGCGACACGCTGCGCGTGACGACCGACCTGCAGACGGCGCTCGGCACGGTCGGCCTCTACAGCCCGACGTTCGAGCGCCTGCTCGAGGATTGCCGGCGCATCCGCGAGATCGAGGCCGATTTCTTCGCGGACGAACGGGCGGTCGAGTCGGCCTAGTGTCTCCGCGTGGTGCGATCGGCGCCGCGCATGCGGTGCGGTGCGCTTGCGTTGTGCTCCGCTAACGCGCGAGCAGCGCGCCCGACTGCCGGCCGAGCACCGCGCGCAATGCGTCGAGCTCGGGCAGCGCGGGCGCTTCTTCGGGCGTGACGAGATAGGTCGTCACGTTGTCGAGATCGTCGAACGCGTGCGTCCGCAGCTCCTTGCGCGCCACGTGCTCGGTCGTGATCCGCTTCGGCAGGATCGCGACGCCCATGCCGGCCGCCACGCAGCCGAGGATCGCGCCGAACGTGCCGAACGACGCCACCGACCCGATCGCGATGCCGCGCGCCTTCAGCCAGTGCTCCGCGACCGCGCGATACGGGCAGCCGTCGTGAAACGCGAGCAGCCGTACCGTGTTGTCGGCCAGTACCTGCCGGCGCGTGACGGTGGCCGCGCTCACCAGCACCATCTCTTCGGCGAACGCCGGCTCGTAGCGCAACCCGGGCCGGACGACCGCGCGCGCGGTCAGTGCGGCGTCGATCCGGCCGCGCAGTAGCGCGTCGGCCAGATCCGGCTCGCTGCCGATCTGCACCGTGAGGCCGAGCGCCGGATCGTGCGCCTTCAACGCGGCGGCGAGCGCCGGCAGCCGCGTGGCCGCCGTGCTTTCCATCGAACCGAGCCGGAAGCTGCGCGCGACCGGCGTCTCGCGCACCACCTGCGTCGCTTCGTCGACGAGGCGCAGGATGCGGTCGCAATACGGAATCAGCCGGCGCCCCGCGTCGTTCAGCACCAGCCGCTTGCCGTGCCGGTCGAACAGCGGCGCGTCGAGCGACTCCTCGAGCTGGCGCAGGCGCGCGGTGACGTTCGACTGCGTGCAGCCGATCCGTTCGGCCGCGCGCAGCGCGCTGCCTTCCTGAACGACGGCCCGGAAGGTTTCGAGCAGAGGAATGTTCATATCACTATCTCTTGTTACCGATGCAGTTTATATCATTTTACTTCGCCAATAATCGGGAATAGCCTGACGGATATCCCGTACCGGCCCGCCCCCTTTCGAGGAAACCGCATGCCCTCCGCCGCCTGCCCCGGCTTCGCCGCCGTTCACCACCGGCCCGAGGCGCCCCCGTGCGCACGCTGATTGCCGCGCTGGTGCGGCGCGGCCCGACGGTGCTCGCGGGCGGCGTCGGCCTCGGGCTGCTGGTGCCGCCGCTCGCGGACCTCGCGCGGCCGCTGATGTCCGTCACCGTGTTCCTGTTCGTGCTCGGTACGCTGCTGCGCGTCGAGCCGAGCGCCGTGCGCGCGGTCGCGCGGCGGCCGGCCGTGTCGCTGCTGCTGCCCGCCGCGACGATGATCGCGTGCCCTGTCGCGCTCGGCATCGCCGCGCGGCTCGCCGGCATGCCGTACGACTGGGTGGTCGCGCTCGTGATCGCGTACTGCGCGCCGCCGTCGAGCGGCACGTCGACGATCGCGCGGATGCTGTCGCTCGACGCCAGCGTCGCGCTCGTCGCGACCCTCGCGTCGATGGTGTTCGTCCCGCTCACCGCGCCGCTGCTGACGGCCTGGTTCAGCCACGATGCGGCCGTGTCGATCTCGCCGTTGAATCTCGCGTTGCGGCTCGCGCTGCTGATCGGCAGCGCCGAGGGCGTTGCGCTGCTCGTGCGGCGGTTCGCGGGGTCCCGGCTCGACCGCTATGCGACGCCGATCGATGCGACCGTCGTCGCCGCGCTGCTGGTGTTCGCGCTCGGCACGATGGCCGGCATGCAGCAATCGATCATCGACGCGCCGCACCGCGCGTTGACGGCCATCGCACTCGCGTTCGCCGTCAACGCGGGCTTCCAGATCATCGCGTACGGGCTCACGCCCGGCGACGTCCGCACACGGCTCAATGTCGCGCTGATCGTCGCCAATCGCAACGTCGGCCTGATGTGGGCCGCGCTCGGGCTCGCCGCGACGCCCACCATGGCGCTCGTGTTCACGTGCGCGCAGCTGCCGATCTACACGCTCCCGCGCGTCGTCCAGCATCTGCTGCCGCGCCTCGAGGCACAGCGCCTGCGCCGGCGCGCACGTTGACCGGCACGCAATGCCCCCTTCTTCACCGATCAAGGATCCAGCATGAAGCGACTCATCGTGATCGGCGCACGCGCCACCGGCAGCAGCCTCGCGCTCGTGCGCGGCGCGCTCGCCCGCCAGGCGGCCGTGACCGTCATCACCGCGCCCGGTCACAGTCTGGACGGCGTCTTTCCGGACGGCGTCGAGACGGTCAATCTCGAACCCGATGCCGCACTGCTCGCCGGCTGGCTGCGCGCGCGTTATCCGGACGAGATCGACACGCTGCGCGTGACGACCGCGCACGACACCTATGCGCGCACCGCCGCATCGGTCGCCTACGCGCTCGGCCTGCCCGGCCCCGATGCGCGCCACGTCGCGCACGCGGTGTCGAAGTCGAACCAGAAGGCACTGCTCGCCGCGCACGGCATCCCGGCCGCGCAATTCGTCACGGGCACGCTGGCCGCACCGGCGGCACTCGCAGCCGCGGCCGCTCCGCTGCGTTTCCCGGTCGTCGTCAAGCCGTCGGAAGGCTCGGCGAGCGACGGCGTGCGGCGCTGCGAGGACATCGCCGAAGTGCGCGCTCAACTCGACGCGCTCGCCGCCGCGCAAGCCGCCGCTCGAGCCGATGCACAGGCGCTTGCGACCGAGCGCATCGTGATCGAGGAATTCCTGGGCGGCAGCGAATACTGCGTCGAGTATTTCGACGGGCGCTATGTCGGCGCGATGCGCAAGCTGAAGCGGCATGGCGCCGGCTTTCTCGAACGCGGCTATACGTCCGAACTCGATCTCGACACGCCGACGCTGCGCGCGCTGATCGACGTCGGTACGCGCGCAACGGCGGCCGCCGGGCTGACATGGGGGCCGGTGCACCTGGACTGCATCGTGCACGACGGCGTGCCGCACGTGATCGAACTGAATCCGCGCATCGCCGGCAGCTTCATCTGCGACATCGTGCGCGACGGCTACGGCTTCGACGTGGCCGAAGCGTTGCTCGACAAGCTCGACGGGCGCCCGGTCGCGATTCCCGAGCGGTTCGAACCGCTCGCGTATGCGCGCGCCGAATTCCTGCTCGACAGCGACCCCGGCGCATGGCGTTTCGCGCAGGCGGGCGAGATCCGCGACGGCACGGTCACGATCAGCTACGGGCCGCAGGTGTTGCCCGATCGCGAGCGGCGTGCGTTTCTTTATGTGCGGGTTGCGCTGCCGGTTGCGCACGATGTGCACGAGACGCCCGCGCATCCCGGCTCGTCGGCCCACCGGGCGTCTGTCGCACCACCGGCCGTTTCCGGCTGACCGGCTGACCGGCTGACCGGCACGCGCGTTCAAACCGTCATCACACTGGAAACCGGGGGCGGCAAAGCGGAATCGGCCACCCGTCCACATCACGCCGCGCGGAAACGGGCGAATACCACGTGGCGGATTCGGCAAAGCTACACTGCCGACCGGTACCGCAGCCTTTTCACCGGCGGCGCATCGAGCGTCGGCTGATGCGTCGCATGCGAAGCGGCTGACCCGCACCGTTACAGATTGCGCCCCAACAACTGCCCCGGCCACCCGTCCACGTCGAAGGTCGACAGCCGCTCATACCCGCAGGACTCGTAGAAGCGCACCAGCGCGCCGGTCCCGCCCCCATAGCAATCCACCCGCAAGCGCTGCACCCCGGCAGCCCGGGCGCGCTCATCCGCAAAGGCCATGAGCCGCCGGCCGACACCGCGCGCCCGCGCATCGCGCGACGCAACCAGCACCCTCACGTAGATTTCCGGCTCGGTCGCGGGCGGCACGTAGGGCATCGATTCGCCCAGGATCAAGGCGCCCAGGATGCGGCCGTCGGGCGATTCCGCCACCCACGCGTCGGGCAGCGCACAGGCTTCCGTCACGAGCGCAATCCGCTTCGGTTGCGTCGACCAGGGCTCGCGCCCCCATTGCCCGTCGTTGCCGATATCGACGAACCACGCAATCACTTCATCGAAGATCCCCAGCACGGCCGGCGCATCCAGCGCGCTGGCACGTCGGATCACCCGCTCGTCCGTTCCTGTCACCGTCACGTTCAACACTCCTTCGCCGGATTCGACGACCGGCGCATGGTTGGATGTCACGCCGGGCTACCCGGGGAGGCGCGATGGGAGCCTGGCGATCAAGCCTGCTACGGTACTGAAATTCCACCCTGTTGATCAAGGCGTGACGGCCCACGATCCGACATGACGGGTTGGATTTGTCGAACGCACCGGAGGTCGGTGTCAGGCGAGGTGTCGAGCGACGATGACGCGCATGGAGGTTGCCGACGGACTGCAACACGTCGCGGCGTTGCAGACGGATCGGCACAGTAAAAGCGGTTCGATTCCGTGGCGAGGGTGCCGAAAGATCATGCTGCGGCGCATTACACCTGGCCATCACGTGATGACGGCAGGCCGACGCGCCGCCTGCTACACACCGCGCCGCATCGAAACGAAAGGAAACGAAACGATTCCCGCGCGCATGTCGCCCTTCGCGGCAAAAATATACAATCGTCGCGACGCATCGAAGGCATGAAGCGCCGGCCGCCCACTCTCGCTCGCCACCATGAACGCACCCGTTGACCCCACTCCCTCCGCCCCGTCGGTACTCGGCGTCTATCGGCAACTGGCGGACCCGTCCGCCGGGCAATGGATCGTCAGCCGCTCCGAACGCGCGCACATGTACCGCATCCAGCATCATCGTCCCGACGGCAGCACGTCGGTCGATACGGTCGTCGACGCGGACAACCTCGATGCGAAGCTGCACAAGTGGATCCAGGAAGGTTACGTCCGGCGCGAAACGGGCGACCATGCGGCCCCCGTGCATCGCGACCGGTTCATGCAGGACCTCCGACACGCGCACGCATCGCGGCCGGCGGCCACCGGCGATGCGGCGCACGTCGTGCAGGTGGGCGGCGTGCCGATGCCGCGCGGCCCGGGCGGGCCGCTCGTGCCGCCCCGGAACCCCGCCTACCTGTTCACCGCGCGCGCGACGGACGTGCTGGAAGACATCGTCGAGAACCGGCGCATCCTGTTGATCGGCCACACCGGCACCGGCAAGACGAGCCTGATCGAGCAGGCCGCCGCGCTAGCCGGCCACGGCGTGCTGCGCTCGAACATGAACGGGCAGACGACGGTCGGCGATTTCGTCGGGTTCTGGACCGTCAAGGGCGGCGAGACCCGCTGGGTCGACGGCGTGCTGCCGACCGCGATGCGCGAAGGGCTGTGGCTCATCGTCGACGAGATCGACTTCGCGGAACCGGCCATCCTCGCGGTGCTCACCGCCGTGCTCGAACCGGCGGGACGCCTGTTGCTGAAGGAGAAAGGCAACGAGATCGTCGTCCCGCATCCGTCGTTCCGGCTGTTCGCGACCGCCAACGCGGCGGGCGCGATGGGGCAGTTCCGCCACCTGTACCAGGGCGCCAACGTGATGAACGAGGCGTTTCTCGACCGCTGGCGCGTGTACCGCCTCGACTACCTGCCGCCGTCCGACGAGGCGCGCGTGCTGCAGCGCACGTTCGGCGCGGCCATGACCGAGGCGATGGCCGGCACGCTCGCGGCGATCGCGGCGGACTGCCGCGCCGCGTTCGTCCGCGAGGATCTGGCCAGCGCGTTCTCGACGCGGCGCCTGATCGACTGGGCCGACCTGATGCTGCGCACCGGCGATCCCGAAGCGGCCGCCGGCCCGACGATCTATGCGAAAGTCGGCGCGGAAGACGCCGACCTGATCCGCAGCATCATTCGCCACTACATCGACGTCGGGGCCTGACGCGATGGACCGGGACGACGATGCGCGCGCGCTCCACCTGACCCGGCTGGCCCGCACGCTCGCGCAACGACACGGCATCGAGGTACGGTTCGCGCGCCACGGCCCGCTCGCGCAGCGCGACCTGCTGGTGCTGCCCGACACGCTGCTCGCGGGCGACGTCGACGACGACGCGATCGTCGGCCTCGTCGACCTCCACGCGGCGCGGGTCCGCTTCGGCGCGATCGATGACGTTGCCGCGCTGGCGTCGCCCGCGGTGCGCGCGATTGCGCAGGCGATCGACGACCGGCGCGCGGCCGGCTGCCTCGTTGCGCGCTATCCCGGCGCGACGACGCTCCTGCGGCAAATGCGGGTGGCGTCGGCCGCCGATACGCTTCGACGTTGGCCACGGATGGCGTGGCGCGACAGGCTCGTATGGCGCATCGAGCGTACGCTGTGGGACGAACCGCCAGCCACGATCGAGCGCATCCCGTCGCTCGACGCGACGCTCGCCGCGTCGGACGATCTCGTCGACGAAGCGCGCGCCGCGACTTCGACGGCCGACAGCATCCGCGCCGCGCACCGGATCGTCGAGCGCGTCCGCGCGCTGGCCTCGGCCGGTGCGAACAACATGATGTTCACGGCCGATCCGGGCAGCACGATCGACAGCGACAGCATTGCCGCCGAATTCGACTCGGACGGACCGGGCGCGCCGGACGATGCACGTGCGCCGGTTTCGGCCGAATCGGGCGCCGGCGCGATCGCCGACACGGAATCGTCCACGGCATCACCGACGCCGGGCGATGCGGCACCCGGCACGATCCGCCTGTCCGCGGACCGTCGGCCGCTGCTGTCGGTCCCGCTGACCACCGCATTCGACACGGTGACGGACTTCACCGGCAAGGGCGACGCGGCGCGCTGGCACCGCCTGCGAAGCGCGGCCCGCGCGCAGACCGAGCCGCTCAAGCTGCGACTCGAACGCGCGTTGAAAGTGGACGAACAGACGCGCTGGAAGCGCGAACAGGAGCGCGGCGAACTCGACCGGATGGCGCTCGCCCGCCTCGTCACGTCGCCCGGCTACCGCACGCCGTTCCGTGTCCGGCGCGCCGCGCCCGGGCGCGACGCGGCCGTCAGCCTGCTGATCGATTGCAGCGGGTCGATGGCCGGCAGGAAGATCGAGCTCGCCCGGCTGTGCGCGGCGGCGCTGTGCGATGCGCTGATGCAGCTCGGCTTCGCGTGCGAAGCGCTCGGCTACAGCTCCGTCGAAGACGCCGCGATGCGCGCGCACTACCAGCGCTGGATCGACGCCGGCCGCGACACGTTCGGCTATAACCGCTTCGTCGAACGGCTCGACCTGCGCGTCTACAAGCGCTTCGATTCCGACAACCCGAGCGGCCTCGCGTGCATCGAATGCGGCCACGAGAATCCCGACGGCGAAGCGTTGAGCTGGGCCGCCGAACGGCTGCTGGCGCAGCGTGCGCGGCGGCGGATCCTGATGGTGCTGTCGGACGGTTATCCGGCAACCGGCGACGGCAACCCGGCGATCCTGCGCACCGACCTGCGCGCACGCGTCGATGCGCTGCGCGAGCGGCGCGTCGAACTGATCGGCGTCGGGATTCTCGACGATTCGGTCGAAGCGTTCTATCCGGTCAGCAGCGTGGTGGAGCATCTGCACGAGCTGCCGGGCGCGGCGTTCAGTGTCCTGAGCGATACGCTGCTGGACCGGCGCTAACCTCCGCCACGGCCGCAGTCTCGTTCGCGCTTTCGTTCACGCTTTCGTTCGCGTTTCCGCCGGCCCGCCGGATCGGCAGCCGAACGCAGAACGTCGTGCCGCGCCCGGGTTCGCTCGTCACGTCGATGGTGCCGCGATGGCGCTCGACGATCCCGTGCGACACCGACAAGCCGAGCCCCGTGCCCTGCCCGACCGGCTTCGTCGTGAAGAACGGATCGAAGATCCGCCGGACGACATCGGGCGTCATGCCCGTGCCGGTGTCGCTGATCGCAATCGACACCTGCTCGCCGTCGCTCGACGTGCGGATCGTGATCACGCCGCGCTCGGGAATCGCTTGCGCCGCGTTCACCAGCAGGTTCATGAAGACCTGGTTCAATTGCGACGGCAGGCATTCGACCTGCGGCACGTCGCCGTAGTCGCGCACGATCTCGGCCTTGTACTTGAGTTCGTTGTGGACGACGTTGAGCGTGCTTTCCAGCCCTGCACGAAGATCGACCACGCTCCACTCGTCGCTGGCCGGGCGCGAGAAATCGCGCAGGTCCTGCACGATGCGCCGCACGCGCAGCGCGCCGTCGATCGACTCGTCGATCAGCGTCGCGATCTCGCCGCGCACGTAGTCGAGGTCCGCCGCGCGGCCCAGTGCCGTCAGCGCATCGCGCGCGGCCGGGTCGAGCTGCGGCAGCGCGGCTTCATGCGCGGCGATCACGTCGAGCAGGCTGCGCACCCACGTCTTCAACGTATTGAGGTTCGCGCTGACGAACCCGATCGGATTGTTGATCTCGTGCGCGACACCGGCCGCGAGCTGACCGATCGACGCGAGCTTTTCCGACTGCAGCAGCTGCACGTGGGTTTCCTCGAGCGCATGCAACAGGCGCCGCTGCTCCTCCTTCTCCTGTTCGAGCCGCGCCTGCGCGGCCTTGCGCTCGTCGATCTCGGTCGCCATGTTCTCGCGGGTACGTTGCAGCATCGCCGTCGTCTGTTCGTAGCGGTGCAGCGCGCGTTCCAGTTCGACGGTGCGCAAGCGCACGAGCCGCTCGAGCGTATCGGTCATCCCGCGCAGGAAGGTTGTGCGCGCATCGAATCGGCTGAGCAACAGCGTGACGACCAGGGTTCCGGTCGTAAACAGCGCGACGGTCGTCGCGAGCCACGGCGTGTCGACCCCGTTCGCGGCCCCGCATCGCGCGTCCGGCGCGAAATGCGCGGCCGCCATCGCCGTGTAGTGCATGCCGGTAATCGCGACGCCCATGACGACGGCCGCGCCGACGCGCTGGGCGGTCGCATGGCGCGCCTGCCGCGCGCGCAGCGCCTGCGCGATCCACAGCGCGGCGGTCGACGCGATCACCGCGATGCCGATCGACGCGGCGAACAGCACGGCATCGTAGCGAATGCCGGGCGCCATGCGCATCGCGGCCATCCCCGCGTAATGCATGCCGGCGATCCCGCCGCCCATCAGCACGCCGCCCGCGAGCAGCCGCCGCCAGCCCAGCCGCGCGCGCGTGACGACATACAGCGCGAAGTACGACACGAGCACGGCAATCGCCAGCGACGCGCCCGTATCCGGCAACGCGTAGCCGAGCGGAATCGGCAGTGAAAACGCGAGCATGCCGACGAAATGCATCGACCAGATGCCCGTCCCCATCGCCGCCGCGCCGCCACCCAGCCACATGCGCCTGAGCTTCGGGTTGTCGAGCAGCGAAATGAAGGCGGCGAGGTCGAGTGTCGTATAGGAGGCCAGCGTCGCGATCGCGACCGACAGCAGGACGAGCGGAAGATTGTAGGTGCCGTGCATGATCGAGCGCCCGAATCGAGGTGAGTGCGTTGCCGCGGCGCGCGTGCGCACCGCGGCCGTCAGGCCGCGCGTCCGGGCTCAGGCAGGCGCCGCGCCAGCATTCGGCACGCCCTGCGCCGGCTTCGCCGCCTGGCCGGCCAGCACGAGGATGTCGAACGCCGTCCCCTCGCGTGTCTCGAAGCGGCGCACGAGCTCGATCTGGTGTGCGGACATCACGCTGCCCTTGGTCATCAGCAGCACGCCGCGATGCGTGCGCAGATCGTCGGCGAGCTGCATCCCCTCGCGCAGCTGCGCGGACTTGATCTCCGCGACGGACGCCGCGATGCCGAGGCTCGCCGGGTCCCGCATCAGTTCGGCGAGGTTTTCGACGATGCGCGGGTCGTAACGCACGCCGGCCTGCGAACGCATTGCGTCGAGCGCCTGCTCGACCGAATGCGGCGCACCGATGTCGCCATTGCGCAGCCCCTCGAAATCGCGTGCGATCGCGACGATCCGCGAGCCCGGCGGGATCGAGTCGCCGGCCAGCCCGTCCGGCGTGCCGCGCCCGTTGAAGCGCTCGTACTGGTGCAGCACGATCGACGCGACCTTGTGCAATTGCGCGACCGGCGTCAGCACCATCTGCGCGCGCAGCGGATGCTGCTGGAACAGGCCGTGCTCTTCCGCCGTCATCCGCGTGAGCGGCTTGTGCAGCAATTCGTCCGGCAGCGACAGCTTGCCGATGCCATGCAGCAGCCCCGCGAAGTAGACGTCCTGCGCATGCAGCTCGCTCATCCCGGAGGCCAGCGCGAGCCGTCGCGCAATCTCGCCGACCCGCATCGCGTGACCGCTGGCCGACCCGCAACGCATCTCGATCATGCTCGCGCACACCTGGACCATCGCGGTGAAGCTGCTTTTCAGATCGCGTTGTGCGGCTTCGAGGAACATCACGGTCTGCCCGAGTTCCTCGGTGCGCGCGCGAACCTGCGTTTCGAGTTCCGTGTTGAAACGGCGCAGCGCTTCGTTCTGCGCTTCCGTCAGCGCGGCGAGCCGCGCCGCCTCGTGCCGCAAACGGCGCTGCTCCAGCGCCTGTTCGATGGTCAGCAGCAGGTCGTGATCGTCCCACGGCTTGTTCAGGTAGCGATAGACGCCGCCCTCGTTGACGGCCTGCATGACCGACGCGATCTCCGCATAACCGGTCAGCAGGATACGCATCGTGTCCGGGTAGAGCGCCCGGGCACGGGCCAGGAACTCCGCGCCGCTCATGCCGGGCATCCGCATGTCGGACACGATCAGGTCGACTTCGGTCGACGCCAGCACCTCGAGGGCGGCCTCGCCGCTTTCCGCGGTCAGGATCTCGTAGCCGGCGGGCCGGAACACGCGCCGGAGCGCCGACAGCACGCTCGGCTCGTCGTCAACCAGCAGGATCGACGGCACGCCATCCGCGTCGTCGGATGTCGCTGCCGCCCCGGTCGTTTCAGGCGATACCGCATTCGGTCCGTTTGTTGCAGATGTCGTCATGATTGGCCTCGGATCATGTAGTTATATTCTCTCTGCATCATCGGCATGCGCCGCGCATTCGATATCCGGGAAAACGCTGATGCGCTCACCTGGATCACACCCCGCATGCGTCGTCACGACGCGCGGGCATGTGCGATCTACGCCGTCGCCGAACCCGGTTCGCGCACGTAGTAGATGTCCCACTCCGCTTCGTCGGCCTGCATGAAGCCGTGCCGCGCATAGAAACGGTTCGAATCGCTGCCGCGCAGTGCGCCGACACGCACGGGCACGCGCTGCGCGTCGGCCTCGGCAAAGATCCGCTGCAGCACGGCCGCGCCGATGCCCTTTCCCTGGTGCGCGGGCACGATGTACAGATGGTCGAGCAACCAGTGGTCTTCCTGCGGCCGAACCACGAAGAAACCCGCGTTCACGCCATCGGCTTCGATGAAGCGGCATAGCGCCGGGTCGAACGACGCGAGAAAGCGTTCGCGCGCACGCCGCGGATCGAAGCGGCCGATGCGCTCGAGGCTGTCGCGCATCGCGGCGATGCGAATCGCGACCAGCGTTTCGGCATCGGATTGGGCGGCGAGGGGAAAGGTCAGGTTCATGGGCAGGTCGTGCACACGTGGAGAAAACGCCAGAAATCGCATCGCATCGCGGCGCGGCGCGGCCGCCAAAGCCTGCTCGCGATTCCGGCCGCCAGCCGGCACGCACGGCGCGCGTCAGGGCGTCTCGATGCCTTCCGCACGCGTGGCAAGGAATCGCAAGTACCTGGCATCCTCGTCCTCGAACAGCTCCGGCCCGCCCGCCATGTATGCGCGCATCAGTTCGTCGGCCGCGCGGTCGAGATTGCCCAGTTCGAACTGGCACTGGCCGAGCCGCAGGTGCAGGAACGGGTTGCCGATCGCGTTGGGGAAGTGCATCGCCTGGCCGAGATTCTCGCACCCGGCCGCGTAGTCCGCTTGAAGGAAATTCGCGTCGCCGATCGCGGCCATCAACCACGTTCCGGCCTCCCAGTTGGTCTTCGGTTCGGGAAGCAGGTCGAATCCTGCCCGGAATTTCTCCAGCGCGCCTTCGTAGTCGCCGTCTTCCATCAACGCATCGCCCGCGTCGCTCAGCGCGCCGATGCGCTCATACAGCTCGTTGTCCAGTTCCGCCATGTCGAATCCCTGTTCCTGAGTTGAAATCGGCCCGGTGCGGCCGGTGGTTGCGATGCGATCGCGTGTGGTGTGACGTGCCGTGTTGCGGTGCTGCCTGCTCATCCGCCCGGCATTCGTCCAGCATACCCGAGCCGTATGACGCGCGTGTCGCGACTTGCCGCGCACCTGTCCCGCATCTGCCGAACGATCCGCGTCGGCGTCGTGCGCGTGAATCCGCTACGCTGACGGATACCTCGTGCCACCGTGACCCGCCCGCCGACGCGGCGATTCGCAGCATCGGTTTCTCATGCGGCACGGTGACCTCGTGCGTGCCGCCCCGGCCGCCAAAGGCGGGGATGGTTGTGCCGCGGCGACCACCGTGGCAGGATGCCGGGTTCGTTTGCACCGTGAAAGGGAGCTGGAAGCGATGTTGTCTTGCCGACTGAGGTGGTACGCGCTCGCGACGTCGAACCTGCTGCGCAGGCATTGGCAGGCGCTGCTCCTGCTGGCCATGCTGTTGCTGCCGGCGATGCCGGTGTTTTCGCAGACGCGCATTCTGGGTGCGCCGGTACTCGCGGCGCTGGCGCCGTCGCATGGCATCGAATGGCGGTTCGCGTGGGTGCACCTGCTCGAAGCCGTGGGCATCCTGTGGGTGCTGGCGCAGCGTCGTGCCATCACCGGGGGGCCGTTCGTCACCTTCCTCGCGTCCTTGCCCGTCTCCAGCGGCCGCCGTCGCGCCATCGACACGATCGTCGTGATCGTCGCGAGTACGCCGCTGCTGCTGCCCGTGCTTGCCGCCGCCATCGCGCTCGCCTTCCTGCCGCAAAAGGCGATCAACTACCTGTTCGTTCTCGACCTGTTCCTGATCACGCTCGGATGGCAATTGACCGCGCTGTCGCGCAACCTGCGCAATGCAATCGCGTTGATCGTTGCGAATGTCTTCCTGATCGGCGGCTTTCACGCCGAGGGGGCGTTACGTCCCGCGTGGCTGACCGTGGCATTGTTGCTCGCCGCTTTCACGATTGCGCATACGGCCCCTGCGCGGGCCACCCGTTCGGAAATGCCGGGGGCGTTCTCGCGTCGCATCGCGGATGCGATCCGCGTCCGTGTCCGGAACGGGCTGCCGCCCATCGCGAGGCTGCAGATCGGCATCCTGCGGGATCGCGCCGCGAGCACCGCCGGGCACTGCCTGATGATGGGTGCGGTCACCGCTTCGACATGCTTCCTGCTTGCGCTCTGGGGGTTCGACCAGCGCGCCGTTCCGCTGACGCTGATCGCGCAGGCCGTCATCGCGCTGATCGCGGCGACGACGTATCGCGATTTGCAGGCGGCGCACCTGCATGCGTCGCACTTCATGCAATCGTTGCCGCTGTCGACCTTCGCGAAGCGCCGGGCCGACTGTCTGACCGTTGCCGCGCTGGCGCTGCCGTTCGCCGCCGTCGCCCCGCTGTTGCTGGTGACGCACGGCGTGCTGTCATCGCAGATGGCGGCGGCGCTCGTGTGCTCGGGCGCACCGCTCGTCGCATTACACTATCTGCCGCAACGCTACGCGTCCCGACAATCCGTGTTGCTGGGCATCGCGCTGACCGTGGTCTGGGTCACGCTGGCCTGGCAAGTTTTCGTTTGATTACCCGATCCATGCTCCGCTTCGACAATCTCGGCAAGCGCTTCGACAAGCGCGTCGTCTTCCAAGGGCTCAACTTCGCATCCGGCGCCGGGTGCGTGGCGCTGTGCGACGAAAACGGCAGCGGCAAATCGACGTTGCTCGGCATTCTCGCCGGCACGATCGACGCGGACGAAGGCGAAGTCTGGCTCGGCGGCCATTCCCTGCGCACCGCGCCGCTCGCGGCGAAATCCGCGCTGGCGTACGTACCCGACGATTGCCTGACGTATCCGTTCCAGACCGGACGCGCGTTTCTCGATCTCGTGGCCGCGGCCAAGAAAACCGTCGTCGACGCCCGCACCCTCGAGCTGGCCGATCGATTCGGGCTCGCCCCGCATATGGACAAGCGCTTCGAGCAGATGTCGCTCGGCACGCGCAAGAAACTGTTCCTGACGGCGACGACACTCGGCGCGCCTACCGTCGTGATCGCCGACGAACCGGGCAACGGGCTCGACGCCGCGTCGCGTGCGGTGCTCGTCGACCTGTTCAGGACGTTGGCCGCGGACCGTGCCGTCTTTTTTTCGAGTCACGACCTGGCGCTGGCGCGCGCATGCGACGCAAGGATCACCGGTTTCGCGGAACTGGGAGCGGCTGGATAGGCGACATCGTCACGCGCAGTCGTGTGGGAAGCACCGGCGCGGCTGCGTGACATGAGGAACGAGGAGGAGAGGCGCCGGTACCGTTCGCGGCAAACTGCGGTATCGGCGGCAGGCAAGGATCTGGTGCCTGATTCGTGCGGATAGGCGTGATAGCACGTTCACACGGGACAGCGGTCGACCAGCACCATTCCGGCGGCCGGCCAGGCTTCGGCAATCGTCACGCCGATGATGGAGCCGCCGCCCGCTCCAACGCCATCATTGGCATCGTTCGTCGATCCGCGCACCGACGATCGATCGCGCTCTTTTCCCGGAAGTGCGAAACATCCGATCCCGTCTCGCACTTCCGTGATCTTTCCGATACGCACGTCGGGCGTGCCGGGCCCCGATCAAGCCGCCGTTCGACACCACGGCCGCTGACCGTTCGACCCGCGCACCCATACGCCCACGCCCGTGCGCCTCGTCAGGCCTTCAACGCACCGAAGACTTCGTCCAGCATCTTCTTGGCATCGCCGAACAGCATCCGGTTGTTGTCCTTGTAGAACAGCGGATTGTCGACGCCCGCATAACCTGACGCCATGCTGCGCTTCATCACGATCGACGTCTTGGCCTTCCACACCTCGAGCACCGGCATGCCGGCGATCGGGCTGGCCGGATCTTCCTGCGCGGCCGGGTTCACGATGTCGTTCGCGCCGATCACCATCGACACGTCGGCTTCCGGGAAATCGCCGTTGATCTCGTCCATCTCCATCACGATGTCGTAAGGCACCTTCGCCTCGGCGAGCAGCACGTTCATGTGCCCCGGCATGCGGCCGGCCACCGGATGGATCGCGAAACGCACGTCGACGCCCTTCTCGCGCAGCACCTTCGTGAGTTCATGCACCGTGTGCTGGGCTTGCGCCACCGCCATCCCGTAGCCGGGCACGATGATCACGCTCTTGGCATCGCGCAGCAGCTCCGCCGTCTCCAGCGCGCTCACCGCCACCACTTCGCCGGCCGGCTGCGCACCGGCGCCTGCCGCCGCGGGCGCACCGCTGCCGGTGCCGAAGCCGCCCGCGATCACGCTGATGAAGTTGCGGTTCATCGCGCGGCACATGATGTACGACAGGATCGCACCCGACGAGCCCACCAGCGCGCCGATCACGATCAGCAGGTCGTTGCCGAGCATGAAGCCGGTGGCCGCCGCCGCCCAGCCCGAGTAGCTGTTGAGCATCGACACCACGACGGGCATGTCCGCGCCGCCGATCGCCATCACCATGTGCACGCCGAACAGCAGCGACACCACCGTCATCACGATCAGCGGCGTCATGCCGTCCTGGATCGTCTCCGCATGCAGGAACGCACGACCGTAATAGATCACGATCAGCAGCGCGGCGAGGTTGAGCCAGTGCCGTGCCGGCAGCAGCAGCGGCTTGCCGCCGATCTTGCCGGAGAGCTTGCCGAACGCGATGACCGAGCCCGCGAAGGTCACCGCGCCGATCAGGATGCCGACGTAGATCTCCACTTCGTGGATCGCGTGCTCGGCACCCGTAAACTGAACCGACGTATCGATGTAGCTCGCGAAACCCACCAGGCACGCGGCCAGACCGACCAGGCTGTGCATCAGCGCAACCAGTTCGGGCATCTGCGTCATCTGCACCTTCTTCGCGGCGACGAGGCCGACGGCACCGCCGACGACCAGTGCAGCCACGATATAAGGAATGCCTTCGGCCGACACGCGCGGGCCGAGTACGGTGGCGAGCACGGCGATCAGCATGCCGATCATGCCGAGCAGGTTGCCGCGGCGCGCGGTCTCGGGGTTCGCCAGCCCGCCGAGGCTGAGGATGAAGAGGATGGCCGCGCCGATGTAGGAGACGGTAGTCAGGTTGGAAGTCATTGTTGTCGTCTCCTTACTTGCGGAACATCGCCAGCATGCGGCGCGTCACCGCGAAGCCGCCGAACATGTTGACGGCCGTGAGCGTCAGCGCACCCACCGCCAGGCCGAGGATCAGCCCCGACGGCCGGTCGCCGGCCGCGGCCTCGCCCAGCGGCGGCGCGACCTGCACCAGCGCGCCGATCGCGATGATCGACGAGATCGCGTTGGTGACGCTCATCAGCGGCGTATGCAGCGACGGCGTGACGTTCCAGATCACCATGTAGCCGACGAAGCAGGCCAGCACGAACACCGTGAAGTGCGCCAGGAACGTGGCCGGCGCGAACTGGCCGACCAGCAGGAACGCCAGTGCGCCGACGGCGAACACGATCGCGAGCGACTTCGCCGACATCGGCTCGCCGCTGCCGTGCCCGTGGCCCTTGGACGCGGTTGCCGCAACCGGCGCCGCCGCGGGTTTCGGTACCGCGGCCGGCTGCTGGATCGGCGGCGGCGGCCAGGTCACGTTGCCTTCCTTGATGACCGTGAGGCCGCGGATCGCGTCGTCATTGAAGTCGACGTTGATCGTGCCGTCCTTCGCCTTGCACAGCTCCTCGATCACGCGCAGCAGGTTGGTCGCATACAGCGTCGACGACTGTCGCGCCAGGCGCGACGCGAGATCCGTGTAGCCGACGATGGTCACGCCATGGCGGACCACCGCCTCGCCCGGCACCGTCAGCTCGCAGTTGCCGCCCTGCTCGCCGGCCATGTCGACGATCACGCTGCCCGGCTTCATCGACTGCACCATCTCGGCCGTGATGAGCTTCGGTGCCGGCTTGCCGGGAATCAGCGCGGTGGTGATGATGATGTCCGCATCCTTGGCCTGCTGCGCGTACATCGCGCGCTGCGCCTGCTGGAAGCCTTCGCTCATCACCTTCGCGTAACCGCCGCCGCCCGAGCCCTCTTCCTCGTAGTCGACCTTGACGAATTCGCCGCCGAGCGACTTGACCTGGTCGGCCACTTCCGCGCGCGTGTCGTTGGCGCGCACGATCGCGCCGAGGCCGGCGGCCGTGCCGATGGCCGCAAGGCCGGCGACGCCCGCGCCGGCGACGAACACCTTGGCCGGCGGCACCTTGCCCGCGGCCGTGATCTGCCCGTTGAAGTAACGGCCGAACGCATGGGCCGCCTCGATGACGGCGCGGTAGCCGCTCACGCCGGCCATCGACGTGAGCGCATCCATCTTCTGCGCACGCGACAGCGTGCGCGGCAGGGAATCGATCGCCAGCACCGTGGCCCGCTTCGCGGCCAGCTGCTGCATCAGTTCGGGGTTCTGCGCCGGCCAGACGAAGCCGACCAGCGTGCTGCCTTCACGCAACAGCGCGACTTCCTCGCTGCTCGGCGGGCGCACCTTGAGGACGATATCGCTGCGGCCCCACAGATCGGCGGCCGTCGCCACGACTTCGGCCCCGGCCGTACGGTAGTCGTCGTCGCTGAAGTTCGCGCCGGTGCCGGCACCGCTTTGCACGGCCACCGAGAACCCGAGCTTGATCAGCTTTTCGACCACGTCGGGAACCGTCGCTACGCGCCGTTCCTCGTTGGCCGTCTCCAGAGGGACCCCAATCAGTAATGTCATATCCTGAACTGTCAGTAGTGGCCGTCGCTAGGAGTTACGGCCTGCGTTTCAAGTCACCCAACTCAATCCGTGTACGACGCTGTTCCGCGGGCAGCTTCGCACTGCCGCGCCGAATTCACAAACTGTTCATCCTCTAAACAATCGGCTTGTCAGATCCGGGCGGTTCATGCTCCAGCCTGATTTTTCCGACGAATAGCCGGCGCATGATTCATTCGGATAAGAACTGCGAAGCATATCCCGTGCCAAAGTCTTTCCGAAATTTATATTTTGAATCGGCGCGCATTCAATCCATGAATCCCCTGTCTGGACACGACGGGCCTATAACCTGGCGTTTACCCGCTGGAACCGCTTCGCACGGCCTGTCGGCGCGTGAATCCGCTTGAAATTCGCTTTCAATCCGTTCGAAACATGAAAAACCGGTTATCGGCACGAACACTTCGGAATCGGTTTCATCGCGAATTTTCCGCTTGTCGGCACAATGCGATTTGTCGCGTGCGAACGACATCATCCGCGTGGCCGATGACATTCGGTGCCGGCGAGTTTAAGGGAGAACGCAGCCTGTCCGGATCAAGCGCGACGACGCTCACTCGCGCTGCGCGTCGACGTGGGCACGGATGCGGCGCGCGCCCTCTTCCGGCGTGCATGTCGACGTGTCGATGCGCAGCGCGTAAGGCCGCGAATAAGCCGGATGCCCGAACTGGGAGCGGGCCATGCCCTCGCCGCGATCGGGCCTCGCGCGTTCGCGCTGTTCGAGGATATCCAGCGGGCACGTCACGCCGATGACGAAGGTCTGACGCGGCGACAGCGCGGCAATGCATGCGTCGAGCGCGGCCGGATCCCGGAGCACGAGATCCAGCACGATCTCGAAATGGCTGGCCGCGATCCGTGCGAGCGTCGACTGCAGGTTGAGCTGGTGGAGTCTCAGCGCCTGATTCAGCTCCTCGTCCGATCGCATGTCACGTCGGCGCGACATCTCGACGAACGCGTCGAGCGAGACGTGAAACGTCGGCACGTCCGACCCTTGCTGGAGCGCCCTGGCCAGGCTGCTCTTCCCTGCACTGGTCGGGCCGTGCAATACGACGGCAACGGGTTTCATGGCGATGGTCGATGGGCGAGGTGCCCCGGTTGCCGTGTTGAATCAGGATGCTAGCCCAATTTTCGCCGCCCATCGACACGCCCGGTCGGCGCTTCGGCGAGCCCGCGCAACGCCGCCGCGTGCTCGGCGCCGTCCGCGATCTCGTCCAGCGCCCGGTTGTTGGTGCGCGGCCCGAACACGCCGATCGACACCATCACGATCAGCATGCTGCCGCCGATCAGCACGAACACGGCCGACACCCCCGCGCGTTCGAGCAGCAGCGCGACGATGAAACTGCTCGCGATCCCCGTCAGGCGGCCGATCGAATGCACGAAGCCGAGCGCGCGCCCGCGGATCTCGGTCGGAAACACTTCCGACTGGTACGCGGTGCCGTTGCTCGCGAGCACCGTGTTGGACAGCGTGACGAGCAAGCCGAACGCGATCACGAACGGCGCCTGCGCCGACATCGCGAACGCGGTGCCGAACAGCGCGACGCCGAACGCCGACGCGACGATCAGCCATTTGCGCTCGACCCGGTCGGCGAGCAGGCCGGCGACGAACGGCGACACCGGATACGCGAACGCGATCACGAACGCATACCAGAGGCTCTTCGTGACGCTCGCGCCCTGCGCGGCGAGCAGCGTCGGCAGCCACTGGCTGAAGCCGAAGAAACCGATGCTCAGGAATGCATTGAACGCGATCAGCATCGTCGTGCGGCCGCGATGCCGCGCATCCCACATCGACGGCGTGCGCGGCGCGGCAGTGGCCGTGGCCGCTGCGACCGGCGTCGGGACTGCGGGCAGCGGCCGGCCGGATTCCCGCTCGACGGCCTGCTCGAGCCGCCGCAGCACGGCTTCGGCCTCGGCCTCGCGCCCCGTGTGGGCGAGCCAGCGCGGCGACTCCGGCAACCGCGACTGCAGCCACCAGACGAAAACCGCGCCGCTGCCGCCGAGCAGCACGACCCAGCGCCATCCGGACATGCCGAGCGGATCGTGCGGCACCCATAACCACGACACCAGCGCCAGCACGGGCATCGCGAGATAGCCGACCGCGAAGCACAGCGCGAACGCGCGGCCGCGCACCGCCTTCGGCACCAGCTCGGTCAGGAACGCGCCGATCGTGATCAGCTCCGCGCCGATGCCGCAGCCCGCGATGAAACGGCACACGAGGATGCCGAGCGCATGCGTCTGCACGCACATCGCCAGGCTCGCCGCCGTGTAGAGCAGCAGCGCGCCGGTGAACAGCGCGCGACGCCCGAAGCGGTCCGCGAGGCGCGACACGAACATCTCGCCGACGAACAGCCCGGCGAACGTCGCCGCGCCGAGCGCGCCCTGGTCCGACATGCCGAGCACGCCGTGCGAGCCCGCGTGAAAGATGCCGTCGCGGATCAGCCCGGGCGGCAGGTAGGTCATCTGGAACAGGTCGTAGACCTCGAAAAACCCGCCGACGCTCAGGAACAGCACGAGCGTCCAGATGCTGGCCGTCGCGGGCAGGCGGTCGATGCGGGCGGCGATCGACGCCGCATGGGAATGGGACATGGCGATTCCTCGATGATCCGCCCGCGCGGCCTGCGCGAAGCGGCGAAGCGGCAGACCCGGCGCCGGCGCGACATGCGCGCGGCGCCGGCGTTCATACGGTGGCGACCGGATTGACCGGCGACCCGACGAGCCCGCGCAGGTGCAGCGGCGGCGCGGTCAGCAGGAAGCGGTTGCGCCGGTGCGCGTGCAGCCAGTCGGCAAGCGGCGTCAGGTGCCACAGCTCGCCGAGGTGAATGCCGAGCTTGAACAGGCACAGCTCGTGCAGCGGCATCAGCGCGCCGGGCCGCTCGCGCGCCCGCGCATCGCGCGGTCGCTCCTCGACCGCGTGGTTGTCCGCCGCGAGCGCGGCGAGCCCCGACGCGTCGATCCATTCGAGCAGGCGCGGGTCGTCGCCGTCGAGCACGCAGCACACGTCCGGCGCGGCGGGTTCGCCGCGCGCGTCGGCGTCGAGCAGGCGATCGGCGAAGCCCGTATGCACGCACACGATGTCGCCGCGCTCGACGATCACGTCGTCCGCGCGCAGCACCGCCATCCACTCCGCGTAGCCGATCTTGCGCCGCTCGTCGCCGAAGTGGCGCCGCAGGTCGACCAGCACGCCGCGCCCCTGCACGCCCGTCTGCGCCATCACCTCGATGCCGAGCGCACGCGCGCCGCCGCGCGGCGCGCACGCTTCGGGCACCTGGATGTGCTCGTCCATCCGGTAGCCGTTGTAGAACATGCGGGCCCGCTCGCCGTCGCCCGCCGGATCGAACAGCGAGCCGACGTGCGACAGCGCATCCCACTGCGTCGAGAACTGCGAGTGCATGCAGAACGAATCGTCGCAGACGACATCGGTTGCGTTCGCAACCTGTTCATCCGCCCGATAACCGAAGTACGGCTTGTCGCCGAGCAGCGCCGGCATGATCGCCGGCGGCCGGCGCCGCGCGTTCAACCCGCCGCCGCGCGGCACGTCGAGCGGCAGGCTCAGCGAAAACACGCGGCCTTCGCGCACTTCCGCGACGCCGCGCAGCACCGCGTCGGCGGTCAGCCAGTTCAGGCGCCCTTTCTGATCGTCCGGGCCGAAATCCCCCCAGTTCGAGCCGGGCGGCCGATGGGTCCAGCGTGGCTTCATGGTTGTCTCCTCCATGCAATGTCCAGGGTGCGGCGGCCGTCATTCGCGGCCGCGTCGCACGTCGCGCCTACCGCGTTCGGATCACGCCCAGCCCCGCGAGCCGCTCGTATTCGCGTTCGCCGAGCAGCGGCAGCAGGATCTCGCGATTGTTCTCGCCGAGCGCGGGCGCGGGCCGGCGGAACGTGCCGGGCGTGGCCGACAGGCGCGGCGTGATGTTGTGCATCGGCAGGCTGCCGACGTCGTCGTCCGGCAGCTCGACGAGCGCCTCGCGCTCGATCACATAGCGGTCCTGAACGATCTGCGCGATATCCTGGATCGGCCCGACCGTCACGCCCGCTTTTTCGAAGAACGCGAGATTGGCATCGAGATCGCGCGCGGCGATGAATTCGCCGACGATCGCATCGAGCGCTTCCGCGTGCTGCACGCGCTGCACGTTGGTCGCGTAGCGCGGATCGTCGATCAGCTCCGCGCGGCCGATCGCGCGGAACAGCCGCTCGGCCATCGCCTGTGTCGAACTCGACAGGCACAGCCACTTGCCGTCGCGGGTCCGATACGCGTTGCGCGGCGCGGTGTTCGACGAGCGGCTGCCGGTGCGTTCCTTGATCTTGCCGGTCATCACGTAGTTCGCGGCGGCCGGGCCGAGGATCGACAGCAGCGGCTCGAACAGCGACACGTCGATCACCTGCCCCGCCGCGCCGTGCGCGTCGCGCGCATGCAGCGCGACCAGCACGGCGATCGCGCCGGACAGCCCGGCCGTCATGTCGCCGAGGAACATCGGCGGCAGCACCGGCTCGCGATCGGCGAAGCCGTTGATCGCCGCGAACCCCGCATATCCTTCCGCGAGCGTGCCGAAGCCCGGCTTGTGGCGATACGGCCCGGTCTGCCCCCAGCCGGAGATCCGCGCGATCACCAGCTCGGGGCGGATCGCGAGCAGGTCGTCCGGGCCGAG
This sequence comes from Burkholderia cepacia ATCC 25416, assembly GCF_001411495.1. Taxonomy (NCBI): domain Bacteria; kingdom Pseudomonadati; phylum Pseudomonadota; class Betaproteobacteria; order Burkholderiales; family Burkholderiaceae; genus Burkholderia; species Burkholderia cepacia. The sequence continues at coordinate 665,728 of NZ_CP012983.1, read as the reverse complement.
CCCCATCTTCTCGGCGACGCCGGGCTTGAAGCTTTCGACGAACACGTCCGCGTCGCGCACCAGCCGGCGGACGATGTCGATGCCCTCGGGCGCGCGCAGGTCGACGCACACGCTGCGCTTGTTGCGCCCGTATACCTTCCAGTTCGTGCTGATCCCGCCCGCGCCGACCGCGCGCAGCGTATCGCCGCGCTCGCTCTCGACCTTCACGACATCCGCGCCGAAATCGGCGAGCTGCACGCTCAGCATGTTGCCGGCCATCAGGCGCGACAGGTCGACGACGCGCACGCCCGCGAGCGGCCCCTGCGCGCCGGCGTCGAACGGTTTCGGATGAATCGGGCCGGTGGACGCGCGACGGTGCGCGCCGGCCGCGTGAGCGACCTGCGGGTCGGGAACGAACATGCTTGTCTCCTGGTTGGTGTATGCGTCGTGCGAGGCGGACTGCAAGGCGGACTTCGAGGCGCGCTCAGCCGCGCGCGGCGCTACTCGAGCAGCGCGCCGAGCTGGTCGGCCGCGCGAAATGCCGCGCCTGCGGCGGGCAGATCGCCGCCGAGCGCATGCGTCAGCTCGACGGCAGCCGCCTGCACGCGCGGCAGGTAGTCGGCCAGCACCTTCTTGTTGAAGCGATAACGCGGCACGCCGAGCGAGATCGCGCCGCTGAGCACGCGGCCGACGCCGAATGCCGGGCACGCGATCGCCGCGCTTTCCGGATCGCGCTCGGCGATCGATACCGCGTAGCCCTGCTCGGCCGTCTTCTCGTAGTCGCCGCCGCGCGTGCCGCTGAACGCAAGCAGCACACGCCCGGCCGCGCCGACGTCGAGCGGGAAGCGGTCGCCCTCGCGCAGGTGCGTGCGCACCGAGCGCTGCGCCTGGATGCGGAACAGGCACACGCGCTGGTCGCCTTCACGCACGTAGAACGCGGCCGTCTCGCCGGTTTCCGCCGACAGTCTCGACAGGATCGGCATCACGTACTCGCGCAGCTGGAACGACTCGCGATACATCATCCCGAGCTGGAACACGGCGGGCCCCAGCACATAGCGCCCGTCCGGCAGGCGCTTGATGAAGCGGAACTGCTCGAGCGACTCGAACATCCGCAACAGCGTGCTCATGTTGAGCCCCGTCTCCTCGCTCACCTGCGCGAGCATCAGCCCGCCGGGCGCGTTGCCGAATGCCAGCAGCGCGGTCAGCGCGCGGTTGACCGCGGCCACGCCGCCCTCTGCCGGACTGCTTGTCTCCACCTTGTTCATGTCCACCTCGTGCGATGCCGGGCTGTTCGCGTCAGGTCGGTGCCACGTTACGCTGGCCGGCATCGAAAAATGAAAGTCACTTTCATTATACGCAGATCATCGATGACATCAACATGAATCCGCAGAGCTTCGCTCGGTCATCATCCTGAAATGTTCCTTGATACTAGGCGTTAACGATAATCTTGACGAATGCGGTCATCCATCACAAAAATGAAAGTGACTTTCATTTTATGAGACCGTAGATGAATTCATCATCACAACCCGTCTGGCGCTCGCTGCTGTACGTCCCCGCGCATGTCCCTCGTTTCGTCGCATCGGCCGCCGCGAGCGACGCCGATGCGCTGATCCTCGATCTCGAGGACAGCGTCCCGCCCGCATGCAAGGCAGCCGCCCGCGACGGGCTGGCCGACGCCGTGCCGGCGCTGCGCGCGCCAGGCCGCGACCTGCTGGTGCGCGCCAACGGCCCGCTCGACCAGCTCGTGCCCGACCTGCGCGCGGCCGTCCGGGCCGGCGTGGACGGCGTCGTGCTGCCGAAGGTGCGCGGCGGCTCGCACATCGAGGCGATCGACGAACTGCTGACCGCGCTCGAAGAAGAAGCCGGCGCGCCGCCCGGCCGCACACGGATCGTCGCGATCGTCGAAACGCCGCGCGCGTTCCAGGCAATGGACCGGATCGCGCAGGCGTCGCCGCGCGTCGTCGCGATGATGCTGGGCGGCGGCGATTTCGCGCTGAACTGCGAAAGCGGCGCGAGCGCCGATGTGCTGCGCGTGCCGAAACAGTTGCTGATCATCGCCGCGCGCGCCGCCGGCATCCTGCCGCTCGGCCTCATCGGCGGCCTCGACGAACTGCGCGATCTCGACGCGTTCGAGCGCATCGCGCGCGCGTCCGCGGAGCTCGGCTATGCAGGCGCGACCTGCATCCACCCGCTGCAGGTCGGCGCGCTCAACCGTGCGTTCCGGCCCGACGACGCCGCGGTGCGCGACGCGCACGCGGTGCTGGCCGCCTACGACGACGCACGTGCGAACGGGCGCGGCGCGCTGCGCGTCGACGGCCGGATGGTCGACGCGCCCGGCGTCGCCCGCGCGAAGCGCGTGCTCGCACGTCACGCGGCGGTACAGGCACGCGCCGACGGCGTGCCCCGGTAATGCGGGCGCCCCCCTTCATCGTCGCGCGTCCATGCGCGCGTCGCGCGGTGCGCGCACGCGCCCCGTCACGATGCCGTCCGTTCGCCACCCGGCCCGGATAGCGCCGCCCCGCAGCACCGCCGCACCGCTCGACCGGCGCGGCGCCGAACTCAAACAAAGAACAAACCCTGGAAGGAGACAAACCATGGGCAAGCGGATGTCCGCACTGTGCGGACTGGGCCTCGTATCGGCCAGCGCCTGCGCGCAGAGCACGATCACGCTGTATGGCGTGGCCGACATCTATACGGAACTCCTCACCCATCAGGCCGCGCCCGGCGACAAGTCGTCGGCATCGCTCGTGCGGATGGCGTCGGGCGGCAAGAGCGGCTCGCGCTGGGGCCTGAAGGGCGTCGAGGAACTCGGCGGCGGCTGGCAGGCCGCGTTCCGGCTCGAAAGCGGCATCAACCTGAACAACGGTACCGGCACCGGCGCGGGCGGCTTCGACCGCTCCGCATGGGTCGGGCTGCAGCACGAGCGCTGGGGCGCGCTGCGGCTCGGCCACCAGTACACGACGCTGTTCGACGTCATGGAGCGCTATTCGCCGACGGGCGCGTACTCGACGCTGTACGAGCCGGCCGGCGCGATCGTCGGCGTCAACTTCCGCGAGAACAACGTCGCCAAGTACCTGGCGAAGATCGGCCCGCTGACGCTCGAAACGCACTATTCGTTCGGCGGCACGCCCGGCGCGTTCCAGTCGAACGCCGCCTATGGCGCCGGCTTCGACTATGCCGGCGGCGCAATCTCGCTCGCCGCCGCGTTCGACAACGTCAACACGCCGCAGCCGGGCGGCTTCGCGCATTTCCGCCGCTACGCCGCCGCCGCGATCGCGTCCGTCGGACGTGCGCAGCTGCTGGCCGGCGTCACGCACGGCCAGAGCGGCGTCGCCGCGCCGTCGGTCGTGACGCGCTACACGTTCTGGTGGGCCGGCGTGCGCTACGCGATCACCCCTTACCTGCAGGCGGTCGGCGCGTTCTATTACGAGGACATCCGCGCGCAGAATGCGCCGAACGCGCAGACACCCACGCCGCACCCGGCCAACCCGCAGCAGGTCACGCTGCAGCTGAACTACTTCCTGTCGAAAGCCGTCACGCTGTACCTGGCGGGCGGCTACGCGCGCCGCGCCGCACTCGATTTCGACAATTACAACTACAACTTCCTCCACTACACGCTGGCCGGCGACCGCGCCAGCAGCGCGGGCCTGGCACTCGGCCTGCGCAAGCTGTTCTGACCTCGCCTCTCCCCAGCCTCAGGAACCTTCGGAGTCTTCGCACAATGAACCGCCGCCACTTCCTTTCCACGCTGACCGGCGCGGCGCTCGCGCTGCCGTTCGCTCACGCCCGCGCGGGCGCACTGCCGGCCGCCGGCGTCAGCCCCGGCCGCCCCGATCTCGCGCAGCAGCTCGCCGACTACGCGGCCGGGCTGCAGTATCGCGACCTCGACGCCGCGACGATCGAAACGATCAAGGCGCACCTGATCGACGCGCTCGGCTGCGCGATCGCCGCGCACGACGAACGTCCGGTACGCATCGCGCGCGACGCGGCGCTCGCGTCGCCGGGCGGCGTGTCGACGATCGTCGGCACGAACCAGCGCACGAGCCCCGATCTCGCCGCGTTCGCGACCGGCACCGCACTGCGCTACTACGATTTCAACGACGCGTACGCCGGCAAGGAGACCGGCCATCCGAGCGACAACATGTCCGCGTGCCTCGCGGTCGCCGAAGCGCAGCATGCGAACGGCCGCGACCTGATCCTGTCGATCGCGATCGCCTACGAGATCGCGTGCCGGCTGATGGACGCCGCCGCGATCAGCCCGCGCGGCTGGGACCACACGTGCTACAGCCTGCCCGCCGTCGCGCTCGCCGCGGGCAAGCTGATGCGCATGCCCGCGCCGCAGCTGGTGCAGGCGGTGAACCTGTCGATCAACAGCCATCTCGCGCTGAACCAGACGCGCGTCCAGCAGTTGTCGAACTGGAAGGCGCTCGCCGATGCGGACGCGGCGCGCAACGCGGTATTCTCGACGCAGCTCGCGCGGGCCGGGCTGACCGGCCCCGCGCCGATCTTCGAAGGCATGGCGGGATTCTTTCCGCAGGTGTCCGGGCCGTTCGCCGTCGACACGCGCGAATTCGGCGGGCGCGGCGGCGCGTTCCGGATCGGCAAGTGCTTCGTGAAGTTCTATCCCGCGCAAGGGCTCACGCAAACCGCGATTCCGGCGGCGCTCGACGTCGCCGCGCAGGTCGGCGACCTGCGCCGGATCCGGCGCATCGAGATCGACACGACCGAAGTCGGTTATGTGACGGCCGGCCGCGACCGCGAAAAATGGGCGCCGTCGACGCACGAGACCGCCGATCACAGCCTGCCGTACATCGTCGCGCGCGCGATGCTCGACGGCGACATCACGACCGAGAGCTACCGGCCCGACGCGCTGCACGATCCGGCGCTGCGCGCGTTGATCGAGCGGATCACGGTGCGCGAGGACCCGGCGCTGACCGCCCGCTATCCCGCGCACGCGCCGAACCGGGTAACGGCCGTGTGCGAAGACGGGTCGGTCTGCACGAAGCAGGTGGACGACCTGCCCGGCTCGCCGACGCGGCCGATGCGGCGCGACGACTACGAGGCGAAGTTCGCGAAGAACTGCCGGCGGCACTGGAGCCCGGCGCAGATCCGCGCGGCGCTCGATTACCTGTGGCGGCTCGACGAGCAGCCCGACGTCGCGACGCTGCCGCCGCTGCTCGTTGTCGGCTGACCTGCGTGAACGAACCCTAAGCTTCCGCCGCGACGCCGTGCCGTTCGAGCGCTTCCGCGACCTCGACGATGCGGCTGCGCAGCCAAGCGTGCGCGTTGCTGCCGTCGTAGCGCCGGTGCCAGTACAGCGACCACGCGACGGGCTCCATCGCGAGCGGCAGGTCGCGGATCACGAGCCGCGCATCGTCGAGGCTCAGCGCATGCCGCTCCGACATGATCACCGCGTACGGCAGCGCGTCCAGCATGTTCGGCACGACGAGCCAGTGCGGCACGTTGAGCGCGATGCGCCGCGTGCAGTTCATGTTCGCAAGCAGGTTGTCGACCAGGCTGTGGTCGACCGGGTTGATCGTCACGTTGAGGAAGTCGAGCGCGAGGAACCGTTCGAGCGTCAGCGGCGTGCCCGCTTCCGGATGGCTGCGGCTCATCACGCAGACCATCCGGTCATGAAACACGATTTGCGACGACAGCGTGCCCGAATGTTCGAGGCCGGCGCTGATCGCCAGGTCGAGCAGCCCCGACTCGAGTGCGTCGGCGGTCTTGGCGGCACTCATGTGCACGACGTCCATGCCGATATTCGGGCTGGTCAAGCGCATGCAGCGCAGCAGAGCCGGCAGCAAAAGCAATTCGGTGAGATCCGACATGCGCAACGTGAAATGGCGCTCGGACGTAAAAGGATTGAATTGATAATCCGATTCAAATAATTCCTCGATTTGTTGCATGATCTGTCGAATCGGTATCGCCAGCGCCTGTGCGCGCGGCGTCAACTCCATGCCGACCGCGGTGCGCGCCAGGATCTCGTCCTTGAACAGGAACCGCAACCGCGCCAGCGCGTTGCTGACGGCCGGCTGCGTGAGGCCGACCTTCTGGCCGGCCCGTGTGACCTGTTTCTCCGTCAATAGCGCATCGAGTATGACCAGCAGGTTCAGATCGATCGAACGTAGATTCATGTTTGCGACCATCCACTAAACAGGTTAAACACCGCCTCCGATTGCGATCGCGAAATTCCGCAATCGGAGCAATCCCCTGATATTTAGTGCAATGCACAAGAATAGTCCAATCTTGACGTATCTATATTTTTAGGTATCGAGCGGTATTGGTTAATTTTTTAAATTAGTGGGTCCGTTTCGCATCGATTCTTCCGGATACCGTGCCAATCGGCCATTTGATTCGCGATTTTTGAAAAAAGGTCGCATTGCAAAAAAATGCGGACGACCGCCGCCCCGGCGGCCGCCCGCGAGCTCAAACGGTCGCGACCGGATTCGCCGGTGCGCCGACCAGGCCGCGGATATGCAGCGGCGGCGCGGTCAGCAGAAACCGGTTCCGGCCGTGTGCATGCAGCCAGTTCGCGAGCGGCGTCAGGTGCCACAGCTCGCCGAGGTGAATACCGAGCTTGAACAGGCACAGTTCGTGAAGCGGCATCAGCGCGCCCGGTTGCGCGAGCGGCTGCGCATGTTGCGGACGTTCCTCGATCGCATGGTTGTCGGCCACGAGCGCGGCCAGCCCCGATTCGTCGATCCATTGCAGCAGCCGCGCATCGCTGCTGTCCAGCACGCACGCGCTCGCGACCGTCACCGGCGACCCGCCGTCGTCATGCAGCAGCAGATCCGCAAAACCGGTGTGAATGCAGACGATGTCGCCGCGCTCGACCTGCACGCGGTCCGCCTCCATCACCTGCATCAGTTGCGCGAAGCCGACCTTCGTGCGCGCGTCGCCGAAATGACGCCGCAGGTCGATCAGCACGCCGCGCCCCTGCACGCCCGTTTGCGCCATCACCTCGATGCCGAGCGCGTGCGCGCCGCCCGTCGCGTCGCCCTCTTGCGGCACCCGCAGATGCTCGCCCATCCGGAAGCCGTTGTAGAACACGATTTCAGGCACGCCGTCGTCGTCCGCGTCGAACACGCCGCCCACGTGCGACAGGCCGTCCCATTGCGTCGAGAACTGCGAGTGCATGCAGAACGAATCGTCGCAGACCACATCGGTTGCGTTCGCAACCTGTTCGTCCGCGCGATAACCGAAATACGGCTTGTCGCCGAGCAGCGCCGGCATGATCGCCGGTGGCCGCCGCCGCGCGTTCAGCCCGCCGCCGCGCGGCACGTCGAGCGGCAGGCTCAGCGAGAACGACAGCCCTTCCCGCACTTCGGCTGCGCCCTGCCGCACCTTGTCCGGCGTCAGCCAGTTCAGCCGCCCCTTCTGATCGTCGGGACCGAAGTCGCCCCAGTTCGAGCCGGGTGGCCGCTTTTTCCAGCGGGGTGCATTCAAGATCTGTGTCCTCCTTCAGTGCCCGACGTCAGCGCCGCGAGCGCATCGAGCGGCGCATCGTCGGCGAGCGACCGTACCGCGTCGCGCAGCGCGAGCGCGCGCTCCATGCCGAGCGCCGAACTCGCCGCCAGCACGAATTTCGCGGTGAGTTCCTGTTCGGTCAGCGGCCGCGAATTCGTGCCCTTGCTCGACTCGATCCACGCCTCGCGCACTTGCCCGTCGCGCAGCTCGACGCGCAGCACCGCCGGCAGGAAATGCGGGAAGCGCGCATCGCACCACGGATCGGCCACGCAACGCACCTTCGCAGCCAGGGCGCGCCGCGCGGGGTCCCGCGCAAGCGCATCGTCGAAATCGTCGAACCAGACGCCGAGACCGCCGCCGCCGAGCAGCGCCGCCGCGACCGTGTACGGCCCCGAGAACGCCGCCGCATAACCGTTCGGCGGATTCGCCTTCAACTCCGCCGGCTCGCCGATCGTGCGCAGCGTCGACGTCGCGACCCGCAGCTCGGCCGACACCACGTCGTCCGCCGTCACGCCTTGCGCCTTCAGTTGCAGCGCCGCGTCGATGCCCGGGTGCGTGAAGTGGTTGCACGGATACGGCTTGAAGATGATCCGGCTCGTCTCCCATTCGTCGCCCAGGTCGCGCAGCACCGCGTCGACGTCGGCGAGGTCGCCGCACCACGCATGGAAGAAGCCGAAGCGGCCTTCGAGCGCGGTCGGCGGCGCGGTGACGCCCGCGCCCGCCAGTTCCGCCGCGCTCACGCCCGCATGCGCCGCCCAGCCGCAGTGAATCCGCTTCACCGAGCCGCCGGTGCGGTTCGCTTCGAGCAGGCCCGCGCCCATGCTCGCGGCAATGCCGAGCGCCGCCGCGATCTGCGCGGCGTCGAGCCCGAGCAGCATCGCCGCGGCCGCCGCCGCGCCGACCGTGCCGCAGATCGACGTCGCGTGCTGGCCGCGCTCGAAAAACACCGAATTGCCGAGCCCCTCGTTATAGGCGGCGACGCCCAGCCGGATGCACACCTCGGTGCCCACCGTGATCGCATCGAGCAGCGCCGCGCCCGACGCGCCGCTCGCCTGCGCGGCGGCGAGCGCGGCCGGAATCACCGACGCACTCGGATGCAGCACCGACAGCATGTGCGAATCGTCGAAATCCATCGCATGCGCGAGCGTGCCGTTGACGAGCGCGGCACTCGCGGCCGGCAGCCGGTCGGGCGCGCCGATCACGCTCGCCGGGCCGGTGCCCGCCCAGCGCCGCGCGACCTGCAGCACCGACTGCACGACCGGTTCGTCGTGCGCGATCAGGCTGTTGCCGACCACGTCGAGCACGCGCGCGGCGGCCTCGACGCGCAGCCGGTATTCCAGCCCTCCGGCGCGCACCTCCGCCGCGAAGCGGCCGAGCGCGCCGACGATGCCGTCGGGTGGCGCGGGCCGGTCCGGTGCGACCGGATCGGCAGTGGCCGCCGGAGCGGAAAGCGTCTCGGGTGTGCTCATGCCAGTGCTCCACTGAGTCGAAGATTGTTCGCGAGCGCGAGCGTCACGCGCGCGTTGGCGATCAGCGGCGGCGCGACCACGCGGCCGTCCGGCAGCACGAAGACCGACGACGCCGAGGCCTTGCCCGCTGTCGCATCGACCGCCTCGAGCACCCGCTCGGCTGCGCGGATCTCGTCTTCCGACGGCGTGAACACCTCGTTGATCACCGCGAGCTGCGACGGATGAATCGCGAAGCGGCCGAGAAACCCCATCGACTTGGCGCGCAGCGTCGATTCCCTCAGCCCGTCGAGATCGGGCAGCGTGTGATAGACGGTCTGGATCGGCCCGGCGAGCCCCGCCGCGCGAGACACCACGACGCAGCGCGCGCGGCACACCTCGAGCGTGAAGTTGTCGACGCCGATCTGCAGGTCCGCACGCAGGTCGCTCTCGCCGAGCCCGATGCGCTCCAGCCGCGGCGACGCGGTCGCGAGCTGGTAAGCCGTCTCGACACCGTACGCCGACTCGATCAGGATCTGGATGCCCGCATCGCTGCCGAGCGCGTCGAGCCAGCCGGCCACTTCCTGGATATGCTGCGGCAGGTCGCATTTCGGCAGGCGCAGCGCCTGGAGCGCCGGCTGCGCGATCGCGTCGACGTCGTCGCGACACCACGGGCTGCCGATCGGGTTGATCCGCACGTAGGTCGGCTTCGGCGGGCCTTCCGCGAGAATCGCGGCGGCCGCCTCACGGGCTTCGGCCTTGTGGCTGGCCGGCACGGCATCCTCGAGGTCGAGCACGATGGCATCGGCTTCGCTCGCATACGCCTTGTCCACCACCTGCGCCTTGTGCGCGGGCACGTAGAGGTAACTGCGGTAGGTTGCGCTGGTTTTCATACAATGCCCCGTTCGGTCAAATCGGCGATCTCGTGCCGCTCCAGCCCCAATGCGCCGAATACTTCGTCGTTGTGCGTGCCGCGCGCCGGTCCGCCCCAGCGGATTGCGCCGGGCGTGTCGGACAGCCGGAACGGCACGTTGTGCGTGCGGAACGCGCCGAGCTCCGCGTCGGGCACCGACACGACCGAGCCGAGCGCCGCGTACTGCGGATCGCGGAGCACGTCGGCGACGTCGTAGATCGGCGCGACCGCCGCCTGCGCGCGCTCGAACTCGGCGATCACGTCGTCGCGCGAGCGCTGCCCGATCCAGCCGCCGACCGCCGCATCCAGTTCGTCCGCATGCTTCGCGCGCTCGGCGCCGTTCGCGAACCAGGGTTCGTCGATCAGGTCCTCACGGCCGACGAGGCGCATCACGCGCTCCGCGATGCTGTGCGCCGACGTCGACAGCGCGACCCACTTGCCGTCCGACGTGCGGTACACCCCGCGCGGCGAATTGTTCGGCGAACGATTGCCGGTGCGTTCGGGCACCCGGCCCGTCTGGTCGTAGCTCGCGACCTGCGCGCCCATCGCAGCGAGCATCGTCTCGATGATCGCGAGATCGACGACCTGGCCGCGCCCGGTGTGCTCGCGCGCCTTCAGCGCCGTCATGATCGCGAACGCGGCGTTCAGCCCCGCGACGGTGTCCGCGAGCGGGAACGACGGCAGCAGCGGCGGCCCGTCGGCCTCGCCGGTGACCGACGCGAGCCCGCTCATCGCCTCGGCCAGCGTACCGAAGCCGGGGCGGCTCGCATACGGGCCGAACTGCCCGAAGCCCGTCACCCGCACGAGCACGAGCCGCGGGTTGATCGCGGACAGCACGTCGTAACCGAGCCCCCAGCGTTCGAGCGTGCCGGGCCGGAAATTCTCGACGACCACGTCCGCCTGCGCCGCCATTTCGCGGAAGATCCGCTGGCCGTCGGCCGTGCCGAGATTCAGCGTGACGGCCCGCTTGTTGCGCGCGAGCACCTTCCACCACAACGGCACGTCGTCGCGACGCGCGCCGTACTTGCGCGCCGGATCGCCGTCCGGATGCTCGACCTTGATCACGTCGGCGCCGTAGTCCGCCAGCATCGTCGCCGCGAGCGGGCCCGCGAACAACGTCGCGGCGTCGATCACGCGAATGCCGTCGAGCGGCGCCGGTTTGGACGCGTCCGACGCCGCACCGGCGTCGACGCTCCCCATTTCCACAGTGGCCATGCCGTTCTCCAGTCAGATGGATTGCACGGCGCGCCGCACACCGTCATCATCTGCATGACTAATCGTCTTGCAGCGATGCGGGCGCGGCGCGCGACCTGCCGCTCAGACGGCGTTGATCCGGTAGATCGGGAAATACGTCTGGATCTTCCCGTTCAGGTAGTCGGACGCGAGCTTCGGCACCTCGTCGAAATCGAAGATCTCGGTCGGCTCCTCGCCGATCCAGCCGCTCGTTTCCTGGAAATCGCGGATCGTGATGCTGTCGTCGTAGCGCCACGCGTGCGTGTGGATGTGCAGGCGGCGGTTGATGCACTCCGTCGCGCGCAGGTTCCACAGGCGCATCCCGGTCTTCCAGCCGACCGTCGTGACGATACCCGTGCGGCCGACCACGCGCATCGTCGCGCGATACAGTGCGCCGCCGAGGTTGTCGAGGAAGATCGCGACGCCGCGGCCGCCGCTCAGCTCCGCGATCGTCTCCGCGAACACGCGCTCCGACTCGCGATAGCTCGCCTGGTACTCCGGATCGGTCTTGTAGCGCTCGTCGTCATACGCGAGGTTCGGGAACTTGCGGCGATCGACCGGCGTGATGCCGAGCTTCGCGAGCTCCTCGAGGCGCCGGTCGTTGCTCGCCGTCATCGCGACGCGAAAACCCTCGCGCTTCGCGAGCTGCAGTTCGGCGAGCGTCGTGCCGCCGCCCCAGCCGAACACCAGGTAGTCGGCCGGATCGACGTCCGGCAGCTGCGAGCGCCAGCACGTCGACGCCACCTTCCAGTTGTCCCATGCGGTGAAGTAGCGGCCGTACGTCGCCCATTGCAGCAGCGAATGCCGGCTGTCCGTCGGCACCGCCACGAGGTTGTCGGCGCGCATCTTGGTCCGCTGCGCCATCACGCCGATCGTGCCCGGCGCGTCGTACGCGTAGACGAGCTCGGCGAACCCGTATTCGTCGCGCTTGCCGAACGGCATCACCATGCAGATCTCGCCTTCCTTCAGCGTCTTCACGCCACTGCCGCGCTCGACGATGCGCACCAGCGCACCGTTGCCGAGCACGATCTTGTCCTCGCGGCGCTGCCGGCAGATGTCGACCGGATTGCGCGACAGCGCGTGGTCCAGGTTCGCCTCCCACGATCCGTACAGCGGCTCGACCAGCACCTCGTCGGCTTCCAGATCGGAGAATTCGAAGGTCTCGCGACGCAGCTCGCCCGCCACGGGCGCCTGCTTCCTGCTCGGTTCCGGTCCTGCGTAGAGAACCCATGCATCGGTCTTGATCATCGTCATGCCTCGGTAAATGACTCTGTTTGAATGGTGCACGCCGAACACGCCGCTTCGTTCAGCGCGAATACGCCTGCTTCAGTGCCGCCTCCACGTCGGCCGTCGCGGCGACCTGCCCGAGCTTCGGGAAGATCTGCGTCAGCGCGAAGGTCTGCGCGTCGGTGGACGACGTGCTGACCGCGTCGCTGACGACGACGACGTTGTAGTTGTTCTCGTATGCCTGGCGCGCCGTCGATTCGACGCCGATGTTGGTTGCGATCCCGGTTAGCACGATGTCCGTGATGCCGCGCCGGCGCAGCTGCACGTCGAGGTCGGTGCCGGTGAACGCGCCCCACTGGTGCTTCGTCACGACGATGTCGGACGGCCCGACGCCGAGCGCCGGCGCAAACGCGCTCCATTCGGGGTCGAGATTCGGCGGCGCCGACGGCGCATCCGTCCTGACCTTCAGCGCAACGCCGCCGTCCGGCTGGTAGCTCGTGTGCACGTAGATCACGGGAAGCTTCAACGCGCGGAACGCGGTCGCGAGCTCGACCGTCTTCGCCACGACCTGCGCGCCGGTGTAGGGCACGACCGGCAGCGACACGATGCCGTTCTGCAGATCGATGGCGACCAGGGCGACCGTGCGATTGAGCGTCGGAGTGGACATGTCAAAACCTCACTTCTGTTGGGGGATGGAAGAAGCAGCGGTATCCAGGTGCCGGCTCGACGCTGCGTTGAGCAGCAGCAGCACGCTGATGACCGCCAGGACGATGGCCAGCTCGCGCAGGCCGCGATCGCTCGCCGGATGGCCGAGCGCCAGCCCGACGAGCGCAAACGACAGGCTGCCGCCGACATACTGCGCAGTGCGGTACAGCCCCGAAGCCGTGCCGATCCGGTCGTGCGGCGCGCTCTGGTAGAGCGCGGCCTGGTTGCCGAGATTGTTGAAGCCGTTCGGCACGCCGAACACGATCGATAGCAGTACGATCGACCAGACCGGCATCGCGCTCGTGAGCAGGCTCATCACGACGCTGCCGACGCACAGCATCGCGGAGCCGATGATCAGCACCGGCCGCGAGCCGTGACGGTGTGCGAGGCGGGTCGCGAGCATCGTCGCCACGGTGCCGATCCCGGCGACCGGCAGCATCACGAGGCCGGCATCGGCGGCGGACAGGTGCTTGGCCTCCTGCAGCCACATCGGCAGCGCATAGAAGATCGCGTAGAACACCGCGTAGGTGCCGACGCAACGCAGGTACGTACTCGTGAGCGCGCGGTTGTCGCCGAGCATGCGGATGTCGATCAGCGGCGTCGCGGCCCGCCGCTCGTGCCCGACCAGCACCGGGCACAGCACCAGCGTCGCGACGAGCAGCAGCCAGTCGGGATCGTGCGTGATCGATTGCAGGAACAGCAGCAGGCTCGCGAGCGTCAGGACGAACAGCACGACGCCCGGCAGGTCCAGCTCCTTCAGCGTGCCCCGCAGCGTGCGGCGTTGCTGCGCGCCGCGCGGGACGACGTCGGCCGGAATCCACAACCACGCCAGCACGAACGCCAGCAGCACGATCGGCACGTTGATCCAGAAGATCGCGCGCCAGCCGGCGAACTGCACGAGCGCGCCGCCGAGCGGCGGCCCGAACGCGACGGCCACCTGTGCCGCCACCGAGATCGCGCCGAGTCCGCCCGTCGGCGTCGCGCCGTTCGCGTGCCGCTGCGACCACGTGCGGATCATCGCCATGCCGGCCGGATACGCGGCCGACGTGCCGATGCCGAGCGCGACGCGCGACGCGATCAGCCACCCGAGCGACGGTGCGAACGGCGCGAGCGCGGACGCGATCAATACGATCGCGAGGCCGATGCAGAAGATCCGCTTCGCGCCGAACCGGTCGGCAAGCCGCCCCATCGTCGGCTGGCCGACGGCCGTCGCGAGATAAAGGCCCGACACGAGCCACATGGTGTCGATGCGTTCCTGCCCGTGCGGGTTGAACGCCTGCTGGATGCTGACGAGCGCGACCGCGATCATCGACGAGTTCAGCGCGTTGAGCAGCGTGCCGAGCACGATGGGGCCCACCAGCCTGGCCGGCAGGCGCGGGCCCGCCGCACGCGCATTGCCGCCCGCCGGCGTGACACCGGAAGGCGGGGCTGACACTTTGGCAGGTCGATCGCGGTTCGTTGTCATGGCATCGTCACAGGGTGGTTTCGCATCGCTCGATCAAATTCGAACGTGCGTTCACCTTACCGTTACGATTGCCGTGAATGAAATGGATTGTTGCGATGCACACATTCGTCGCTTGAATGCGGATCGCGAATCTGACGATCGAGCGCGTCCCCTGCGAGCCGGGAATGAAATCGTCAAACGCCCGGCATTCCTTGCTGGACGGTCATACTCCCGGATCGCGATGAATTTTTTAGATGGAGTACGAAGCGATTTTCTCCGTGCACTCCCTGCGGATGACGATCGTTTTATGCGGCAGCGCAACGGGAATCCAGAGCGGTGGCTCTAGACCGGCACCACACTCGCGAGTGCGGGGTAATCGACGTCGTTGCGCCCTGCGCCCGCACGATGAGATCCTGACGCGTTCGAGACTGACGCGGCAGCATGGCCGATTGCCGTCACGACAGCGCGCCGGCGCCTCCGGAACGGTTCCGCGATGAAGCGCGTATCGACCGCGCCGAAGCACGGATAAGCCACGCCCTGGTGACCGTTATCGACGACGCGCTGAAGCAATCGCCCGATGCACGGCGATCCGCCCGATCGCGCCCGGATCGCGGCAGGCGCGACGCCGGACATGCCTGCGTCGCGCGATGCCGCGCTTGCTCCCTGTCATCGATTACACGCCTTGATTCTTCAAGCGGTTCGCGTGCGTGCGGATTACCGCAACCGGATCCTCCACATTCGCGCCGAGCACGCCGAGGATCTGGTTGATCGCATCGGTGTGATTCCAGTGATACGTGCCGAGCACCTGGCCAAACCGCGCGCTGCATTGCGACACGACGCCGTCGTTCTGACCGGCGCTGCGATTGATCATCACCGTGCCGCTGCCGAGGAGTGCCAGCGTCGACGGATCGAGCGCGTTCGCCGGATCGATGGCCCCGCTCACGCTCGTATCGACGGCCCCAGTCACGCCGGCCACCGTCGCTGTCGGCTGGATCGCCGTGCCGCCCCACGAATAAAGCAGGTGCGTATTGCCGCCGACAGTCTCGGTCGACGCGCCGGTTTGACACGATCCCGGCGCACCGAGCCCTGCGCTCGGGAATTTCTGGTTGTACGCGGCGGCCTTTGCCGTCGTCAGCACCGACAACGCCTGAATCGCATTCTGGTTCGTATTGAAGTTGCTGCTCGTCAACGTGCCGAGCGCATTCGCGAATGCACCGAGCACGGTCGACGACAGGCCGGTCGGGTCCGTCTGCAACAGTTGCTGGACGAAGTCCGCGAATTGCGAGCCCCAGTGCGGCGTACTGATCGTCGTCACCGACGCGACCAGTTCCGGCGCAACGGACGCAACATAACGCGATGTCAGGCCGCCCTGGCTATGGCCGATCAGATTCACTTTCTGCGCGCCCGTCGCCGCGAGCACCTGCTTCACGAACGCAAGCAATTGCTCGCCACGCCCGTTCGGGCCATCGTCGCTCTGGAAGCCGGACAGATTGGCAACGTATACCGCCGCGCCGTGCGCCTGCAGGTCCTCCGGAATGCGATACCAGTACTCGACGACGCCACCGTACTTGTCGGTGCCGGTCAGCCCGTGCACGAGAATGATCGGGTACCGGGTCGCCGCATAGTCGTCAACGGCGGTCGTCGCGGCGGTAGCAGCCTGCGCGCCGGCCAGCGACAGAACGGTTCCGACACTCGCGGCCGGGGCCGCATTCATTGCGATTGCCACCACGGTCGCCACTGCTTTCGCTCGTATCGATCTGCTCATCTTGCTCTCCATTTTTTACGTACATGTCAGTTGCTCGAGGATGAGGATGCGGAAATCGCTGATGCAGCGACGCTTCCGGCACTGAAGCGTCGCCCGCGCGCGGGATGTCGGCCGTACCGACTCGACGGCTTGGCGCGACGGTTTGGCCCGACGTACTCCGACGCCGGAAAACGAATAAAAACGAACACAAACGAACGTTTTCGCACCAGCACGCGAAGTGAATCACGTTCAACAACGCTGTGCAGGCAGTTAGACAGGGCCCTCCAGTCAGTTGACAACGGGTGCATCAACCACTAAATCCACCGATCTTCCTCGACGTCTTGTGATCCCGCCGTGACGGCTTTGCACCGGCACGTCGCCCCGCCCGACGTGCCTTATCGCGTTGCCGTCATGGAGCAATGGTCATCAAGGATGCAAAGGAGACCAAACGATCATGTGGAAGAACCCGCATTGCGCGGGTGGAACCGGTTTTCAGTGCCGGCAGCACGGTTGGTCTTGGGGCTTTGCAGGCCCGTCGGTTGAGCGCATACGCGCGACTGACGGGCGCATTCGGCAGGCAGTGTCTCGCCGAGCGAGCGCACCCGATCGCGGCCTGCGTGCGGCGAATCAACGTGGAGAGGAAGCGCCGCGCTGACGTCTGCTTCGTGGTGTGCGTCGCGCGCTGCCGTACGGTGCCAGGCCCGGGGCGTCATTCAGCATCCACGTCGCGAAAGCCTGCAACGGCCCCTGGGCCAGTTCGATCGGTTCGGGCAGGACGAGGCAGAAGTTTTTCGTGACGGACCTGCCCGCCGGCCAGGGTGCGACCAGCCGCCCCTGCTCGAGCTCCGCGTCGACGTAAAGACGCGGCACCAGCGCGACACCCAGGCCCGCGAGCGCCGCTTCGATCAGCATCGAATGGAGATCGTAGCGCGCGCCAACCGCCGAATTGCCCAGCACGATGCCGGACTCCTGCGCATAGGCTTGCCACGCGTCCGGGTTCTGCCGCCGGTGAAGGCGTGGCAGTGCATCCAGCGACGGGTTCGCCCCGGCGCCCGCCAGCAACGCCGGACTGCACACGGGCACCAGCACTTCCTCCAGCAGCGGATGCAGATGCATCCCCGCCCATGCCGGATGCTCGAAATGAATGGCGGCATCGAAACCGCTCCCGGCCAGCAGGAACGGTTCCATGCGCTCGGCGATATGCACCGTGACGTTCGGATGCCGGTCCTGAAAGTGTTTCAGCCGGGGGATCAGCCAGCGCGTGGCGAAGGTCGGAATGGCGGCGATATCGATGCTCGCGCCTTCGACGGGTTGCCCCATCAGGTACAGGCTGTCCCGTTCCAGGCGGTCCAGGATCTCGCGAACCTGCACGGCGTACCGCGCACCGTTCGGTGCCAGCCGTACCCGGTTGCCGATCCGCTCGAACAGCGTGACACCCAGGAACGCCTCCAGCCGGGCGATCTGACGGCTGACGGCGCCCTCGGTTCGGGCGAGTTCATCAGCGGCTCGGGCAAAGCTGCCGTGTCGGGCCGCGGCTTCGAACGCCTGCAGCGCGGAATTGCTCGGGATCTTGCGGGGCATGCGTGGCTCGCCGGTCAGGGTGGGTTCGACGTCAGCTTGAGCAAATATCACTGAAGGCTGATTTTATTTCGTTTTATGGGCTGCAAATGCGAGCTTAGCATTACGTTACCGCACTGACCATCAAGCGCTCGCTGACGGAAGTGCACCCTGTTCAAAGGACGATCCGATGATCTACACCGTGGAATGCAGCTTCGCCGACGTCGACAGCGAAGCCGAATGGAACGACTTCTACAGCCTTGAAAAGCTGCCTGCCCTGATCTCGGTGACGGGGTTTCACACGTCGCAGCGGTTCAAGGCGATCGGCAGCGGTTGCCCCGTCTATCTGGCGATTCACACGATCGACGGTCTCGATGTCCTGACCGGCGACGAATATCGCCGGAAAGGCGGCGGCAATTTTGCGAAGTGGCAGCAGCACATCACCGACTGGCATCGCAATCTCTATGGCGCTATCGGATTGGCCCCGGCGGTGGAGGAAGGCGAACACCTCGCGCTGTGCGCTGGCGGCCCTGATCCGCTGATCCGGTTGGGCCTCGACCCGCTGGCCATGCAAGCCGTCGCGCTGGAGCAGTTTCCGGCACGACGCTGGCTCGCCGTCGTGCCGCGCAACAACACGCTGCTTGTCGACGAACGCGCGGAAGGCGTTCACCTTTACGCGCCGATGACGGAGCAACTGACGAGCGCACGCGCCCTTTCAACTGCCCAGGAGTAAGCCCACGATGCCGAACGTCACTTTCTCGATCGATGCACAGCGGATGCCCGCTGACGAAAATCTTGCCGAGCTGTCGCGCGACTGCGTCGAGCTCTGTACGCATGTACTCGGCGCGGAACTCAAGAACGTCCACATCATTTTTCAGCCGGTTCTGCACGGGCACGGGCATCCTGTCTACGCGGACATTCGGTATCGCGCCGGGGCGCCCCGCACGTCGGCGGTCATGGACCGGTTCATGGAAGCGCTGGATCGTGCGATCGTTCAGCGCACCGGCCTCACCGCGCGCATTCGGTGTTTTGGTTACACCGCGTCGAACATTCACGCCCGCAACTAGCCCACCATTCGCCGATCCGGAGAAGCACGATGGCCACGCTTACCTTTCCCGGCCAGCAAGTCGGGGATTTCACGATTACCGCCATCAGCGATGGCTACCTCACCGCGAGTCTCGACTTTCTGTCGAATATCGATCCGGCCGACGCGTCGAACATGCAACGTGACGCCGGGCAGAAAGAGCCAGAAGCCGTACACATCAATTGCTACGTCGTACGCGGCGCGGGCCGCACCGTGCTCATCGATGCCGGGGCGGGCGGGTTCAGGCAATGGGGCGGCCAACTCAGGACGAACCTGGCGCTGGCCGGTATCGAACCCGCCGCGATCGACACCATCCTGCTGACCCACGCGCATCCCGATCATGTCGGGGGGCTCGTGAACGGTGCCGGAGAGATCGCGTTCCCGAACGCGGAACTGGTCGTGCATCGACGCGAGGTCGGGTTCTGGCAGGACGACGCGAATCTGAGTCGCGCCAGCGAACGCGCACGCGGAAATTTCCTGGTGGCGCGTCGGGTATTCGATGCTTATGGCGACCGGCTTCGTCTTTTCGACGACGGACAAGTGCTCCCCGGCATCGACGCACTGCCGATACCGGGGCACACCGATGGACACACCGGATATGTGCTTGAATCCCGCGATCAGGGGCTTCTTGTGTGGGGAGACGTGGTTCATTTCCCGCATATCCAGATTCAGCGACCGGAGGTGTCGATCGCCTTCGATCACGATGCGTCGTTGGCCGCTGCTACGCGGTCACGGCTTCTGGATCAGGTCAGTTCGGAGGGACTGTTGATCGCCGGCATGCATCTGGGGGAACGCGGGTTCGCACGCATCGAGCGAACGAATGGGGGATACCGTTTGCGCTATGAGCGCGAGGAATGAAGCAGACGGCATCCAGATACCGGCCACTCGTTGCGATCGCGCGGACATCCGCATCGCGACCGCTGCGCGTCCGACCTTCGCGCACGCCTGCTTCACATGTCACTCGCCGCCAGCGAGACCACACATGAAGCGTGCGAACGGGCATTGCCCCCGCCAAACGCCGAGCCGCGTTATTCACCCGTTTGAACCGAGTGGCGCTTTTTGAGGGTTATACGACCTTTGCGCCATACGCCTCGCGTTCCATACTGCACGTGGAAGATCGAGCCGGAAAAGGCACACAAACGCAATTGCGTTTGAAGCCTTCGGCCCGATCAATCACGACGTAAAAATGGAGCAGAAGATGAGGCTTAAAGACAAGTCAGCATTAATCACCGGTGGTACCAGCGGTATCGGCCTCGCAACCGCGAAGCTGTTCATTGCGGAAGGCGCCCGCGTAGCGGTGACGGGCCGCGATGAGACGGTGTTCGAGCGCGTGAAGGCCGAGCTTGGCGAACATGCGCTCGTTCTCAAGGGCGACGTCCGTTCGCTCGACGACATGCGGGCGATTGCCGCCGAGGTCAAGGAGACGTTCGGCGGCCTGGATGTCGTATTCGCGAACGCGGGCTGGGCGTTCCCGTCCGCGGTCAACGACATCGACGACGCGCTCTATGGCGAGATCATGGACATCAACGTCAAGGGCGTGGTGTTCACGCTTCAGGCGGTGCTGCCGGACCTGCGGCCAGGCGCCTCGTTCATTCTCAATACATCGTTCGTCGCGCAGACCGGCAAGCATGGCATCTCGTTGACCGCGGCAGCGAAAGCCGCCGTACGATCGCTCGCCCGCAGCTGGTCCTACGAGTTTCTCGACCGCAAGATCCGCTTCAACGCGATCGCGCCCGGTGTGATCGACACTCCGCTGCTCACCAAATGGGGCATGCCCGACGAATGGGTTCGCGACCGCAAGGCCGAATTCGCCGAAACCATTCCGGTGGGCCGCATGGGCAACGCCACGGACATAGCGTACGCGGCGCTCTATCTCGCCAGCGACGAATCGTCGTATGTCGTCGGCACCGAACTGGTCGTCGATGGCGGCGCGTCGCAGCTTTAAGCCTGCGGCGCGCGATGCCTGAGCCCTGCAAATCATGCGGGCTCATCCCCATCCCGATCTCACGTCCGCCACGCCGTTCGTCGCGGCGGCCATTCAATCCGGCCCAATCTGGTTGCGCTCGCAGAGGGGCCGAAGTGCAAGGAGAAACGATCTTGACCGACCGTAGCGAAGACAATGCTTCCGGAACACCGCTCACGAGAGCGGGCCGTTCGCGCCGCGATGCCCTCAAGCTGGGGGGCGCCGCCACCCTCGGCGCCATCCTGGGCGGCAGCGCGTTGCTCGCGCACACCACCCCTGCTCTTGCGCAGGCCGGCAGCAAGGGCGAACTTGCTCCGAATGAACCGCTCAACATCCTGATCGTCAATTACGACGGCGGGACGCTGCTCGACTTCGCCGGCCCCAGCGAGATCTTCCATCGGCTGCCGAATACGAACGTCCGCTACGCGAGCCTCGATGGCGGCAACGTGACGCTCGAATTCGGCGTCGTGTACGGCAAGACCGAGCGGCTGGCCGACATCGAGAAGACGGACGTGATTCTGGTCCCCGGCGGGTCCGATTTGACGGCGCCGATGCGACCCGCGTACCAGGCGCAGATCCGGCGCCTGGCGGAAAGCGCCAGGCACGTTACGTCGGTCTGCAACGGATCGCTCGTGCTCGCTGCAACGGGCGTGCTCAAGGGCAAGCGAAGCGCGTGCCATTGGGCCTTCGTCAACAAGCTGGCCGAATATGGCGCGATTCCCGTTCCCGACCGCTTCGTGGAAGACGACAACGGCCGGTTCATGAGCGGCGGCGGCGTGACGGCGGGCATCGACTTCGCGCTTCGCGTGGCGGAGAAGCTGCGCGGCCGACAGGCGGCCGAATTCACGCAACTCGTGATCGAATACGATCCCGCGCCGCCGTTCCACTCCGGCCATCCGAGGGACGCGCGGCCGGAAGTCGTCGCGATGGTCGACAAGGAATTGCCCGGCGCCTCCAGGGGGCTCGCACGCATTCCTGGCGTTCGGTGAGACATGCGCCGGCAATGTGCGCGGGCCGTTTGCAGGCCTCGATGATCGCCGGCTCCGACATTGCCTGCCCGCCCTGCCAATTTTCGCAGTCCTCTCAATTCGATCTCTAACCGGAAATCACCCGATGCAACAGAATCGTACTTTCGCTACCGCACTTGCAGCAGCCTGCGTCACCTTTTTCGCGTTTGCAACGCCGGCATCTGCCGGTGGTTCGCAACATCCGCCCGAAGCGGCCATCAAAGCCGAGAATGCACGATGGGCGGATGCCTTCGCGCGAGGAGACTACGAATCAATCGGTCGCCTCTATACCCGCGACGGCACACTCTTGCCGCCCGGCGGCGACAAGGTAACGGGGGGCCGCGCGATCACCGAATACCTCACCAAAGGGTATGGCGGATCGAAGCCTGTCACCGTATCGTTCAGCAACTACGAGTTCTACGGCAACGACCGGGTCGTGACCGAGGTTTCGGATACGGAGATCCATGACCACGACGGAAAGCTCAAATACCGCGGCAAGCAGACGCTCATCTTTCTGAAGCAGGGCGGCGCGTGGAAGCTGCATCGCGACATGTGGAACGATTACGGTCCGCTGCCGACGAACGACCAATGAGCATCCGGCGAAACGGATCATGACCTGCCCGCAGCACGACTAATCCGTTAGACAGACATTCATGGGCAGCGCGCTGATCGGCCGGCAGCCGATCAGCGCGCGCCGTTCGATCGGCTCTCGCGTCGAATCGCTTGCGGCGGGTGCCCATGCAGTTTGATGAAGGCCCTGCGCATCCGCTCCGGATCGGTGAACCCCACCGCCAGCGCAATCTGTTCGATCGGTTCGCTACCACTCTGCAGGCGCAGCCGCGCCGCCTCGACTCGCAGGCGCTCGACCGCCTTCGCAGGTGTTTCACCGGTTTCCCGGCGAAATGCGCGTCCGAACTGCCGCACACTCAATCGTGCTGCATCGGCGAGCCGTTCGACGGGCAACGCTTCGGCCAGGTGCTCCCGGGCAAAATTCAGCGCGATGCGGATCCGGTCCGATTCCGGCTCCATCTGCGACATCGCCGAGAATTGGGACTGGCCGCCCGGTCGGCGATACGGAACGACCAGATACCTGGAGACAGCACGCGCAATCTCCGCACCCATATCCCGTTCAATCATGCCGAGCGCCAGGTCGATTCCGGAGGCGATGCCCGCCGACGTCCAGATGCGACCCTCCTCGATATAGATACTGTCGCCTTCGACCCGGGTGCGCGGGAAGCGCGACTGCAACTGAGCCGCGTACAGCCAGTGCGTCGTGGCTCTCACGCCGTCCAGCAAGCCGGTTTCCGCCAGCAGGAACGCCCCCGTACACACGCTTGCCACCCGTGAGGCCCGGGCGCCGAGTTTCCTGGCAGCGGCGATGTTCTCCGGAGCCCGCATCGGCTCGATCTCCCCGCCCACGAAAATGACGGTGTCGAACGTGCGCCGTCCGATCGGCCGCGTTTCGATCGAAACGCCCGTATTGCCGGGAACCGGGCCGCCGGACTGCGAGATGACCTGGAGGTCGTACGGCGTGTGGCCCGCCACGGTGGCCACCTGATTGAAGGCCGACAGCGGCCCACCCAGATCGAGCACATCGTAGCCACGGCAAACGAAGAATCCGATTCGATGCATGACGAAGTCGTTAACTGAAAACCCGGAAAGTCGCATTTTATCCGGAACCCTCAAATAACGACATTCCGCCTGAAACGAGGGAAAAACGTCCTTTACGCGCTGATCGATTGTCCGTATGTCCAATCGCCGACATCGACCCGGCCGGGACAGGAGCGCGGCTCACGTCACGCCGAATTCACGCTCCGCCACTACATCGGCGACACGCGCACGCCAGCCAAATTTTGCTTTGATATACTTCGCCGCCCCATTCTTCACGTTCCCGCGGACTTATGACTGCCGCACAGTCGGACAACGCATCATCTGATTTCATGCCGGCCGACCTCAGGCAAAGCGTCGTCACGCAGACGTTGCCGCACTCACAGGTCAGCATCAGTCGGCTGAAGACATCTCGCAGGGATATCGGCCGAACCGCGCCATACGAACTTGAAGACGCCGATCTCGTCGTGTTGCAATTGCGCGCGTTCGGCGAACAGGAATTGTGGCTTGACGGACGTGTCGCTCGTTTCGTCCCCTATCAAGCAGGAACCGTCACGATCCATGACCTCGATCGCAGATGGGTTTCCGACCTGAAGGGAACGTTCGACTGCATCCATTTTCACCTCCCCCGCCGAACGCTGGAGGAGACAGTCGATGAACTCGGGGGCAGGCAGCGGCCACAGCTTTACCTGCCACCGCATTTGAGCAAGGTGGACCCGATCATTCATCGCCTGGGCCAGGCCCTGCTCCCCGCTTTGGCGCAGCCCGGGCATGCCTCCCGGCTCTTCGTCGACCACGTCGCGCTCGCCTTTCAGACGCATGTCGCGCGCCAGTACGGCGGCGTGAGCGAGCGGCAGGAGAAGTCGACGGGCAAGCTCACGGCGTGGCAGGAGCGAATGGCGAAAGGATTTCTTCTCGAGCACCTGACCGGGAACGTCTCGATTGCCGATGTCGCAAAAGCGTGCGGCCTGTCTCGCGGCTACTTTGTCAAAGCCTTTCATCAGACGACCGGGTTGCCGCCCCATCGCTGGCTGATCAATCAGCGCATCGAGCGCGCAATCATGTACATGCGCACGTCATCCATGCCGCTGCACATGATCTCGGATATCTGCGGCTTCGCGGATCAGAGCCACTTCACCAGAACATTTACGCGCGTCACCGGCGTGTCACCGCGTCGTTGGCGCGCGGACAACATCTGAGGCCTCCGCGATACTCATCGCATCCCCGCCCGGGCATCCTGCCCGGCACGCACGCTGCCCGTTCGGGCAAAATCGGAAACCTTCAGCGAAACCGTATCGGCTTTCGCATTCGAGCGCGTCTTCCGGGCGACTGCCAGGATCGAGGCCAGATGCTCGTAAAAGCATTCGAGCTGTCGCGCATCGGATGCCAGTCGCTCGAGGTCGCATGCCTTCTCGAGAATCAACCGGGAAACATGAAAGCGCTGAAGCCCGCGGCCGACCCGAGCCTGAAACACGACGCCATCGCTGCTATGCGGTACCCCCGCCCACACAAGCGAACTGCGGTCCATGAAGCCTCCGAACATTCTTAATCGTCACATCAATATGCCAGCCATCTCCGACGCTGCATATTTGTATTTCAAAATTGTGGCGCGCGGCACATCGGCACGTTCGCGTCATCCGGATATTGCGCTGCAGCAAAAGTGCCCGTAGACTGGGTTCGCGCATCCGATGTAGTTGCCCTGCAGTCGCCCCATGACGGGAGAGCACGCCATGACGACTTTTTCATCAGCACTGAATCAGGCACCCCCTGCCCTCCACGTGTTCCAGCAGGACGGTGGCTGGCACTGGGGTATCACCGTCCCTCGTCCCACGGGGTCCGGCTTCAAACTGATCGCATTCAGTCACCACATCTTTTCCACTGAAGACACGGCCCAGCACGACGGCGCTCGAGCGTTGGCGTCCATCGTCGCAAATGACGTGCATTGAACCTCGCGGATCTGGACCCCATCACGCGTCCCGATTCGGTGGTATCCGACATCCGCAAGCAAGGGAAAACGAAAGTCACGGCTGCCGCCGGCAAGGCGATTGCGAACCGAGGGCGCCGAAGAAGCCGCCATCGCGAACACCGCATGACCCGCGATGAACGCAGTGCGATTTTTTATCGCATTACGGCAGATAAGGCGTGATGTTCGACAGCGCACGGGAAACGTACTCATCCTTCTCCCCGACCGGCGCAACGTAATGAAGTGCGCTGCGCGCGGCTTCCTCGCCCTCGAGGCGCGCGATGATCCACGCGGCCAGGTATTGCGAAGCAAAACAGCCGCCTGCCGTTGCGACGTTACCCCGAGCGAAGAACGGCTGATTGAGGACTTCGACGCCCGCCTCGAGTACCCACGGTTTGGTCGTGAGGTCCGTACAGGCCGGGACGTTGTCGAGGAAGCCGAGCTTGGCCAGAACCAGCGTGCCCGAACACTGGGCACCGATCAGTTGCCAGGCGGGATCGAGTTTCAACTGCTCCATCAGCGTCGCGTCGTTGACGACATCCCGGGTTCGAACGCCGCTCCCGACGATGACGGCATCCGCTGTGCATGCGTCGGCCAATGTCGACTGCGCCTGCACGGTCACCCCGTTCATCGATGTGACGAAATGCTCCGGGCATGAAAGCGTGACCCGCCAGTCGGGCTTCTTGATGCGATTGAGCACGCCCAGTGCGATGAGGGAATCGAGTTCGTTGAAGCCCTGAAAGGTCAGAATGGCGATGTGCATGGGGTGCCCGTGTCCGAAGTCCGTCGATGCATATTGCCAGATCGCCGACGCGAATGGCCTGGCGTTACGCCGGATTCATCCCGTCGATGCAACCTCCTTGAAGCTGCCGGCGGGCCGCCAGCCATATTCAACGACCGGCGTGACTCGTCCCGACACGTCAAGGCTGCCGCTTGCCACGGCCACCGGCGGGTTTGCCGGCCGGCTTGCGCGATCCCGCAGCCGGCTTGCCCGCCGGTTTGCCGCGCGGTTTCTGCACGCTGAACGGGCTGCCGATCGTGTAATCCGGTTCGTTACCGGCCGGCTTTGCGTGCGCCGCCGCAGGCTTGTGCCTGCTTTCTCCACCTTGCGCTTGCGGGCGCGGCTTTTTACCGGGCACCTGTCTGGCAGCGGGCACCGCTTGCTGCACTTTCGGCTTCTTCGGCTTTTTGGGTTTCTTGATGATCTGACCCGTCGCGCTGGTTTCCGGCACGCGGTGTTCGGCCTCGAAACCCGGCTCTTCTTCACGGCGCAGCGTTTGCCGGATCAGCGCTTCGATCGCGGCCAGTTGCGGCGCTTCGTCGGCACACACCAGGGACACCGCGACACCGCTGGCGCCCGCGCGCCCGGTACGGCCGATCCGGTGCACATAGTCTTGCGCGACGATCGGCAGATCGACGTTGATCACCAGCGGCAGATCGTCGATATCGAGCCCGCGCGCCGCCACGTCGGTGGCGACCAGCATCTGGACTTCACCCGTCTTGAAGCGCTCCAGCGCGCGCAAGCGCGCGGGTTGCGGCTTGTCGCCGTGGATGGTGTCGACCGCATAACCGGCTTCGTCCAGCATGGCCGCCAGGTAATCCACGCCGTTGCGCGTCTTGACGAACACCAGCGCATGCTCCCACTTGTTCTCGGCCACGAGGTGCATGAAGAGGTCGGGCTTGTTCCGCTTGTCCACCGGCACCACCCACTGCTTGATCTTGCTGGCCGTGGCGTTGGGCGGGCTGACGCTGATGTTGACCGGGCCGCGCAGAATGCTCGCCGCCATCGCGCGGATCTCGTCGCTAAACGTGGCCGAGAACAGCAGCGTCTGGCGCTGGGCGGGCAACGCGGCAAAAACGGCGTTCAGTTCGCGCGCGAAGCCGAGATCCAGCATGCGGTCGGCTTCGTCCAGCACCAGCGTTTGAACCTGATCGAACTGCACCGCGTTCTGGCGATTCAGATCCAGCAACCGGCCCGGCGTGGCCACGAGCACATCCACGCCCTTGCGCAACTTCATCATCTGCGGGTTGATGCTCACGCCGCCGTACGCGGCCAGGAATCGCAGGTCGAGGCCCTTGCCGTAAGCGATGAAGCTTTGCAGCACCTGTTCGGCCAGTTCTCGCGTGGGCACCAGCACCAGGACGCGCGCGCGGTTGCTGGACACCGCCGGGCCGTGCTGCACCAGCCGCTGCAACAGCGGCAGTGCGAAACCCGCCGTCTTGCCGGTGCCGGTCTGGGCCCCGGCCATCACGTCCTTGCCGCCGAGCACGGCAGGAATCGCCTTGGCCTGCACCGGCGTAGGAGCCTGGTAATTGAGGTCCTGCAGGTTACGCAGCAAGGGATCGATCAGGCCGAGCGAGGCAAAAGACATGGACGTATTCCGGGCTAAAACCGCAATTCTAGCGGTTGCCGGACGGATCAAGGCCCGCCGCGCCCGGCCGGACGCCCGCGACGTGGAACGGCACGGCAAACCGGAAGCCGCCATGGGCGTAAAGCAAAAAGCGATTCCAGCCCCTTTTCGACTTCAAAAGCGCGCTCGCCGCCGGTCGGTCATTTGCCTGTTTACGACTTCATGGCCCACGGTCAGGCAGCGCCGTGGCGGGAAGGCTGATGTATCGCGTCTCCGGGTCGGCGACGAACGCTGGCTCGCGACGCTCGATGCGGCCCCGTCACGAAAGCCGGGTGATAAGCTCGATGCCGGCGCACAGTCGTGCTTCGACTCGCATCGACACACCCATCGACACGCCCGGAACCCTGACCCTACGACCGCAACGAGCCACCCATGCCTCTCGCCCCCTCCGTCCTCTCCGCGTTCACGCCTACCGGCAAGCTGCGCGCGTCGATCAATCTCGGCAACCCGATCCTCGCGAACCGCGACCCGGAAACCGGCGAACCGTTCGGCGTGTCGATCGACCTCGCGCGCGCGTTCGCCGAACGCCTGTCGGCCGAGCTGGAACTCGTGGTGTTCGACACCGCGGCCAAATCGGTGCAGGCGCTGACCGACGAGCGTGCCGATTTCGGTTTCTTCGCGGTCGACCCGCTGCGCGGCGAAACGGTCGCGTTCACGGCGCCGTACGTGCTGATCGAGGGGTTCTATCTCGTGCGCGATGCGTCGCCGATCCGCACGAACGCGGACGTCGACCAGCCTCACAACCGCGTGACCGTCGGCAAGGGCAGCGCGTACGACCTGTTCCTCACACGCGAGCTGAAGGCCGCGCAGATCGTGCGTGCACCGTCGTCGCAAGCCGTCGTACAGACCTTCGTCGACCAGCAGTTGGAAGTCGCGGCGGGCGTGAAGCAGCAGCTCGAGGCCGATGCGGCGAAAACGCCCGGCCTGCGCCTGCTCGACGAACGGTTCATGGTGATCCGGCAGGCAATGGGCGTGCCGAAGAGTCGCGGCGAAGCCGCCGCCGCGGCGCTGAATGCGTTCGTCGAGGAAATGAAGGCGTCGGGCTTCGTCGCGGATGCGCTGCGACGGCATGGCATCACCGGCGCATCCGTCGCGCCGCCGGGTTGATCGAAAGCGGCTCGGCAGCAAGCCGCCGCGCGGCGCGTGACCATCAGCGGTTGCCATTCGACGGCGAAGGCGACGGCCCTCAGAACCGGTACGTCGCCCCCACCTGCGCGAATCGCCCGACATACGTATAGAGCGACGAATCGTAGCCGGTCGGCCCCGCCATCCATACCGGATCGAACGGCGGCTTGCGATTGAAGAGGTTGTCGATCCCCGCGTACAGCGTCCAGTGCTTGAATCCCGTGTAGCCGATCATCAGGTTGAACTGGCTGTACGACGCAACGCCATCCGCCATGCCGGGGTACGTGCCCGGCGCGAGAATGGCCTGCGCGTACGGGCCGACATAGAGCCAGCTCAGGGTCGCATTCCACTGGTGATGGTTCCAGCTCAGGTCGGTGTTCCCTTTCCAGCGCGGCGAACTGCCGCCGAACGGCTGGTGAAGTGCGCCGTTGTTGCCGGCGTAATCCCTTTCCACGCCGCCAACCGGCATCTTGAAGTGCCACATGTACGCCCAATCGCCGGACAACGTGAAGGTACCGATTTTCGTCGCGACCGTCTGGCGGAACGTGGCCTCGAAACCGTCGGTGTCCAGCGACGACAGATTGCGATACGGCAGCGTGACATAGGCGATGCTGCCGTTGGCATTGCGAACCACCTGAGACGGATCGTTCTGATTGACCACGACCTGCACGTCGTCCGTGCCGATCACGTTATCGATGTGAATCTTGTACCAGTCGAAACCGATATCGGTCGTACGTGTCGGCGAAAACTGGAAGCCGACGTTATAGTTCTTCGTGCGCTCGGGCTGCAGGCCGCGATTGCCCGCGCGAATTTCCTCGACGATGTTGTACGAACCCGGATTGTTCGGATCTCGCGCGTCCACCACGCCCTGCGAGCCGAACGTCCGCGACGACGTGTTCTCGATCAGCGTCGGCGCACGGAAGCCCCGGTTGTACGAACCGTACAACGTGAGTTCCCGCACCGGCTGAAAACGCAGCGCGAACCGCGGCGAAAACGCGCCGCCGAAGTCGCTGTAGTGATCGTAGCGGCCCGACTGGCTGAACGTCAGTGTCTTCAGCAGCGGAATGTCGAGCTGATAGTAGACGGCCGCGACATTGCGCTCGCCGTCGACGGACTGGATCGACGGCGACGTCAGCTGGCCGCTCGCCCAGCCCGCTCCCGTGCCGATGTACTGGCTCTGATGCATGAACTGCGCGCCGAGCCCGAGGCCCACGTTGCCCGTCGGCAGCCTGAACAGGTTCGGGCTCGACAGCGTCGCATCCAGCACGTCGAGCTTCGTGATCGCCTGGTTCGACGTGCTCTGGTAAAGGCCGTTCAGTCCGTTCGGCGTCGCGGACGGATTGGAGAAATCGAACGTGCCGTTCCGGATGATGTTCGTCAGCGCGACGGCGCTCATCTGGTTCGAATAGTTCTGCGAGACCGTGTCCTGCGAATGCGCATACGACGCGCTCCAGTCCCAGTCGCCCGCGGACGGCACCGCGAACGTTCCCTTCACGCCCGTCGCGGCGCGCCAGTAGTTCGAACTGACATGCACCGACTGCGACGCCGGAAACGCATAGCGCAACTGCGTCGGCACGCCGAACGGATTGTAGGGATTACCGGCCGGCACGACGTTCGATACCAGCGCAACGCTGCCCGTCGCCGGATCGAAGGTCTGCGTGCTGGTCGTCAGGCGGCCGACGCCCCGGTTCGCGACCGTCGTGTTGTTGCTCTCCCACAGATCGGCGAACGCCTGCATCGCGTCGTCGATCCTGAACTCGCCGTGCAGCTTCGCGCTCAGGCGCTCGGTCCACGGCGAGAGCGACGACGCGCCTGCCGTGTTGCGCTGGCAGATCGTGCCGCCTGCGCCGAACGATTGGGAATTCGCGTTGCCGGGTGCGACCTTGCCGCCATACGCACAGGGGTCGAGCGGCACGTTGCCGTTCGCCCTCGCCCAGTACGACGTCGACTGGTTGGACAGGCCGCCGGGATAGTTCGAGAAATTCTGGTTCTCCGTCATGTTCCGGTCGGAAGCGAGCACGCCGTTGTTCTTGTAGTAGCTGAGCGCCGCCGTCACGTTGAAGCGATCCGCGTTGATGTCGCCGAAGCCGCCCAGCAAGCCGAACCGGGTCGTGCCCGCGCCGCCGCCGCCGTTCGTCGCGCCGCCGTAGCTGCCGGTCAGCTCCAGGCCCCGATAGTTCTTCTTCGTGATGATGTTCACGACGCCGGCGACGGCATCGGAGCCGTACTGCGACACCGCGCCCGTCTTGACGATCTCGATCCGGTCGATGATGTTGAGCGGCAGCGTGTTCAGGTCGAAGAACTGATCGGTGCCGTTGGCCGCGTACGCATACGGGGCGGCGCGCTGGCCATCGATGAGTACCAGCGTGTATTTTTCGCT
Source organism: Burkholderia cepacia ATCC 25416 (assembly GCF_001411495.1). Taxonomy (NCBI): domain Bacteria; kingdom Pseudomonadati; phylum Pseudomonadota; class Betaproteobacteria; order Burkholderiales; family Burkholderiaceae; genus Burkholderia; species Burkholderia cepacia. The sequence goes on along the minus strand of NZ_CP012983.1, from coordinate 634,470 downwards.
CAGCCCGCGCAACGCGATCCCCGATCCGCCGACCGCGAAGTTGGCCGTCGCGGTCGAGCCGTCCCCCCAGCTGCTCGATGAATTGGCCGTCACGCTGCGCAGATAGTCCGCGACCGTCGTATGGCCGCTGTTCACGATGTCCTTCGCCGTGATCGTCTGGACCTGATTGAAGCCGACCTTGTCCGCGCTGCGGATCAACGACCCCGTCACTTCGAAACGCTTGACCGTCAGCGCGTCGTGCGCGCCCGATGCCAGCAACGCCGGCGCCGCGGGCACGGCCACTGTCGACGTCGTCGCGCCGGGTGCCGGCTGCGACTGCGCCCATGCGGACGCTCCTGGTACCGCCGTGGACGCGCAGAACCACGCTGCGGCAATCCCCCTCACCACGCTTTGCTTCATCTTTTTTCCCGACCACAATCGCCGGCCTGGCCGCGCGTATTCTTGAAACGGCATCTGTTTAGAGATCCGAATTCATGTTCGAAATGCAGATCGTTCCGGCTCGACGAGGTGTCTGCGACGTTTCGGGCACCGTGCCCGATTTCACGTCAGCCCGGATCGCATGGACGCCGCACGGGAATCGCCCGCGGCGTCAGGTCGACGCTGCCTGGAAAGCACGCATGCGCGAGCGCGCCCCGCGCGAGCCAGGCCGCGCGCCTGTCGGGCAAGACGACGGATGCCCGGCAACCGCCCGGACATCCGCCTGCTATTGATGGGAACCCGTTCGCGCGACGATCCGCGAGCGATGCGACTCCGGCGGCCGATCAGTCGATGGCCACCGCTACCGACTCACGCGACAGCACGTGGTACAGCGCGCCGGCGGCGAGGATGATGGCCGCGAGCGCCAGCATCAGCGTCTGATAGCCATGCCGGAAATCGTCGACCTGCCGCATCAGGAAGATGGCGAACGCAATGCCGCTCGCGCCGCCCACGTTGTGCACGGTCCACGACGTGCCCATCGCCACGGCCGCCTTTTCGCGCGGCAGCGCACCCAGCGCCACCAGCGTCGAGGGCCCGAGTATCGCGCCCCAGCCGATGCCGAATAGCAGCAGCGGCACGACGAACCAGGCTGCGTCGGGCTGCCCCGCGACGATCGACAGCAGAATCGACGCGACGACGAACAGCGACAGGCCGGTCACGATCACCCGCGACGGGCCGAGCCGTTCGCTGCGGCCGCCGATCCAGGACGACGCGATGGAGAACGTGATGGTCGCCGGCAGCAGATACAGCCCGATGGTGATGTCGCTCTTGTGGAGCTGGGTCGAAAAGAAGATCGGCAGGGTGAGCAGCACGATGCAGTAGAAGAACGCGAGAAAGAACGTCGCGAGCAGCGCGGACAGGAACCTCGGTTCGCGGAAGAAATGAAACTCGACGATCGGGTCGCGCGTGCGCAACTCATGCCAGACGAACAGTGCCAGCGCGACGAGCGACACCGGCAGCAACCAGAGATTGAGCCCGCCGCCGTCGACGGACAGATAGCTGACGAGCGTGGTCAGGCCGACGACCAGCAGCAGGCACCCCGTCACGTCGATGCGCTTGCGCGCCTGCGCCTTGAACTCCGGTATCGCCCAGGCGCAGAGCGCCAGGCTGATCGCGATGAACGGAATGTTGATCAGGAACGCGTCGTGCCAGTCGAGCGCGCTGGCGAACAGGCCGCCGATGATCGGGCCGAGCGCCAGCCCGACGCCGTTGGCGCCGAACAGGATCCCCAGCGCCTTGCCCTGTTCGTTCTCGTCGAACGTATAGCTGACGATCGCGCCCGATACCGTATACAGGATCGCGCAGCCGATGCCCTGCAGGAAGCGGAACCCGACCAGCAGCCAGAACTGATGCGCGACACCGGCCAGCAACGAAGCCGCGCCGAAGATCACGAGGCCGACGATCAGCAGCTTCTTGCGGCCCAGGTTGTCGGCCAGCGTCGCAACCGGCACCATGAACGCGGACAGCGCGACCATGAAGATGGACGTGATCCACTGCGTCGTCTGGATCGGGATCGAAAAGTCGCGGCCGATCGCCGGAAGAATCGTGTTGACGACCGTGAGATCGATACATCCCAGGAAGCTCGCGATACAGATGCCGGTCAGCCCGACGTATTTCCGAACCTTGCTCGATGAATTAGTCATGCGCCAGTGCCTCGGTTTCCTCGTCTGCGTGCGACGGCGATTTTTTCTTGAACTTGACCGCCAGCCAGTTGGCGCGGGCATCGCTCCCGTTCTGCACGAAAATCTCGCGGGTCTTGCTCATCGCGGCGGTCATCTGCTTCGGGTAGATGATGAAATCGATACCGTCCCGCGCCCACATCGGCATGATGATCGGGCATTCCTCGAGAATGTAGAAGAGCGAGCGATAGAACGCGTCCTCGTGTTCGCGGGTGCCCTGCACGAGCCCGTTGCGCTCCGCGAACACGCCGATGGTGTCGTTGATCGCGTAACGGTATTCGGGATTCGAGTAGTACTCGTTCGTGATCAGATGGTAGTACTGCGAATAGTCGTCTCGGCGCAGCAGGTCGTCCCATCGCAGGATCTCGCGCCGCATCGACAGCTTCGCGAGGGTTCCCTCGTGGTCCCGCAGCCACGCGTCGCCGCGGTCGCGGCTTTTCTGATAGTTGCTGCGCGCGGAGCCGGTCGCATAGTTGTGGCGCTGCAGCGTATCGGCCACGCCGATCACGCATTGCCCGAACCCCGCCACGTTGATCTTGTCGACGGTCGCCGCCAGCTTTTCGCCTTCGTGATATTCCTTGCCGACGCTGATCAGCAGCAGTGCCGTCTTGCCGACGTACTCGTGCGCCTGAAATTTTCCTTGTGCCTGCAATGAAACCTTGTACATGGTCAGCTCCAGTAAACTAAGGGTTCGGTAACGGATTTGATGCCGACGAAGGCACTCAACGTGACCCGGTCGGTGCCCCGGACGGGGCGAACCGCGTGGATGAAACGCGGATTCAGGAAGATCAGGTCGCCCACCTCCGGCTTGATCACCAGGTCGGGCGCGCCCACCTGCTCGCGGCCGATCCCGTAGTGGCGATCGCCCTTGAGCGCTTCGTATTCGCGCGCATCGGGTGCGACGCGCCAGAGTTCCAGCTCGCCGCCGTGCGGCGGCACCTGCAGATAGATGTTGGCCGACAGCTGATACTCCAGCGACCATCCGGTGCCCGCCGGCAGCGTCCATTCCAGGTTGTCGATGTGCGGCTCGAGATCCACGCCGGGCGTCAGGTAGCGGCACACGCCGACGAAGCACTTGCTCCCGTCCACACTCAGCAGCCGTGCCCCTTCGGGCCACGCGTCGTCGAGCAGCGTGCGGAACCGGTCGACCGGCGACGCCAGCTCGCCGAACAACGTCCGAACGCGCTCGATATTGGCACGCGCATGCCGGTGATACGCCTGCCGCACCTCTTCGGATCGCACCTCCGCGTACGCGATGCCGAGCCGCGTAAATTCGGCTGCGTGACCCAGCGCGCCCCGGTCGGGATGAGCGAACAGCTGCTCCTCCGCTCGCCGGACGACCGCCGGCGGCGTGAACGCACGAATGCGTATCGCGAGCGCATGGCCTCTGCACAAATCGAGAATGTGATCGGCGCACAGCGACGTTTCGTCGACGTCGATCACTGCATGGTCAACCTCTGCCGGTCGGTTCATGGCGCGATGGAATGAAGGAGTGAAGGAGTGAAGGAAGTAAGGGAGCCACGCGCATCAGAGCAGGTAGCGGGCGCGCAGGTAATAGAAGCCGCCGTTGATGCCGATCGGCGACGACACGATGTCGTACTGCGTGCCCAGGAACTGGTTCTCGGACGGCAGCTTGCTCGGGTACACGTTGAACAGGTTGTTCGCGCCCACCGCGATTTCGAACTTGCGTGTCATCGCATAGCGCAGCTCGACGTCGGTGACGTAGCGCGCCGCGTTCGTGAAATGCGCGAAGCGCGTCGTCGAAAATGCATTCGGGCCGCTCCAGTAGCTCTCTTCGCCGGATGTCGTGCCGTAACGCGTTTCGTGCAGGCTGAGCGCCCATTTGTCACGGTGCCAGGTGCCGCCGACGATGATCTTGTTCTTCGGCGTCGACGACGTGATGTAGCCGACCTGCTGCGCGTTCAACAGCGTGTTGCCGTTGGTGTCGCGGCCCACGCTCGTCACGCTCGTCGTGTTGAAGTTGATGCCGAGATCCCAGTCGACGCTCCCCCACCTCGCGAAGTTGCTGTGATACGTGGCCAGAATGTCGAGGCCGCGCGTGCGGGTATTCACGCCGTTCGTGAAATAGTTCGCCGTCACCGACGGCAAGCCCGCCGGCAACGTGATGCCGGCCTGCGTCAGCGCATCGATCGCGGTCTGTCCGCTATAGGTGCCGCCCTGCACGATCCGGTCGCGGATGTTGATCTGGTACGCGTCGATCGTCACGTTCAGGTTCGGCAGCGGGTTGAGCACGAGCCCGATATCGAAGTTGGTCGACTTCTCGGGCTTGAGCGGCGTCGCGCCGAGGTTGCGTGCGGCCTGCGAGTTCGGGGCCAGTTGCCCGTAGGCGGAAAGCGGCGAGATGTTCAGGTTCGTGAAGTACTGCTGCGCGAGCGACGGCGCGCGAAAGCCGGTGCCGACGCTTCCGCGGACCGCGATGCGCGGCGTGATGTCGTAGCGCGTCGAGACCTTGCCGTTGGTCGTGCTGCCGACGTCGTTGTAATGCTCGAAGCGCCCCGCGAGATCCACCTGCCAGTTCGGCGCGAGCCGGGTGGCGAGATCGATGTAGGTGCCGAGCACCTCGCGCGATTTCGACAGCGCACTGAGCGGCGACAGGCCCGGCAACGCCTGGCTGCCCGCACCGTAGGTCGACGCGGGATCGCCCGCGCCGACCGTGTAGCTTTCGTGGCGATGCTCGGCGCCGACCGACACGTTGAGCGGCGCGGGCAGCAGCGGCAGGTGGAATGCACGCGACAGGTCCAGGTTGTTGGTCCACTGCGTGTTCGTGAAGGTCGACAGGCGGAAGCCGGTCGGCGTCGATCCGGTCGCGGCGAACAGGCTCGTATTCGCCGAATTGACCATGCCGATGCCGATGTTGTCTCGGCCGTAGGTCGAACTGATGTCCCATGCCCAGCCGAGCAGCCGGTCGCCTTTCACGCCCGCGGTCAGCGAAAAGTCGTTTTCGCTGATCGTTTCCTGCGGCGTGAAGCCATTCGGATAGAGCGCGGGCAGGACCGACGGCAACCGGAAATTCTGGTAGCTGCCGCCGCTCCGGTGCGCATACGTGCCGAAGCCGTACAGCTTCGCGCCGCCTTCGAGCAGGTAACCCGCGTTGAAGGCGACCGATTCCCGCGTGCTGGAAGGCGACCCGAGAATCAGGTTGTCGTTCCGGCCGGTTCGCGGATCGGCGTCGGTTCGCACCGTATGATTCTGCCGGTTGTATTCGGCGCTCAGGTCGACATAACCGGTATCGCCGAGCCTCAGCCCGATGGTGGCCGCATTGTTCTGCGCGAGGCCGTCGCCGTGATAGGTCTGGCCGGTCGTGTTCGACACCTCGCCGCCCTGGTAATTCGACTTGAGGATGACGTTGATCACGCCGGCAATCGCATCCGAGCCGTATTGCGCGGATGCGCCGTCACGGAGAATCTCGACATGATCGATCGCCGTGACCGGGATCAGGTCGACGTCGACACCGGTCGATCCTTGCTGCGGCCCGCGGTTCAGCGACACGTTCGCGGTCGAATGGCGGCGCTTGCCGTTCACGAGCACCAGCACGTAATCGGGGCTCAGCCCGTGCAGCGTCAGCGCGCTGGTCAGGTTGCCCGCATCGCCGCGCATCGCCTGGCGCGCGATCGACGGCGAGAGCTGGACGAGTGCGTCGCGCAGGTTGCCCTGCCCGGTGCGCCGCAGCGCGTCGCCGCTGATCACCTCCACCGGGGCGGCGGCATCGCGCACCTTCCGCGCGCTTTCACGCGTGCCGGTCGTGACGACGACGTCCTGAACGGTGACGACGACGTCCCGGGTATCGCCGGCAGGCGCCGGTTCCGGCTTCGTGCCCTGTGCCCACGCGGCGCTGCCGGCGGTAATCCAGCAGGCGGCCAGCGCCAGCGAGCGGCAACGGGGGATCCTCACGCGCGCAATGTCGTTTCTCTGATAAACCACTTCAAGGCCCTCATTTCAGCGCGCCGCGAAGTGTCGTTTCATTCTCGCGTCACGCTTCTCGTTTGTTTTGATATCAGTGCGTGACGAATCATCCTCCTGGTGTAATAGTTTGTTAAATAACAAATACGCATTTTCATTTATCGATTCATCCGACAATTAGCGACATTGCGCACGATTACGCAATCACGCAGAAAATGTTGCGATTGCGTGGCGAATGGAAATGGCGTCGGTTAAATCGACTGATATTGACGATGCCAGATTTGAATAATGAAAAGGAATATGCGCACGTTTGTGAAATATCGATTTCGCTCGACAAGCTGCCGCATTGCATGTTCGAACCGATGGGCTGGAAAATATCGTGACGATGTCGACATCATAGCGATGGCGGAACGATCGCAGCCCGGCGGCCCGGCTCCGCTTCGAGCAGTCTTCGCTGATGGGGGTGGCCGGCTTAGGAGGAACGCGTCGGTTTCTTGATGCGAATGGATGACCAGTCGCCCGGCGTATCCGTTTGCAGCGTGGCAGATGATCTGCTCGTGCGGGAGCGCCGGGCCTGGACAACACATTTGAGTTGCCCGGCCGGCGAATGCGATTCACGCGGGGTTGCGCGAAGTTGCGTGACAGTGCGGCGATTGTGCGGACAGCGGCACCCGAGAGGATCGCGCGATCGCGTGCGACCCGGCGGGATACGACTCGATCCGCGCCATCGTTCTTTCGAGCCGCTCACTCCATGTACTGCTCGTTGCCGATCAGGCCGATCTTCGTCGCGCCTTCGCGCTGGGCCGAGGCCAGCACTTCGGCCACCGCCTTGTAAGGTGCGGACTTGTCCGGGCGCAGCCGGATCTCGTCCTGGTCGGCCTCGGCCGCCACCGCGCGGAACTTCGCGTCCAGCGCGGCCCCGCCGCTCACCGCCGCGCCGTTCCAGTTGACGGCCCCGTCCGCCCCGATATCGATCTGCACCACCTGGGGCGGATGCGGCGGCGGCGGTGGGTTCCCCACCGGCAGGTTCATCTTCACCGAGTGCATCTGGATCGGGATCGTGATGATCAACATGATCAGCAGCACCAGCATCACGTCGATCAACGGCGTGGTGTTGATGTCCACCATCACGTCCGGATCGTCCTTGCTCCCTCCGGAGCCTGCGTTCATACCCATCGTTCGAACTCCCTAGCCCCCGCGCGCGGGCGGCTGCGTGATGAAGGCGACCTTGACGACCCCGGCCCGCTCGCATGCCGCGACGACCCGGCCGATGTACCGATACGGCGTCGCCTGATCGCCGCGCACGTGGACGTCCGGTTGCGGCGCCTGCGTCGAAATCTCCTTCAGGCGCGACACCAGCGTTGGAAGGTTCACATGCTCGGTGCCCCAGAAAAGGTCGCCCTGCCGGTTCACCGCGATCTCGATGCTTTTCGGCTGGGTCTGCAGCGGCTGTACCCGCTCCGCCGGCAACTGCACCTGGATCGTGTGCGTCACCACCGGGATCGTGATGAGGAAGATGATCAGCAACACCAGCATCACGTCCACGAGCGGCGTCGTGTTGATCGCCGAGATCACCTCGTCGTTGTCGTCACCGCCGACACTGATTGCCATGACGCGCCCCGCCTACGACTGAACCGCCAGCGCCTGCGGCGCCTGTGCCGCCGGTGTCGCGATGCGGCCCGCCGCGCGCCTGCCGCCCGCGAGCAATACCGTGTGCAGTTGCGCGCCGAAATCGCGCACGCGTTCCATCACGGACTTGTTGCGGCGCACGAGGAAGTTGTAGCCGAGCACCGCCGGCACGGCGACCGCGAGGCCGATCGCGGTCATGATCAGCGCCTCGCCCACCGGGCCGGCAACCTTGTCGATCGACGCCTGGCCCGCGATGCCGATGGCCGTCAGCGCGTGATAGATGCCCCACACGGTGCCGAACAGGCCGACGAATGGTGCGGTGGAACCCACCGTGCCAAGAAACGCCAGGCCATCCTGCAGTCGGTTCGACACGCTGGTGATCGAGCGCTCGATGTTCAGCTCGATCCAGGTATTGCGGTCGACCGAATCGAGCAGCGCGGTGTCGTGGTGTTCGCCCGCCTCGATCGCGTTCTCGGCGATGAAGCGAAACGGCGACGTATCGTCGAGCTGGGCGGCACCCTCGGCCAGCGTCGGCGCATTCCAGACCTGCTCGTCGGCCGACTTCGCGCGGCCGTTCGCCCGCGCCTGCTCGATGAACTTGGTGACCATGACGTACCAGCTGCCGAGCGACATGACCACGAGCAGCCCCAGTACGAAACGCGCGACGAAGTCGCCGTTCGCCCACAGCGCGCCCAGCCCATACGGATTCTCGACGGTGGCCGACGTCGCGGGTTCGGGCGGCGGCACCGGGCGCTCCGATCCGTTCGACGCAGCCGGCGCCGCCACGATCGGCGATGCGCCGGATGCTGTCTCGACCTGTGCCGCCTTCTCCTGGGCAAGCACGGATTGCGGGGCGACCAGCGTGCCGCCCACGCCGGCGGCGATCATCAGGCTTGCCGCCAGCGCGGCCCGAAATTGCTTTCTCATACGCACTCCATATCTATTTCGGATCGATCCGGGAAGCAGGCGGCGTCTGCCGCGTTGCCTTCCCCGTCAGTTCAGGTTGAAGGAAAACGGTACCCGCACACGCACGGATTGCCCCTGGGCGATACAGTTGAAGCGCTTGACCGCATTGAGCGCCGCACGATTGAGCACCGGGTCGGCCGGCTGCGCGACCCGCAGGTTCGTGACGCGGCCGTCCGGGTCCACCGTGAATTCGACCGTGACATCGCCCGTGATGTTGTTGTCCTGCGCCTCCGCCGGGTAGACGATCGACGACCGGACTTCGTCCGAATTCGGGCAGACCACGCCGATCTCGTGGTTCACCGGCTTCGTGACCGTCACCGGCGCCGGCGCCGGCGGCGCCTCGTGCACCGGTGCGCTCTGGACCGGCACGTCCTGGTGCGTGATGGTCGGCTGCGGCGGGGCCTGCACGTGCACCTCGGGCGGCGGCACGAACGGCGGCGGCGGCGCCGTCACCCGCGGCTTCGACACGACCTTTTCGACCGGCTTCGGTGGCGGCGGTGGCGGCGGCGGCTTCACCGGTGCGATGATGCGTGCCTCGATCGGTTGCTGGACGATCTGGACGACCCGCGTCGCGAGACCGTTCACGAGCGCCCAGATCAGGACGAGATGCAGCGCAATGGCGATCGCGATGCCGCCGAAGCGGCGTACCGGATGCGTCTGCTTGTTGCCGAAGCGGCGCGGGCGGCCGATTGCCGCGAGCCGGGATGGAGAAGCGGTTGTCATGTTCGGTCCAGTTGCAACGAGATCGAAGGTGCGGCGTGCCCGGCGGCATCCGGTCCGTCGCCGACTTCAATCACGTGCGCCATTCGATGGAATGTCATGTCGATCGCATCAGGCCGCGGCGGGCTCGCGCCGGTCAACCGGCTGCCACCCGAGTGCCGGGGCGATACGCGTGATGAAGTCCTCGAGAATCTGCCGGTAGTTCTCGAACGGCAGGTCGTAAGGCAATTCGAGGCGCAGCTCCCGCACCTGTCCGACCACCGGGTCGGCCAGCAGCCGCTCCACGATCTCGTCCGAGCTGCCGACGAGATCCGGCGCGAACAGCGTGCGCCGCTCGCCCTGCGGCGCCAGCGTGCGGGCATGACGCGCGTCGGCAAACGCGCGATAGCGTTCGCGCTCCTTCGCGCTCGCGCCGTCGGTCGGGACGATCACGCGCCCCAGCGCGATCCGCGGAGCGTGAGCTTCATGCCAATGGTCGCGATACAGATCCAGTTGCCGCAACTGGGCGTCGATATGGCTATCGGTGCCCTCGCCCGTGGTTATATTGCCGATCAGCAGGTTGAACCCGTTCCTGGCGGCCCATTCGATCGACCGCCTGGAACCGCCTCCGTACCAGAGTCGCCCCGTCAGGCCGGGCGCAAACGGGCTCACGCGCGGCCGCACCCGGCCCGCGGCCGATTCGACGAACGTGTCGTCGTCGCCGAGCCAGTCGCCGGCGAGATTGCGGCGCAGGCGTGCCACACGCGCGTGCGAGAAGTCGACGAGATCCGGATCGGTGTCGAACAGCCGCTCGCCCAGCAGCGCGCCGTGATTCGGTGCGCCCGCGCTGAGCCCGACATTGAGCCGCCCGCGCGAGAGCACGTCGACGGTCGCGAGATCCTCGGCCAGCCGGAATGGATTCTCGTATCCCATCTGGATGACCGCGGCGCCCAATCCGATCCGGGCCGTGCGCTGGCTCGCCGCCGCGAGAAACGTGGCGGCCGACGAGACGGCGCGCTCGAGGTGGCGTTGCCGCACCCACGCGCTGTCGTAACCGAGCGCTTCGCCCGCGCCGAACAGTTCGAGCGTCTGCTCGAATCCCGCCGCCGCGTCTTCACCGGCGTAATTGCCCGGTGTCAGGAAGGCAATGTGATCAATGCGGACGTTGCTCACTTTCGTATCCTTCGTCATTGGGTCTGTCTGGTGGTACACGCGCCGCGTGCTGTCGGCCCGGGATCTGCCCAATCTGCCTGTCGGCAGGCATGACGCACGACCAGCACGGCACCATCGACCAAAACGCGCGCGCTCGCCTCTTCGGCGAGCGGGTTTTTATCGGGGATCGAAAGGAAACGCGACATCGAACTCAACCTCGCGAATGGCCGGGCTGACCGGATTCAAACTTTCATGAAAAAGCGTCGAATAGGCAGGTAATCTCGAATGTCGATTATGGAGAACGTGCGACTGCCCCGTTGCGGTCATTTCTTCTATGAATATGACGCGCGGATCAAAACCGATAGCGCGCACACACATAATGGAATTCGCGATTGATTCAGGCGTGGCCTCGCAAATCCGGGCAGGTGTGTAAGTCGAACGCTCGATCCGCTGGCCCGCGATAATGCCGGCCCAGGAACCTGGACGATGAAGAAGAGAACCCGACGGTCACACCCGGCGGGGTTCGATGCAAAAGTGCTGCGCTTGCAACGCTAAAGGCGAGCGGACGCTGGCCGCACTGGCACAACGGTTCGATGTGCAACCGAGCCCGATCACGGAATGGATGCGACAGCGCGGAAACGCGTGGGGGATGTGTTTCAAGTGACGGGCACGCGATCGAGCGAGCCGCCGGCAGACCTGACGGCACCGCATACGGGGATGGCGCCGGTCGACACCAGAAAACGAAGCTCCGATAGCGCGAGGCTTCGCGTATCGGAAGCGGGGTAACGGCGCCACACCGGAGCCATTACCCCACGTCTTGAAAGAAAAGAACCGAGCCCGTTAGCCGGGAGGCAATCCCCCTGGCACCGAGGCTCTCAACACTAAGTGCCGCGCTCACCCTACCCGCGCTTCTCCCTCGCGCTCGGCTTCCCCTTCGCCCGCGCCCGTTCGCGCGAGCACCGGCTTGAGCGCCTGCCCCGTATGGCTCGCGCTCACCCGCACGAGCGCTTCCGGCGGCGCCGCCGCGACGATCGTGCCGCCGCCCACGCCGCCTTCCGGCCCGAGATCGATGATCCAGTCGGCTTCCGCGATCACGTCGAGGTCGTGCTCGATCACGACGACGCTGTGCCCCGCATCGACGAGCCGGTGCAGCACGCGAATCAGCTTCGCGACGTCCGCCATGTGCAGGCCGACCGTCGGCTCGTCGAGCACGTACAGCGTGTGCGGCGCCTTCTGGCCGCGCCGCGTGATGTCGTCGCGCACCTTCGTCAGCTCGGTGACGAGCTTGATGCGCTGCGCCTCGCCGCCCGACAACGTCGGCGACGGCTGGCCGAGCGTCAGGTAGCCGAGGCCGACATCCTTCATCAGCTGCAACGGATGCGCGATGTTCGAGATCGGCGCAAAAAACTCCACTGCCTCGTCGATCTCCATCGTCAGCACGTCGCCGATGTTCCGGCCGCGCCACGTGACCGCGAGCGTCTCCGGGTTGAAGCGCTGCCCGTGGCACACGTCGCACGGCACCTTCACGTCGGGCAGGAAGCTCATGCCGATCGTGCGCACGCCTTGCCCTTCGCATGCGGGGCAACGCCCGTCGCCGGTGTTGAACGAGAAGCGCGACGCCGTGTAGCCGCGCGCACGCGCTTCCAGCGTATCGGCGAACAGCTTGCGGATCGTGTCCCACACGCCGATATAGGTGGCCGGACACGAGCGCGGCGTCTTGCCGATCGGCGTCTGGTCGACTTCGAGCACGCGGTCGATCTGCTCCCAGCCGCTCAGCGATTCGCAGCCCTGCCATGCATGCGTGACGTTCAGCGACGGCCGCGGCGCACTGCACGCAAGCACGCTCGAGCGACGGTTGGCGGCCGGCGTGTCCTGCTGCGCGGCCTTGCGCGCGCGGCGCGTGGCCGGCGACGACAGCACCGAGCGGCCGACCGCGTCGAGCAGGTTCGTCATCAGCACGTCGCGCGCGAGCGTCGACTTGCCCGAGCCGCTCACGCCCGTGACCGCGACGAGCCGCGCGAGCGGAATGCCGACCGTGACGTCGCGCAGGTTGTGCAGCCGCGCACCGTGCACGGTCAGCCAGGCTTCCGGCACGGCCGCGCCGCCCTTCTTGCCCGGCAGGCTCACGCTGCGGCGTGGCTGCAGCGGATGCGTCATCGGCTGCGCGAGCAGGCGGCCCGTCACGGAATCCGGCTGCGCGGCCAGATCGGCGACCGCGCCCTCGGCGACCAGCGTGCCGCCGCGCTTGCCCGCGCCCGGGCCGATGTCGATGATGTGATCGGCGCGGCGGATCGTGTCCTCGTCATGTTCGACGACGACGAGCGTGTTGCCCTTGTCGCCGAGCTTGCGCAGCGCATCCAGCAGGATCTGGTTGTCGCGCGGATGCAGGCCGATCGTCGGTTCGTCGAGCACGTAGCACACACCCTGCAGGTTGCTGCCGAGCTGCGCGGCGAGCCGGATGCGCTGCGCTTCGCCGCCCGACAGGCTCGGCGCCGCGCGATCGAGGCTCAGGTAGCCGAGCCCGACTTCCTCGAGAAACGCGAGGCGGCTGCCGATCTCGCTGACGATGTCGCGCGCGATCTGCGCGTCGCGCCCCGTCAGCTCCAGCCCGTCGATCCAGCGGCGCGTGTCCGACACCGTCCATTGCGCGACCTCGACGATCGGATGCGCGTCGAACGTCACCGCCCGCGCGGTCGGATTCAGCCGCGTGCCGTTGCAATCCGGGCACGGCTCGTTGCCGACGCCTTCCGGTTCCTGTTCGTCCGACGGCAGTGTCTGCTCGCGGCCGCGATCGTCCCCGGCGAGCACCGTGTCGTCGTACGCGGCGCGCTGTTCGCGCGTGAGCGTGACGCCGGTGCCGACGCAGGTCGTGCACCAGCCGTGCTTGCTGTTGTACGAGAACATCCGCGGGTCCAGCTCCGGGTAGCTCGTGCCGCACACCGGGCACGCACGCTTGACCGACAGCACCTTGACCGTGCCGACCCGCGCGGTCGAATGATCGTTCTGCATCGCGTCGTGCAGCCCGTCGAGCGGCGCGAGCAGATGCATCACGCCCTTGCCGAGCTCGAGCGTCTCGTCGAGCACGCGTCGCAGTTCGGCTTCGTTGTCGGGGGACACGACGATATCGGCGACCGGCAGCTCGATCGTATGCTCGCGGAAGCGGTCGAGCTTCGGCCACGGATCGACCGGCACGAACTCGCCGTCGACGCGCAGATGCGTGCTGCCGCGCGCCTTCGCCCACTTCGCGAGATCCGTATATACGCCCTTGCGGTTCACGACGAGCGGCGCAAGCAGCCCGACGTGTTCGCCGCGATGATCGCGCAGCAACTGCGCGGCGATCGATTCGACGGATTGCGACGTGACCGGCGTGCCGTCGTGGATGCAATGCTGCAGGCCGAGCTTCACGTACAGCAGCCGCAGGAAGTGCCACACCTCGGACGTGGTCGCGACCGTGCTCTTGCGCCCGCCGCGCGACAGCCGCTGCTCGATCGCGACGGTCGGCGGGATGCCGTACACCGCGTCGACTTCGGGGCGGCCGGCCGGCTGCACGATCGAGCGCGCATACGCGTTCAGCGATTCGAGGTAACGGCGCTGGCCTTCGTGGAACAGGATGTCGAACGCGAGCGTCGACTTGCCGGAACCCGACACGCCGGTGATCACGTTGAACTTGCCGTGCGGGATGTCGACGTCGAGCGCCTTCAGGTTGTGCTCGCGCGCGTTGACGATCCGCACGACGTCCTCGCCTTCGATCGCACGCCGCTCGCGCGCCGCGTTCAGCACGGCCTGCAGCGGCTTGCCTTCGTCGGCGAGTGCCATGTCGGCATCCATCGCGCGTTCGTACTGCAGCAGCGCCACGCCGGTATGCGATGCGGCGCAGGCTTTCACGTCGTCGGGCGTGCCCGCGCACAGCACGAGGCCGCCGCCGTCGCCGCCTTCCGGGCCGAGATCGATCAGCCAGTCGGCCGCGCGGATCACGTCGAGGTTGTGCTCGATCACGATCAGCGAATGGCCGGCCGCGAGCAGCTTGCCGAACGCCTGCATCAGCTTCGCGATGTCGTCGAAGTGCAGCCCGGTGGTCGGCTCGTCGAACATGAACAGCTTCGCCCGCGCGATGCGCGCCTCTTCCGTGACGACCCGGCGGCCGTTCACGGCCGCCGCCGATTCGGCGAGGAAGCCGGCCAGCTTCAGGCGCTGCGCTTCGCCGCCCGACAGCGTCGGCACCGGCTGGCCGAGCTTCACGTATTCGAGGCCGACGTCGACGATCGGCTGCAACACGCGCAGCACCTCGGCGTCGGTCGCGAAGAACGCGGCTGCTTCGCTGACGGTGAGATCGAGCACGTCGGCGATGCTCAGCGCGCGGCCGTCGCGCTCGATGCGCACTTCGAGAATCTCCGCGCGGTAGCGGCTGCCGTCGCAGTCCGGGCAGCGCAGGTAGACGTCGCTCAGGAACTGCATCTCGATGTGCTCGAAGCCCGAGCCGCCGCAGGTCGGGCAACGGCCGTCGCCCGAGTTGAAGCTGAACGTGCCGGCGCCGTAGCCGCGTTGCAGCGCGAGCGGCGCCTTCGCGAACAGCTTGCGGATCTCGTCGAACGCGCCGACGTAGCTCGCCGGGTTCGAACGGGTGGTCTTGCCGATCGGCGACTGGTCGACGAACACGACGTCGCCCACCTGGTCGGCGCCCGTGAGGCTGCGGTACGCGCCCGGCGACTCGGTCGCCTTGCCGTGGTGCCGCGCCATCGCCGGATAGAGCACGTCCTGCAGCAGCGTGGACTTGCCGGACCCCGACACGCCCGTCACGCAGACGAGCCGCTGCAGCGGAATCTCGACCGTCACGTCGCGCAGGTTGTGTTCGCTCGCCCCTTCGAGCACGATGCGCGGCGTATTCGCGTCGACCACCCGGCGCGCCCAGTTCGACGCATGCGCGACATGCTTGCGGCCGCCGAGATACTCGCCCGTCAGCGTGTGCGCGGAGCGGATGTCGCCCGGCGTGCCGTCGTAGACGATCGTGCCGCCGCGCTCGCCGGGGCCGGGCCCCATGTCGATCAGGCGATCGGCCGCGAGCATCACCGACGGATCGTGTTCGACCACCACCAGCGTATTGCCCGCATCGCGCAGCCGCTGCATCGCCTCGACGATCCGCGTGAGATCGCGCGGATGCAGCCCGATGCTCGGTTCGTCGAGCACGAACAGGGTTTTCGTGAGCGACGTGCCGAGCGCCGTCGTCAGGTTGATCCGCTGCACCTCGCCGCCCGACAGCGTGCGGCTCTGCCGGTCGAGCGTCAGGTAGCCGAGCCCGACGTCGCACAGGTATTTCAGGCGCGTGCGCACTTCGGCGAGCAGCAGCTTCAATGCATCGTCGAGCAGCGCGCTCGGCAGGCTGATGTCGTCGAAGAAGCGGCGGATACGCTCGATCGGCAACAGCATCAGGTCGTGCACGGTCAGGCCCGGCAGCGCCTCGAGCTGCGCGCGGCTCCAGTCGACGCCGCGCGGCATGAAGCGGCCGGCCGGCGCGAGCACGCCGTCGGCGTTCTCTTTCGAGCCGAGCCGCCACTGCAGCGACTCCGTCTTCAGGCGCGCGCCGCCGCACACGTCGCACGGCGTGTAGCTGCGGTATTTCGACAGCAGCACGCGGATATGCATCTTGTACGCTTTCGACTCGAGATAGCCGAAGAAGCGCTTCACGCCGTACCACTGGCTCTGCCACTTGCCGTTCCAGTCCGGCGAACCGTTGACGACCCAGTCGCGCTCGGCGTCCGACAGCTCGGCCCACGGCGTGTCGCGCGGGATGCCGGCTTTCGCCGCGTAGCGCATCAGGTCGTCCTGACACTCCTTCCACGCGGGCGTCTGCATCGGCTTGATCGCGCCGCCGCGCAGCGTCTTGCGCGCGTCGGGAATCACGAGGCCGAGATCGACGCCGATCACGCGGCCGAAGCCGCGGCAGGTTTCGCACGCGCCGTACGCCGAATTGAACGAGAACAGCGCCGCCTGCGGCTCCGCGTAGCGCAGATCGCTGTCGGGATCGTGAAGCCCGGTGGAGAAGCGCCACACCTGCGGCTCGGCGATCGCGTTTTCCGCTTCCGGCGCCAGCACGTACACGTTCACGCGCCCGCCGCCGCGTTTCAGCGACGCCTCGATCGCCTCGACCACGCGCACCTTGTCGGCCTGCTGCACGCGGAAGCGGTCGGCCACCACGTCGAGCACCTTGCGCGGCCCGGTGGGCGACGCGACCTCGCGCTGCGCCTGCACCCGCGTGTAACCGCTCGCGGACAGCCACTGCGCGACTTCTTCATCGGACGCCGTTTCGGGCAGCTCGACCGGGAACGTGACGACGACGCGCGGATCGTCCGCCCGCGTGCGCGCGACGAGTTCCGCGTAGATCGTCTCCGGCGTGTCGTGCCGCACCTGCCGCGCGGTCTTGCGGTCGAACAGCTCGGCCGCGCGCGCGTACAGCAGCTTCAGGTGATCGTTCAGCTCGGTCATCGTGCCGACGGTCGAGCGCGAACTGCGCACCGGGTTGGTCTGGTCGATCGCGATCGCGGGCGGCACGCCGTCGACCCGCTCGACCTGCGGGCGGTCCATCCGGTCGAGGAACTGCCGCGCGTACGCGCTGAACGTCTCGACGTAGCGCCGCTGGCCTTCCGCGTACAGCGTGTCGAACACGAGGCTCGACTTGCCGGAGCCCGACGGGCCGGTGACGACCGTCATCTCGCCGGTGCGCAGGTCGAGATCGAGGTTCTTGAGGTTGTGCTGACGTGCTCCGCGAATGCGGATCAGATTGCTGGATGACAATTTGCCTGCCCGTCCGAATGAGTTAACCAGAGTGCCCGGTGCCGGAACGCTGCGGCGGATGCCCGCAGGCGCGGCGCACGCGCCGCAAGGGTTGCACCTGTGCGGCCCGATTTCGACGGACACTATACTGTATATTCATACAGTTTTCCATGACGACCCTGAGGGCGGTATGGGATGGCGGTGGGAGGCGCGGCCATTCCGCGACAACGCGTTTATACTCCCCGGCCCGGCAATCCGTGTGATACGACAAGGAAAATGAAAGCAAGAGCATTGCTCATCACTTCGCTGGGAGCGTGGGTGTTGACTCAGCCGTCACTCGCCTTCTCGCAAAACATCAACGGGAAAAATCTCTTCATACAGAGATGCGCGATGTGCCATGGCGCAGATATCAAGGGCACCGGGCCATTGGCCAGGAAAAGCAATCCCCCGACGCCTGACCTCACGACTGCCGCGTTCAAAAAGCGGCTCCACGATTATCCAGGCGTCATCGTTTCATCGGTAATACTTCGCCCGAACGGGGACCTGATTCCGAGAACCTTGAGGGAGAACGGCGTCAAGCTGGCGCCGCACGCCTGGACCGTCCAGGATTTTCGCGACCTGAATCAATACATGAGCGACGTGATTTCCAACAGCCGATGATTGCGTGTTGACCGGCTGACCGCTCCGGGTCGTTTCGAGCCGGTAACATACCGCCGACGCGATATCCGGCGGAGGCATCAACCTTCCGAAAATGGTGCCGTTGCCCGGGTCGGACTTCGGCACGCAAGCCGTGTGTTGCGCCATCCGGATCCAACGCACCTGCCCGGGCGCAGCCCATGCGATGATGCGCGCTGATCAACATGAGAAATGGAATGACGACTACATTCGACGAGGCGACAACGGCGGCGATCGCCGCGTTTGCCCAACTGGATTTCCACACGGCCGTGCAAGCGATGCGCGCCGAAGCCGACTACGACCGCGAAATAGACCAGTGGATCTCGCGCTACATCGACGAGCACGGCGGCGGCGCGGACGATGCGGAATACGACGCGTTGCACGCACAGGCCCAGGCAACCCCGGAATTCGCGCAGTTCGTCGATGCGGCTCGCCGCGAGATCCTGGAATACTTCGACGTAACCGACGATCAGCTGGACTGGATGGTCCTGCTGCGCAATGACGACAGCGACGAGCTTTGGGCGGAAGTCAACCGGCAGCGGACCGCGCTGGGAACCGGTGAAGTGCGCGGCGATCTCTGACCCTTGCCTGCCATCCGGATTTCGCGTCGCGCCGGGTGCTTGGCTCGAGTCCGATCAGTCATGAGGTGGGCCGGGCATCACGTATCCCGGCCACCCGCTCGCCCCTGCCCTGCTACGCCTTTTTCGCGTAAGCGCCGCACCAGCCTTTCGCATTGACCTGCTTGCCGCCGAAAATGGTGCACGGCGCCGTGGCCGCACCGGTCTTGCCCTGGAAGAACTGGCAGTTCGCGCAGGCCTCGCCCGCCTGAAATTTCGGGAATTTCGCATGGTCGACCCGGCTTGCATCCGTCTTGTAGCCGAGGGCCTGGGCGTTTGCATCGGTTTCCTGCACGGCACCGGCCCCGGCATCTGCCGCGGCCGCGCGGCGCCCAACGGCCAGCGCGGATGCCAGAACGGTGGTGGCAGCGATAAAACGTCGGCGTGAAAACTTCATCTTGCCCTCCTCGATGTTTGCGTGGCCGGATGACCGGCATCCTCCGATGCCGCGAAGCCGCCCGGCGCACAACCGCGGCCCGTCACCGTGCCCGTCGCGCTGCGACACGTTTACCCCCTGCGAAGGAATCACCGAAAAAACAATTCCCGCATCCCGAACGTGTGATGCGCCTCGGCCGCCATCAGCACCATGAGCACCAGCAGGCACAGCGGCGGCACGAGGATCGCGTACACCAGCGCCAGCCGCTCCCACATCATGTGCATGAAGATCGACACGATCAGCCCGGCCTTGGCGATCATCAGCACGACGATCAGTACCCAGCGCAACAGGCCCTGCACGTTGAAATAGTCGACCAGGTACGACAACGTGCTCAGCACGAACAGCAGGCCCCAGATCTTCAGGTAGAGGCCGATCGGATGCTGCTGGCCGTGCGCGGCGTCGGGTCGGTCGGCGGGATCGGTATGGTCCATGGCCTGCCTCACCACAAGTAGAACAGCGCGAAGATGAACACCCACACCAGGTCGACGAAGTGCCAGTACAGGCCGGCGATCTCGACGATCTGGAAGTTGCCGTGTTCGGTGAACCCCGGCTGCAGGATCTTGCGCGCGATCAGCAGCAGGTAGATCACGCCGCAGGTCACGTGAAAGCCGTGGAACCCGGTGATCGTGAAGAAGCACGCGCCGAACTGCGCCGCGCCCAGCGGATTGCCCCACGGGCGGATGCCTTCCCGGAAGATCAGGTTGCTCCATTCGAACGCCTGCAGCGACACGAAGGTGGCGCCCAGCAGCGCGGTCGCCAGCAGCAGCGCGGCGGCGGGCCTCGCGTTGCGCCGGTAGCCGAAGTTGACGGCCATCGCCATGGTGCCGCTGCTGCTGATCAGCGTGAACGTCATGATCGCAATCAGCAGCAACGGCACCTCCACGCCGCCCACGCTGAGCCCGAACACCTTCGCGGTATCGGGCCACGGCGCCGTGGTCGACATGCGCACCGTCATGTAGCCGATCAGGAAACTGCTGAAGACGAAGGTGTCCGACAGCAGGAAGATCCACATCATCGCCTTGCCCCACGGCACCTTGAAGGCTTCGCGATCGGCCGACCAATCCGTGACGATGCCGCGCCAGCCGTCGGGCCGGGCGTCGGCGGACGGCGCATCGACAGGCGGGGCCGCGGGCGAATCGGCGGCGGATCCGGTGGGGGCCGTGGGCGCGGTCATCGCGCGGCTCCATACAGCGGCCCGCAGACGGCGGCGACGATCCCGGGGGTCAGCCACCACATCGCCGCCAGCAGCACGAGCCACACCGCGAGCAGGAAATGCCAGTAGAGCGCGCACAGATCGATGACACGCCGGGCCCGGAACGGGTCCGCGCGCCGGAGCTGCGCGATCGTCATCGCCCACGCCGCCAGCCCGCCCAGCACATGCAATCCGTGCAGGCCGGTGAGCAGGTAGAGGAAGCTGTTCGACGGATTGACCGCAACGGTCTGCCCGCCAGCCGACAGCAGGTGCCAGGCGGTCAGTTGCCCAGCCACGAACACGGCCGCCAGCACGCCGCCGCACACGAGCCACGCGGTGCGGTGCAAGGTCAGTTGCCGGGCTCGCTGCATGGCGACGCTGGCCAGCGCCAGCGCGCCGGTGTTCCACCACAGCAGCGCCGGATGCGGGATCGGCTGCCAGTCGGGCTCGCGCATGCGCATTGCATAGGCGAGCAGCAGCAGCGAGAACAACGTCGTCGCGACCGCCATGAAGACGATCAGACCGGTGCGGCCCGCATTCGGCAAGCCGGGTGGCGCGTCGTGAACGAAGGGGCGCGGCAGCGTGGTCATTCGTGGGCCTCGCCGGGGTGAAGCGCCGGGTGGGCCGGTTCAGGCACCGTCGCGGGCGGCTGGTTTTGCGGCACGAAATCTTCCTCTTGCCCCGGCGGACTGTATTCGTATGCCCAGCGGTAGACGACGGGAAGCGCCGCGCCCCAGTTGCCGTGCGCGGGCGGCGTTTGCGGCGTCTGCCATTCCAGCGTGGTGGCCCGCCACGGGTTGCCGTCGGCGCGCCGGCCGTGCACGAGGCTCCACGCGAGGTTGAACAGGAACAGCAACTGCGCCGCCGCGACGATCAGCGCGACGACGGTGATGAACGTGTTGAGCGTCTGCGCCGAATGCGGGATGAAGCTGTAGCCCTGGTACGCGTAATACCGCCGCGGCATGCCGAGGATGCCGAGATAGTGCATCGGGAAGTAGATCGCATAGGTGCCGACGAAGGTGATCCAGAAGTGCGCGCGCCCGAGCGTGTCGTCGAGCATGCGGCCCGTCACCTTCGGGTACCAGTGGTAGAGGCCGCCGAACACCACCAGGATCGGCGACACGGCCATCACCATATGGAAGTGCGCGACCACGAAATACGTGTTCGACAGCGGGATGTCCACGCTCACGTTGCCGAGGTAGAGCCCGGTCAGCCCGCCCAGCACGAAGGTGCTGATGAAGCCGATGGCGAACAGCATCGGCACGGTCAGGTGGATATCGCCGCGCCACAGCGTCAGCACCCAGTTGTAGACCTTGAGGGCGGTCGGCACGGCGATGATGAGCGTGGTGGTGGCGAAGAAGAAGCCGAAGTACGGATTCATGCCGGCGATGAACATGTGGTGCGCCCAGACCACGAAGCTCAGCGCGCCGATGATGACGATGGCCCACACCATCATCCGGTAGCCGAAGATGCTCTTGCGCGCGTGCGTGCTGATCAGGTCCGACGCGATGCCGAAGGCCGGCAGCGCGACGATGTAGACCTCCGGATGCCCGAAGAACCAGAACAGGTGCTGGAACAGCAGCGGGCTGCCGCCGGCATGCTTGAGCGTCTGCCCCATCGACACCACGGCCGGCACGAAGAAGCTGGTGCCGAGCGTCCTGTCGAACAGCATCATCACCGCCGACACGAACAGCGCCGGAAACGCCAGCAGCGCCATGATGGTCGCGATGAAGATGCCCCACACCGTGAGCGGCATGCGCATCAGCGTCATGCCGCGCGTGCGTGCCTGCAGCGTGGTGGTCACGTAATTCAGGCCGCCCATCGTCGCCGCGACGATGAAGATCGCCAGCGACACGAGCATCAGCACGATGCCCCATTCGACGCCCGGCGTGCCCGGCAGGATGGCCTGCGGCGGATACAGCGTCCAGCCCGCGCCGGTCGGCCCGCCCGGCACGAAGAAGCTCGCCGCCAGCACCAGCACGGCCAGCAGGTAGACCCAGTAGCTCAGCATGTTGAGAAACGGGAACACCATGTCGCGCGCGCCGAGCATCAGCGGGATCAGGTAGTTGCCGAAGCCGCCCAGGAACAGCGCCGTCAGCAGGTAGATCACCATGATCATCCCGTGCATCGTGACGAACTGGTAGTAGTGGTTCGCGTCGATGAAGGCGAACTTGCCCGGAAAGCCGAGCTGCAGCCGCATCAGGTCGGACAATACGAGGCCGACCAGCCCGATCGCGATGGCCGTCATCGCATACTGCACCGCGATGACCTTGTGGTCCTGGCTCCAGACATAGCGGGTCCAGAAGCTCTGCGGGGCGTGGTCGGTGTGCGCATAGGTCATGGTTTCTGCTCCGCTATTGCCTGGCCGCGGTACCGGCCGGAGGCGGCCCGCCTTGCGCCTCGATATATGCCACCAGTGCGGACAGTTCCTGGTCGCTCAGGTCGAAGCGCGGCATGATCGGCGAGAACCCCTTCACGACCCGCGCCGCCGGATCGCGGATGAACGCGCGCAGATAGGCTTCGTCCACCTTCGCGGTGCTGCCGTCGGCCATCGTTTCGGTCTTGCCGTACAGGCCCTTCCAGGTCGGGCCCACGAGCGGGCTGCCGTCCACGGTATGGCAGGCGACGCAGCCCTTGGCCGCCGCGAGCGTCTTGCCCAGTTCGGCGAGCGCGTGTGCGCTGCCGCCGGCAGCGGCGGGGGCTGCCTGCACGCGGGCGAGTTGCTGCCGCGCGAAGGTGGGCTGCTGCGCCAGCCAGCGCGAGAACGCGGCTTCGTCTTCCACGACCACCACGCCGCGCATGCCGGAGTGCCCGATCCCGCAGAGCTGCGCGCACAGGATGTCGTAGCGCCCCGCCTTGGTCGGCGTGAACCAGAAGGTGGTCACCATGCCCGGCACCATGTTCATCCGCGCCCGGAACGGCGGAACGTAGAAATCGTGCAGCACGTCGCGCGAGCGCGTCAGCACCTGGACCGGCCGGTTGAGCGGCAGGTGCACCTCGGGCGTCTCGATCAGGTAATTGTCGCGGCCGTTGGGGTCGGCGGGGTTCAGGCCGAACGGGTTGTCGTTACTGATGTAGCGCACGTCCGTCGTGCCCAGCTTGCCGCCGGGGCCCGCGAAACGGAAACGCCATTGCCATTGCTGGCCGAGCACTTCCATCTGCAGCACGTTGCGCGGCGGCCGGATGTAGTCCGCGTAGACGAACAGCCCCGGCGCCAGCAACGCCGCCACGCCGACGGCGGTCAGGCCGATCAGCCACCATTCCAGCCGGCGGTTGTGCGGTTCGTAGGCCGCGCGATGCCCGCTGCGGTGGCGATAGCGCACCAGCGCGACGACGATGAACAGGTTGATGGCGATGAAGAATGCACCGGTGATGACGAGCGTGATCGTCAGCATGTCGTCCATGCGCACCCAGTTCGACGCGATCGGCGTGATCCACCACGGACTGGCAAAGTGAAACCCCACCGCCAACAGGATGATCAGGACCAGGGCAATCGCAAGGGCCATAGGCCGCCTCGCTGCATATCACTCGCCGGCGCCGCCGACGCCGGGTTCCGTGTCTCCCGCGAACGCCGGGTGGTCAGGCTCGGCGCGGCGGGAAACGCGATGTATCAGTCGTCCACGTTGTGCTTGCGCAATCGCTCCAGCCTGCCGTAAGTGATGGCCGCAACCACGCCGAACAACAGGTTGGCCAGCAACGGCCCGGCACCCCGCTCGGAGACGAACCACGGGAACACGGCCGTCATGACGTAGAAGTTCCACCCGTACGCGACGATCCCGAACGCCAGCCCGATGGCGGCTTCCATGCCCACGCTTGAATCGAGGCGGAAAGGCGCCATGATCGCGGCGAGCATCACCCCCATGATCGCGCCGAGCACGTAGTGCAGCAGCAGCGCCATCGCGACGATTTCAAGGTTGAATTGCGTCATCTGGCCGAGCGCGCTGCGGCCCATCACCATCGCCGCGATCTTGTGTGTCGGTTGCCACGGGCTCGAGCCGAGCACGAGTGTCGACCAGACGAATTCCAGCGCGATCACCAGCGCACCGCCTGCGAGACCGGCCACGGCGGCGGCGACCCAGTCCGGCGTCCGACGCGCCCAATGGTGCGATTGCATGTGCAGTTCCATACGACCTCCTTGCCGACACTTCGACGTCGGCGCTTCGGTTCCGAGGGCGTCACGCGCGTCGGGCCTGCGTCACTCGAGCGATTCGGAAGCAGGGTTGCCTGCGCAACGTGCGAACGCCCTTCTCCGCGCGCGGCCGTGCGCTCGACGAAATGCGTCGATGAACCCGGGTATCGGGCAGGCCGGCTTGCTGTCGCGCGTCAGGGGAAGATCGGTGTCGTGGGCTCGGCGCCTTCCAGGTCCGCCGTCGGAAAGTGCCTGGCGACCATCTCCTCGATTTCCTGCTCTCGCAATGCCGGCACATCGGCCATGATCAGAATCTGGCCTTCCTGTATGGCCTCGCGAAATCGCTGGAGTCGCGCGTTCGGCTCGGCAATGCCGATCATCGCGGCGGTCCACGCCCCGAAACCCGCTCCCGCCAGCGTCAACCCGACAACGGCGCCGCCTGCGATCACGAGTTCCGCCGGGGGAAATACCAGCGCGACGAGGCCGATCAGTGCACCCGCCGCGCCGCCAAGCGCGACGCCGCGCTCGAGCGCATGCACGACATCGCTGCTTTGCAGCAACGATGCTTCGGGTAACTGATCGAGTGTGACGCTGTGATCGGCGAGGACGTGGATATGGCGCCAGATGATACGTGCGCGCAATAGATCGTCGACGATGGCCTTGGCCATCTGCGTATCGGGTACGAGGAAATAAAGGCGTCTCATGTTGGCACCCCTTTGTGCCGTCAACTACTCTTTCCATTCTATGTCAGCAATGGCAACACAGTAGGTGCGCGCGGGCCAGCGACGGTGCCGCATGCGCAGCCGTTCGGCCCCGAGCGACGCTATCCGCGTTTGCGCAACGGCTCCAGCAAGTCCCGCAGGCCGTTGTGGTCGATTTCATGCATCAGCGCAAGCTGCCGGCCGATTTCGCCGCGCGGGAACCCTTCGCGGGCCAGCCAGTTGAGGTAAGGCCCGGGCAGGTCGGCAATGAGTCGGCCCTTGTACTTTCCAAAGGGCATGGTGACGGTGACGAGGTGTTCGAGATCTGGGGTCTGCATGCCGGTATTGTGCACGGCTTTCCGCTCCCGTCGCATGCCAGGCTGACATCCGACGCGGCAAACCCTCCGGCAACAGCCTCGCGGAAACGAGGCGCCGCAAACCGCCCGCGCCCCTTTTCTGGCCTGCTAGACTGAAATTTCCCCCTGCAAACGATGGAGGGAATCATGTTGTCCGTCTACGTCGTGAAGACCGGCGAGCAGTTCCTGTGCACCGCCGAGGATGGCGATATCGGCATGGCACCAGCGGTTGAAGATGCCACGTCGTTTCGTTCGTATGAGGAAGCGGAAATGGCGGCGCACATGCATGCCGACCCCGGATACGAAATCGTCGCTGTTTGCGTGCTCAGACACTGACATGGCGCCCGCTGCCGGGCGCCCGGTTTGTCGGCCTCAGTAAACCGCTTCGTCACGCGCGGTCGTCGTGGAATCGCACAAGACCGGCACCGGCTGATCCACGCCTGCGCCGCCCGAACCACGCGGCACATCCGATACCCGCCGGCCGCCGCGTCGAAGGCGGCGCGGCCGCTTAATCTCAAGCTCAAGCTCAAGCTCAAGCTCAATCTCAAGCTCAAGCACCGGCAGCCGTCGCGTACGCGACGCATTGGCGCGCGAGCACGTCGGTCGGATCGACCAGCGTCGCACGCACACCGTTCGGCGCGACATATTCGCGGCCCGGCAGCAGGATCGGCAGCTCGGTGCAGCCGAGAACGATCACTTCGACGCCGTCGGCAATCAGCGCGTCGACGGCGGCATCGATGTCCGCTTGGCACTGGCCGGTCGTAAAGCCGGCCTTGACACCCCGCTCTCCGTAGATTGCTTCCATCACGCGCGCCTGCAGTGCCGGCGCCGGCGCGACCTGTCGGAATCCATACGATTCGAGCGCCTTTTCGTATACGCCGCTTTCGATCGTGCCCGACGTTGCCAGCACGCCGACCTCGCGCAGCCCCGGATACGCATCGCGCAGATGGGCGGCCGTCACGGTCAGCATGTTTACGATCGGAATGCCGAGGTGCGGTTGAACCCGCTCGACAAACGCATGCGCGGTATTGCACGGAATCGCGATGAGATCCGCCTCCCCGTCCTCGAGCCGCCTGCACGTCGCATACAGCGAGATCGTGGGGTCGGTCCCGTCGCCGACGAGGTTCGCCGTGCGGTCCGGGATCTGCGGATTCTGTTCGACCAGCAGCTTGATGTGCTCCTGGTCGCGCGAAGCCGGTGTGTTTCGAACGATCTTGTCCAGGAAGTCCACCGTCGCGGCCGGCCCGACGCCACCGACGACCCCGATCTTGAATACCGGTGCACGGGCCGCGCATCGGGTCGAAACCGCGTACTGCGCATATGCGAGATTCGAATCGATCAGCGGTATCCGCAGCGGCCCGATTTCGTCCGCCACGAGCGCAATCTCCGTCAGCCCCGGAACGATGACCTGCGCGCCCTGGTCCGCCAGATCCTCGCATGCGTCGCGCAGCAGCTCGACCGGCCGGCCGCGAAGATTGCCGCGCTTGATGCCGTCCGCCCCGTAGATCGCCTCGGTGACGGGATCGACATCGCCGCGCGGCCGCGGATGGACGATCTCGAACTGCGGCGCCGGGAAATACCGTTCGAACAGCCCGTCGGCCCGCACATGGTCCGAAGCCAGCACGCCGATGCGTATGGCGCCGGGATACGTGCGCTGCACGTGGCTGCGAACGGCTTCGACGATGTCCACGATCGGCAGGCGCGTATTGGCCTTCAGTTCGTCGATGAAGGTGTGGCTCAGGAAGCACGGCAGCACCACGGTCGTCACGCCGCGTTTCTCGAACGCGCGGATCATGTCGAACACGTACAGCTTGCGCGCCGTCGTCGCCGCGCTGCCCGAACCCGAACCTCTGAACGGGTGCTGCTCGAAGATCAGGTCGACGTGATCCTCGTCGGACGACGCCGGAGTCGCCTTCACCAGCTTGAAGAACACGTCGGCGCTTCCCAGCGGCCCGAGGCCGCCGACCACGCCGAACGTCCGTCCCGTGCCTGCGATGTCCCGGTGCGTCATGCGTTCAGCTCCCGCGAATCGAACGCGGCGCTGTCCGGCTGCGCGGCGCGCGCGCCCTCCCACTTCGCGATCACGGCCGTCGCCACGCTGTTGCCGATCACGTTCGTCATCGTGCGGCCCATGTCGAGCACCTGGTCGATCGCCAGGATCATGGCCACGCCGGCGGCCGGCAAATGGAACATCGGCGCGACGGCCGCGACGACGACCACCGATCCGCGCGGCACGCTCGCCATGCCCTTGCTGCTCAACATCAGGATCAGCAGCATGAACACCTGCTGCGAAAGCGGCATGTGCACGCCGAACGCCTGTGCGATGAAGAGGGCCGCAAACGCCTGATACATCATCGAGCCGTCCAGGTTGAATGCATAACCGAGCGGCAGCGTGAAACCGACGACCTTCTTGTCGACACCGAACTTCTCGAGCTGCTCGGTCAGGCGCGGATACGCCGCTTCGCTGCTGGCGGTCGAGAACGCGATCAACGCGGGTTCGCGCACGGCCCTCAGCAACGCGCCGACGCGCCGCCCGAGGAACAGGTATCCCGCGCCGATCAGGATCGTCCAGAGGACGAGCAGCCCGAGATAAAACGCGCCGATCAGCTTGCCGTACGTGTAGATCACGTCGAGCCCGCGCAGCGCGACGGACGACGCAATCGCACCGAAGACACCCAGCGGCGCCGCGCGCATCACGTAGTTCGTCAGGCGCAACATCACCGGCACCATGCCGTCGATCGACCGGATGACGATGCCGACACGCTGATCGTGCTTCAGCGCGCCCAGCGCGATGCCGAGAAAGACGGAGAAAACGAGAATCTGCAGGATGTCGTTGCGCGCCATCGCGTCGAGCAGGCTGGTCGGAAACGCGTGCGTGATCACGTCCCTGGCGTTCAGTGCCGCGGTATTCAGGCCGAGGTTGGCCTCGCCCGCGGGTTCCGCCAGGTTCAGGCCGGCGCCGGGCTGCAACGCGTTGGCCATGACGAGGCCGAGGCCCAGCGAAACCAGCGATGCGCAGACGAACCATGCAACCGAGCGCAATCCGATGCGCCCGACGTCCTCACCGCTGTCCATTCCGGCCAGGCCGGAAACGAGCGTCACGAACACGAGCGGCGCAATGATCATCTTGATCAGCCGAAGAAAGATGTCCGTCACGATCGAGAAATACCCTGCGACCGTCTTGAGCGTGCCCGGGTCCGCGATGCTCGTGTGACACGCATAGCCGGCGGCGACGCCGAGGACCATGCCGATTGCGATGCTTGAGGTAAGCCGATTTTTCATGTCCATCCGTCCTTGGGTGACGCCCGACCGCCGGCAGGCGACGGGCCGCGCGACGCGGGCCACGCGTCACATTTGTCGTTGGAACGAATGGTAGGGACGGCCGAACAGACCATGATGCCGGTGCATCATGGCGGTATGCGAGACTCGCATAAGGCGGGAAAACCCTAGCCGCGCCGCGAGGGTTCGGCGTGCAGATGCTGCCAGAGCGTCTCCAGGAACTCGCTGCGATTGGACGCGTCGCGATAGACGCGCAGCTCGATTTCGAGGTTCCATGCCGCCGGCCCGGCCGGCACGAGTTCGCCGGCTGCCAGCTCGGCGGCGATCGCACTCCGCGGCAGCCACGCCACGCCTTCGCCTTCCATCACGAGCTTTTTCAGCACTTCGGCCATGTCGGATTCATAGTGCAGCTGCAACGCCGGCGCATCCGGAGCGCGATCGAGCAGCAACGCGAGGCAGCGCCCGAAGTAGCTGGTGTCCGTATAGGAGATCAGCGGCAGCGGGTGCTGCTTCGTTCCGGGAAGGCGAAATGCGGGCGCCGACCGGCGGTTGGGCCGGCAGGCCGGCATCAACGTGTCGAGGCCGACCGTCACGTGTTCGTACCTGACCGGGTCCAGATGGAGCGGCAGCTCCGGATGGTGATAGGCGAACATCAGCTCGCAGTTGCCGTTGACGAGCATCAGGATCGAATCGTGGACATTCGTCGGAACGACGCGTGCCCGCACCTCGCCGAAATGCGGCGCAAGCGCCTTGAGCCAGGACGGCAGGAAATTCAGCGCGATCGTATGGCCCGCCGCGATCTGCAGGCTCTTGCCCGCGATGCGCTGCTCGGTGCGGATGATCGCGCGTGTGTCGAACAGGCGGCTGAGGACGTCTTCCGCCGTCTCGCGAAACAGCCGCCCTGCAGGCGTCAGGACCGGCGGAAAACTGCTGCGGTCGATCAGTTCGGCGCCGATCCATTGCTCGAGCGACTGGATGCGACGGCTGAAGCCCGACTGCGTGACGTTGCGGAACTCCGCCGCCCGGGAAAAGCTTTGATATTGAGCGAGGGCGATGAAATCCTCGATCCACTTGATTTCCATGTTTGCCTTGGAGGTCTGCAACCGGATCGACTTGCTGCCGACCGGGGGCACGGCGCTGATCGACCGGGCGCATCGTAACGGAAGGCACGGCGGTCGTCATGCCGACGACCGCCGCGGAACGCACGAAAGACATGGACAGGGTACAGGATCGGGAAACCCGGCGGTCGTACGCTCCGCGTTCAGTCCGGCGCCGGCTGTCCCGGTTCGCCATGATCGACGCGGAGCGCGACGGCAGCGGAGCCGGCATCGGCTGCCGCGCGCGACCAACCTTGATCATCATGGCGACGATGCGGCCGCGAGCCGGCCGCCTTCGCCGGTACCGTTCGCGGCCCCCACCCGCTACTTCTGCAGCAGGATCTCCACGCGTCGATTGCTCGCCCGCCCTTCGGCGGTCTCGTTGGAGCCCACCGGATCGGCCTCCCCCTTTCCTGTGGCCGTCACGGAATCCGCGTTCACGCCATGCTCGCGCAAATACGACCCGACCGCCTCCGCGCGGCGCTGCGACAGCGCCAGATTGTGCGCATCCGAGCCGACCGAGTCGGTATAGCCGGTCACCTTCACCAACGAGAAATGCCGGTCCGCCTGACGGCTCAGCAGTGCGTCGAGCGAAGCGCGGGCGGCGGGCGTCAGCGTTGCGGAGTCGGTCGCGAAGTACGTGTCGCCGGTCAGGCTGACCTTTTCCGCGGCGGCCGGTGCCGCCGCCACCGGCGCCGGAAGCGGCGCGGGTGCCGCGCCGCACTGGAACTCGATCGACCGCGGATCCGCGCCGTCGCGGAACGGCGCCTCCGAATCGACCAGTCGAACCGGCTGCGTGTCGCACATGCGCGTCGCGACCTTCATGCAGGTCTTTTCGCTCGACAGGATGCCGTGACAATCGACGCGAAACGTCCGCACGCCGTTTCTCGGCTGCAGTTCGTATGCATTGAACGTCGGCCCGGACGCGCTCGAGCAGGCGGCCAGGGAGACCACGGACACGAGCAGGGCAAGAGAAGTTTTCTTCACTGATTCACTCCCGAAAATCGGTTCGATATCGCGCATGCGGCGCGGCAGTGCGGCCGCATGCGAATGCGTTCTCGTTCAGCGCGAACCGTTCCGGCGCTGCACGCCCAAACGGTTCGCTGCGCACGGATCACTTCCACTGATACAACATACCGGCGCCGACCACGCGCTGACTGCCGGCGAAACCGCCGTTCAGCGTCGCCTTCAGGTTCTCCGTGAGGCGCGCCTGCATGCCGACGGCCATCGCCTTCTGGCCGAGGAAGCTCGCCGTACCGACCCCCATCGCGAAGTTCGAGTCGCGGTCCATGTGCGGGATCGACGCCATGGCGGCCGTCGCGGCAATCCCGTCGCGCGCCATCGAATCGGTCTGCTGGATCTGCTGCTGCATCTGCGTGAGCTGGTTGTTGACCGTGTTCAGCGATTGCGTGAACTGGTTCGATACCGCGTTCAGCTGGTTCACGTTCACCGCGTCGGTGCCCTGCGTGCCGGCCGCGACGTTGACGACCTGGCGCGCCGACTCCGCCGAGCCGACCGCGACGACGTTCGAGCGCCCGCCGTCGTTGCTGCCCGTGCCGATCGCGGTCGATCCGTTGCCCGTTGCGGTCGAGCCGACGCCGATCGCGGTCGAACCGTTGCCGGACGCCAGCGACCCGTTGCCGACCGCCGTGCTGTTCGAGCCCGATGCGACCGCGCCCGAGCCGCCCGCCGACGAATTCGGCCCCGTCGAGCCGGGCGGCACGTTCGTGCCGGTCGGGTTCGTCGTGTACGACCCGCCGAGGTTGGACGTGCGCTGGGTGATCAGCGTCGTCAACTGGTTGGCGACCGAGTCGAGCTGCGACACGTTGACCGCATCGGTGCCGCTCTTGCCGGCCGCGAGGCCGGTGATCTGCCGGTTGCCGATGTTGATTTCGCCGGCCGACGACTGCGGACTGCTCAGGCCGTACGCGATGTAGTTCGTCTGCGCGCCGACGGTGGTCAGCGAACCCGAACCGAGCGCGATGCTGTTCGCGAGCGTCGCCGACGCGCCGGCCCCGAACGCGAGCGCATCGGTTGCCGTGGCGTGCGCGCCCGAACCGAGGGCGACGCTGCCGACGCTCGCCGCGACCGCGTTGGCGCCCTGCGCGACCGACTGCGCGCCGGTGGCCGTCGCGCCGCTGCCGAGCGCCATCGCATCGGCCTGCGCGGCGCTTGCCGCCTGGCCGATCGCGACGCCGCCCGGCGCGGTGGCATCGACGATCGCACCGTTGCCGATCCCCACGCCGTTGTCGCCGTTGACCACCGTCGTCGGGCCGACCGCGACCGACTCCGCGCCGACCGCGAGCGAATCGACGGCCGTCGAGTTCGCATGGAAGTACTTCGTCGTCGTGACCGCGAACGAC
This sequence comes from Burkholderia cepacia ATCC 25416, assembly GCF_001411495.1. Lineage (NCBI taxonomy): Bacteria > Pseudomonadati > Pseudomonadota > Betaproteobacteria > Burkholderiales > Burkholderiaceae > Burkholderia > Burkholderia cepacia. The sequence goes on along the minus strand of NZ_CP012983.1, from coordinate 602,334 downwards.
TGCAGCGCGCCGGCCAGCTGCCGCACGGTCACCGCGTCCTGCTGGCCGGTGCCGTCCGCGACGTTGGTGATCTGGCGATACGTCTTGTTCGTCGCGTCGCCGACCGATACCGCGCCCAGCAGCGTCTGGTCGGTCGTGTTGAACGGAATCGACGCGCTGCCGTTGCGGATGGTCCCCGACGCCGGCACCGTCGCGCGATCGGACACCGACCCGGCGCCGAGCGCGATACTGCCGTCCACCTTCGCGACCGCGTTCGGGCCGATCGCGACACTGTCGAGCCCGAGCGCCTGGCTGTCCGGCGCCGTGGAGTTCGCGTGGAAATACTTGATGCCGTGCGCATTGATGTTGTCGATCGCCGAGCCGACGTTGTTGTTGATCGTCGTCGAACCGTCGCTGTTGTACGTCACGTACGAAGGCGCGGAGATCGTGCCGGTCGTCGGGTCGTAGGTGGCCCCGCCGCCGATCGCGCCGGCCGTACTGTTGCCAAGATTGCCGTTGTTCGACGCGATCGAGCTGAGGCCGGTCGACAGCGAACCGATGCCCGTCGACGTCGCGGTGGACAGCGACGTCAGGTTGCTGTTCGTGCTCGACAGGCCGGTGGACAGCGAACCGACGGTCGTCGAGGTCGACGTCGACAGCGACGAAATCGAGCTGGTCGTCGAGCTGAGGCCGGTGGACAACGAGCCGATGCTCGTCGACGTCGCAGTGGACAGCGATGTCACAGTGCTGTTGGTCGTGCTCAGACCGGTGGACAGCGAAGCGACGCCGGTCGAGGTCGACGTGGACAACGACGTGACCGCGCTGTTCGTCGAACTCAGGCCGGTGGACAGCGAGCTGATGCCCGTCGATGTCGATGTCGACAGCGACGTGACCGTGCTGTTCGTCGAACTCAGGCCGGTGGACAGCGAGCTGATGCCGGTCGACGTCGATGTGGACAGCGACGTGACCGTGCTGTTCGTCGAACTCAGGCCGGTGGACAGCGAGCTGACGCCGGTCGACGTCGAAGTCGACAGCGAAGCCACCGAACTGTTGGTCGAGCTCAGGCCGGTCGAAGTCGACGTGGACAGTGAAGAAATCGCGCTGTTGGCCGACGACAACCCGGTCGACGTGGACGTCGACAATGACGTCACGGTGCTGTTGGTCGAACTCAAGCCCGTGGACAACGAGGTAATGCCGGTCGACGTCGACGTGGACAGCGACGAAATCGCGCTGTTGGCCGACGACAGGCCGGTCGACGTGGACGTCGACAACGAAGTCACCGAGCTGTTGGTCGAACTCAAGCCCGTGGACAACGAGGTAATGCCGGTCGACGTCGACGTGGACAGCGACGTGATCGCACTGTTGGCCGACGACAGGCCGGTCGACGTGGACGTCGACAATGACGTCACCGAGCTATTGGTCGAACTCAAGCCCGTGGACAGCGAGGTAATGCCGGTCGATGTCGACGTGGACAGCGACGTGATCGCGCTATTAGCCGACGACAGGCCGGTCGACGTGGACGTCGACAACGAAGTCACCGAGCTGTTGGTCGAACTCAACCCCGTCGACAACGAGCCGATCCCGGTCGACGTCGACGTCGACAACGACGTGATCGCGCTATTGGCCGACGACAGCCCGGTCGACAACGACGACACCCCCGTCGACAACGAACTGACGCTCGACGCGGTCGACGTCGACAGCGAATTCACCGCCTGGTTCGTCGCATCGAGCTGCGACCCGTTGATCGCATCCGTGCTCGCCGAATTGATGCGTCCGGCCGCGACGTTGGTGATCTGGCGCTCGGTACCCGCCGCACCGACGCTGACGACGCTGGTCGGGTTGGTGCCGTTGAAGTTGTAGGTGACGCCGCCGATCACCGCGCTCGCCGTCGGATTCGGCGCGGCCGTCGTCGACCCGGAACCGAGCGCGACGTCGTTTGCATTGTTCGCCACGGCCGACGCGCCGAACGCCACCGCACCGGCTGCCGCTGCCGTCGACGTATTGCCGAGCGCGAGCGAGCCCGTACCCTGCGCGAGGTTCGAATTGCCGATCGCAACCGCGCCGTCGCCGTTCGCGGTGTTGTTCGAACCCATCGTGACCGCGCCGGTGCCGATCGCGGTGCTCGGGTCGCCGATCGCCACCGCGCCGTTGCCGCTGACCGTCTGCCCCAGGCCGAGCGCGACCGCCCCGACGCCGCTCAACACCTTCGAGCTGTTGCCGCCTGCGATCGACCCCGCGCCTGCCGCGGCCGCGACCGAATTGCTGTCGCCGATCGCCACGGTGGACGCCGCGGCCGCGACACTGTTGATGCCGATGGCCGTCGCATTCGTGGCCGACGCCGTCGCACCGGGCCCC